>CAYVGR010000042.1:0-13287 GCA_964450065.1 uncultured Prevotella sp. | reverse complement strand
TTTTTTGATTATGGATACAAAACACATTCACATTTCCGATTATAACTACGAACTTGCCGATGAGCGCATTGCCAAGTTTCCCTTGCCCCAGCGCGATCACAGTAAGTTGTTGCTTTACAACAAGGGCGAAGTAACCCACGACGTGTTCTATAACTTGCCTAAGTATCTGCCCGAAGGGAGCCTTCTTGTGTACAACAACACCCGTGTAATTCAGGCACGCATGCATTTCCGCAAGGAGACCGGAGCGCTCATCGAGGTGTTTTTGATGGAGCCCGTCCAACCGGCCGATTACGAACAAATGTTTCAGAGCACCGGACGATGCAGTTGGCTCTGCATGGTGGGAAACCTTAAAAAGTGGAAGGAGGGGTCGCTGAAACGTGACTTCGAGATTAAAGAACATCGCCTGACGCTCACTGCTACGATAGACCGAAGCAAGACGAAGGAACAAAGCGGCGGTACCAACTATTGGGTAAACTTCGAGTGGAATAACAGCGAGGTGAACTTTGCCGATATACTCGAGACCGTTGGTGAGTTGCCCATTCCGCCATATCTGAACCGGGAGACGCAGGAAAGCGACAAGACCACCTACCAGACGGTCTATTCCAAGATTAATGGAAGTGTGGCCGCCCCAACGGCCGGTCTGCATTTTACCGACGAGGTGTTGCAGGCCATTGATGCCAAGGGTATCACGCGCGATGAGGTAACGCTGCATGTTGGGGCCGGAACGTTTCGGCCCGTAAAGTCAGAAACCATCGATGGGCACAGCATGCACACCGAATATGTGGTGGTTCACCGCCACACGCTCAAACGACTATTGGAGCACGATTGCCATGCTATTGCCGTAGGCACAACGAGTGTTCGCACGCTCGAGAGTTTGTATTATATGGGAGCGAAGCTCGCCACGTGTGCCGACTTATCCGAAGCGCAACTACACGTAAACCAATGGGAGCCTTATGACCTGCCCCACGATGCCGGAGGGTTGGTGCTTGTGGATGGTAAGGCAGTGACGGTAAGGGAGGCTATTCAGAATATCTTAGACTATCTCGATCACGACGGGCTCGACATGTTGCATTCCAGTACACAGATTATCATAGCTCCGGGTTATATCTATAAGATTGTGAAAATGCTGATAACCAATTTCCACCAGCCTCAAAGCACGCTGTTGCTGTTGGTGAGCGCCTTCCTGAAAGGCGAATGGCGCAAGGTTTACGACTATGCCCTTAGCCATGATTTTCGTTTCTTGAGCTATGGCGACTCAAGCCTTTTAATACCATAGGAGTTTCGGAACCAGGAGGGTTGAGCATTAGATGATGATCAACAAATGCTAACCGTGCTCTGGCCAGATAGGTAAATACGCCTGGTTCCTTAGGGAACATTAATTTTCCCAGCTTCCGGAGTTCCCCATAAAATATGAAGACAATGAAAATAGGAGATCAAGTAAAGTTCCTCAATGAGGTTGGTGGTGGAGTCATTGCCGGCTTTCAAGGAAAGAATATAGTGTTGGTAGAGGATGAGGACGGCTTCCAGATTCCCGTAAGTACTAACGAGGTTGTGTTGGATCAAGCCAAAGACTATAACACTTCCCGTGTAGTGAAGGGTAATATGGGTAAGTTTGGAGCTAAGCCCGACAACGCTTTCGACAATCCAGAAAACCGTTCAGTGAGTGCACTTTTGCGCGAAGGGCAGGACGAAGATGTGGATACGTCGGTATCCGATGTTATAGATGACAACAAGGAGATTACCTTCAGGGCAAAGCCCCGCGAGCGCCAGGGTGGCAATCAGCTGTCTGCCTATTTGGCTTTTGTTCCCGTATCTGCTCTAAACGAAGCCAATCCCAGCTACGAAGTGTACTTCGTGAACGACAGCAACTATTACATGCGCCTTGTCTGTTTCGGAAGTGACGATAATCGGTGGGAACTGAAGTTTGATGGCGAGATAGAACCCAACACCAAGCAATTCGTCAAGGAATTCACCCGTGAAGAGGTTGCCGGGTTAGGAAAGATGGCCGTTCAGGTTGTAGCCTACAAGCGTGATGGAGCTTTCGAATTGAAACCGTCGGTAGATGTTGTGTTGCGTATCGACCCTTTGAAATTCTTTAAGGTGCATACTTTTAGGGAAAATCCGTTCTTCGAAACACCCTCAATGCTCTATACCATTGTAGAAAATGACAAGGTGGAACGCCCTCGCGATATCGATGCAGAGAAGTTGAAACACAGTATGTTCAAGGCTGCGGGGAGTAAACAAACGACCGGACAGGCCATATCCAATTATCAGCGTGAGCAGCTCGTCAGCCGCTATACCGGCGACCAACGTAAGGGAGGACGGCGCAAACCGCCCTATATGCGCCATAGAGATTTGGACGACACGGTGGTTGTAGACCTTCATGCCGAGCAGATACTCGACAATACCAAGGGTATGAAGGCTGGTGAAATACTGGAGTATCAGCTCAAGATTTTTCGCGAAACACTTGCAAAACTATCCGGCAAAAAAGGACAGAAAGTAGTGTTTATCCATGGCAAGGGTGAGGGAGTGTTGCGTAGGGCAATTATCAACGAGCTTACCTATAAATACAAACCATACACCTATCAGGATGCTTCGTTTCAGGAGTATGGATATGGGGCTACCATGGTGACAATCAGATAATGTTTATAACTTCGCCAAACAACTCTAATTTACAACAATATGAACTACGGATTTATTAAGGTGGCCAGTGCCGTCCCCACTGTTCAGGTGGCCGATTGCAGGCGGAATGCGATGGAGATTGAGTCTCTTATTGCCCAGGCAGAGGGTAGGGGAGTGGAAATAATGGTGTTTCCCGAACTGTGTATCACCGGATATACATGCCAGGATTTGTTCAGGCAGCAGTTGTTGCTCGATGCAGCCGAAAACAGCATGATGCACCTGCTTGACTTCACCCGCCAGCTCGATATTATTTCTATTGTCGGACTGCCTATCATGGTTGGTGACCTTTTGCTCAACTGTGCCGTAGTCATTCAGCAAGGGCGTATATTGGGCATCGTTCCCAAGACCTATTTGCCCAACCATGGTGAATTTTACGAAAAACGATGGTTTGCGTCAGCGCAGGACCTGCGCCCCACCACATTGCGTTTTGCAGGGTGTAATATTTGTGTGTCTCCCAATCCGCAGCTCTTCCGCACGTGCGACGGAGTTGTTTTTGGTGTGGAGCTGTGCGAGGATGTTTGGGCACCCACGCCACCCAGCAATGAACTGGCTTTGGCGGGTGCCGACCTTATTTTCAACCTCTCGGCCAGCGACGAGATTGCTGGTAGGTATGCCTATCTCAAGAGTTTGCTTGCACAGCAGAGCGCACGTACTATCACCGGATACGTGTATAGCAGCGCGGGATATGGCGAGAGTACACAAGATGTGGTGTATGGTGGCAATGCGCTGATTTATGAGAATGGGGCATTGTTGGCATGGGGTGAGCGCTTTGCCACGACCAGCCAAATTCAGACGGCAGACATCGATATAGACCGATTGCGAAGCGAACGCCGTAACAACACCACATTTATAAGCGCTCAGCGCGTTGTGATGAATGAGCAGGTGGAATTTGTTGATGCAGAAATTACTCATCCGCGTGACTTTAAGTTGGAGCGCAACATAGACTCTCATCCATTCGTCCCGGCTGCGGCAAATATGCAGGAGACGTGTGATGAAATACTGAATATTCAGGTCATGGCTTTGGCCAAGCGAATAGCCCACACCCACACCAAGACGGTTGTCATAGGGATAAGCGGAGGGTTAGATTCCACGATGGCTCTCTTAGTGTGTGTCAGTACTTTCGATAAGTTGAAAAAAGATCGCAAGGATATTATCGGAGTCACCATGCCTGGCTTCGGAACGACCGACCGCACCTATACCAACGCCATGGCATTGATGAAGAACCTGGGCATCACTATCCGCGAGATCGACATCACCAAGAGTGTGATGCAGCATTTCGAGGATATAGCCCATGACCCCAATGTGCACGATACAACCTACGAAAATGCGCAGGCTCGTGAGCGCACGCAGGTGCTAATGGATATGGCTAATCAGCTGAATGGTATGGTTATCGGCACCGGAGACCTATCGGAGCTGGCTTTGGGCTGGGCTACATACAATGGCGATCACATGTCGATGTATGGAGTAAATGCGTCGGTTCCCAAAACCTTGATGCAATTTTTGGTTCGTCATGTGGCTGCAGGCATGGACGAGGCTGTGGCCAAGACCTTGATAGATATTGTCGAAACTCCTATTTCTCCGGAACTGTTACCTGCCGACGAGCAGGGCAACATCAAGCAAGCGACGGAGGATTTGGTGGGTCCATACGAATTGCACGATTTTTTCCTCTATTATTTTTTGCGTTATGGTTTCAGTCCGCGCAAGATTTTTGTCTTGGCGCAAAAAGCATTTGCTGCCCCCTCCGCTTCCGGTCGTGCTGTTGGCAACTATGATGACGAGACTATTATACATTGGCTTCGGGTGTTCTGCCGACGCTTCTTTAGTCAGCAGTTCAAGCGTTCGTGTTTGCCCGACGGCCCCAAGGTGGGAGCAGTAAGCCTCAGTCCGCGTGGCGACTGGCGTATGCCGTCGGATGCCGTTTCGGCTCTTTGGTTGTCCGAAGTCGATGCACTTGGCCAACAAGAGACCACCTGACAAGATGAGGAAACGGTGCGTAGTGTTATGCTGAGATTTTTGAAAATCGTGGGCATGACAGACTGATTCTGTAAATCATGGAATTGTTGAATGCACGTATTTTTTCTTGACAAACACCCTTGTATGCTTCGCGTATTTGAAAATAAACTTACTGGATTTCGAAATACGGGAAATTTACAAGGGTTTGTAATTGTTTGTTTATCAGATAATTAGCAATAACATCCTAATAGCCTCTGTGTTGTCGTTTGCGATTGCATATCGAATGGCAGTGTGATTAAGCTCGAATCGTGTTGCGAGAGGGTTTCATTCGCACGATGATGAAGTGTAAAACGCAGTGTGATAAGATAATCGACGCAGTTTTCCCGACATTATCACGTTATATTGACAAAGTTTTCCAGCCGAAACATGGCGTGTTTTTCTCCAGATGCTCCAAAAATAATTGCAGATTTTTGGTAATCAAATTTTACTTGAAGAGTAAATGCAGCAGAATGACATTTAACCTTGTTTTTTCTCCATTATTGTTGAAAAAAGTTCTTCTTGAACCAAAAAGTTCAAAATATTGACTTGTTTTTCCTGAAACAACAACATTTTAACATATAAGTAACATTTACCTTGTTTTTTATACTTAAATTTGCATTTAGAAGGTATAAACGGGGGTGTCCCCCACTTGTTTTAATTTAATTTTTATAAATCTTATGCAGAAAAGATTGTATTTTCTGATTGCGATGGTATTGATGTGTACGACATCAATCATGGCGCAGATCACAACATCTGGTATTAATGGAAAAGTAACTGCAGACGGAGAAAGCGTGATAGGAGCCACTATTGAGGCCGTGCACACGCCTTCCGGCACGCGTTACACCACAGTTTCCAACGCGAAAGGTATGTTTGCCATCAACGGCATGCGTGTCGGCGGACCCTACGAAGTGAAGATTTCCTATATTGGTTATGAGACCAAGGTAATGAAGGACATCACACTGCAGCTGGCCGAAACTTATAACCTGAACACTTCTCTTTCGGAAGATGCTCAGCAGTTGGGCGAGGTCGTGGTGGCTGCCAAAGCTACGAAGTTCACAACCGAGAAGACCGGCGCATCGACCAACATCTCCAACCAGCAGATTGTGAACCTTCCCACCGTGAATCGCAGCATTACCGATGTGACTCGCCTGTCGCCTTACGGTGGCAACGGCATGAGCTTTGCCGGTGTAGACGGTCGTACGGCCAACTTTACGGTCGACGGTGCTAACTTCAACAATAACTTCGGTTTGAGCGAGAAGCTGCCTGGTGGCGGTAACCCTATCTCTCTCGATGCCATTGAGGAATTGCAGGTGGTGGTGGCTCCCTATGACGTGCGCCAGACCAACTTTATCGGCGGCGGTGTGAATGCTATTACGAAGTCGGGTACCAACACGTACAAAGGCAGCGCTTATATCTACCACGAGAATGAGAATTTACGCGGTGATGCCATAGAGCGTGTGCAGATTCCCGGTGCGCGCGAGAAGGATCAGACCACCACATACGGTTTCACTCTTGGCGGCCCGATTTTGAAAAACAAGCTGTTCTTCTTTGTCAACGGAGAGATGCAGAAGATTCCATCGGTGGTGAACCGCTGGCGTGCATCAGAGGACGGTGTGGCCGATGAGACGAACTATCTTTCACGCACCACTATCGATGATATGAAGGCGGTGTCTGACTTTGTGAAATCGAAGTATGGATACAATACGGGTTCCTACTCGAATTTCCCTGCCGACAAAAGCAACTACAAGGTATTGGCGCGCATGGACTGGAACATCAGCACGATGCACCACTTGGCCCTGCGCTACAACTACACCAAGAACCGCACCTGGTTTCCGCCTAATGCTTCGTCCATGGACGGCGGCACCCGTATGTCGGGCGCGCGTATGTCACAGTATTCCATGGCCTTTGCCAATTCCATGTATGCCATGGACAACCTTGTACATTCGTTCTCTGTCGACCTGAACAGCCGTCTTAGTGCCGAATTGTCCAACCAGTTCCTGGCCACCTATTCGGTGCTGAACGATGAGCGTGCTTCCGATTCCGGCGAGTTCCCCTTTATCGATATCCTCAAGGACAATCAGGCCTACATGTCATTGGGCTATGAGCTTTTCACCAGGAACAATGCCGTACATAATAAGGTTTGGAATGTGAAAGACGAGCTGACTTGGTATAAGGGTAATCATAAATTCATCGGCGGTGTTGCCTATGAGTATAAGATGGCCGACAACCAGTATATGCGCAACGGAACGGGCTATTACCGCTACTCTTCTTTGGAAGATTTCCTCAGTGGCGCCACTCCCGAAATTGTCAACCTGACCTACGGTTACAATGGCGAG
Organism: uncultured Prevotella sp.; assembly: GCA_964450065.1. Lineage (GTDB taxonomy): Bacteria > Bacteroidota > Bacteroidia > Bacteroidales > Bacteroidaceae > Prevotella. The sequence continues at coordinate 6,277 of CAYVGR010000042.1, read as the reverse complement.
AGTAGTCCTGCTGCACGTGTAACCACCAATAAGATCGGAGCTTACGCTCAGGACGAGTGGTCGATTAACCGCAATTTCAAGCTCACCTATGGTCTTCGCCTCGATGGTTTGTTCTTCAACAACAGCGACTTGATGACCAATAACAAGATTTATGAGCTGGATTATGACGGCCGTCACATCGACACCGGCAAGTGGCCTTCGGCTAACCTCATTTTCTCTCCGCGTGTGGGATTCACCTGGGATGTGCTCGGCGACAAGAGCCTGAAGGTGCGTGGCGGCATGGGTCTCTTTGCCGGAAACCTCCCGTTGGTGTTCTTCACCAACATGCCGACCAATGGTGGTATGGTGCAATATCAGGCACAAATCAGCGGAAAGACCAAGATATATGATGGTAAGAAGAAAAAAGAGCTTCTTCCATTCTATACCGGCGCTTACACGACGGACAAGGACGGCAACCGCTTTGTGGACATGAACCAGTTTGCCGGTGGTCTTGTTACCGATGCCAACGGCCATGCCACGACCGGTGCTTTGCTCAACAGGCTCGCTTCATTGGGCTATCCCATGAGCATTACTCCCGAGGAGGGCAGTCTGCCCTCGGCTATCGCTGCCGTGGACTCCAAGTTCAAGATGCCGCAGGTGTGGAAGACCTCTGTGGCCGTAGACTATGCCATTCCTACATCTTTCCCCTTCTCTGTTACGGTGGAGGGAATCTTCAACAAGACTATCAACGGGGTGTCAATCTCCGACTGGAGCATTCCCAATGTGGGTGGATTTGCCCGTCTCAACGGTGTGGACAACCGCCCGATTTATCCTGCCGGCTTCCGCACCAACACCAAGGCCTTTGTGCTGGAGAACACCAGCCGCGGCTACGGATGGTCTGCCAACATCGAGCTGAATGCCCGTCCTACCGATTGGCTCAGTCTGTCGGCAGCCTATACTCACACGGTGAGCAAGGAGGTGACAGGCATGCCGGGTTCCAACGCGGAGTCGGCCTTCACCTATGTGCCTACGGTTGAGGGGCCGAACAACATTAAGCTGCACAATTCGCAGTATGTAACGCCCGACCGTTTCATCAGTTCACTGACCGCGCATGACAAGAGCGGCAACCACTACAGCCTGATCTATGAGGCTTGGCGCGGTGGTTATAAATATTCTTACATGACCGTCAACGATATGAACAGCGACGGATACAACTACGACGCACTTTATATCCCGACTGACAAGCAGGTGGCAGACAACTTGTTCCGCTTTGTATCAGAAGATGACAAGACCCGCTTCATGGACTATGTGCACAACAACGACTATCTGAAGAATCATCAGGGCGAATATGCCGAGGCCTACAGCCTGTATTCTCCTTGGGTTCACCGCATTGACTTCAGCTACAAGCACGATTTCAAGCTCAACGTGGGCAAGACCAAGCATGCCTTGCAGCTCAGCATGGATATCAAGAACTTGATGAATCTCTTTAACTCCAGCTGGGGTGTGTCGAAATATCTTAACCCCGAGATTGGTAACGATCCGCGCATCCTGAAGTATGAGGGTGTTGACGCAGAGGGTTATGCCACCTTCTCCACTCCGAAATCCATCAATGGCAGCACGAAGACTTTCGTGCCCAATCATTCGCTTGGTCAGTGCTGGTATGCATCTGTTGGTATCAAGTATATGTTCAACTAATTTAATGTTAAGACAATATGAAGATTAAGAATATCATCCCGGCGTTTATCGCAGCGCTTGCACTGCTTGTCGTTAGTTGCGATGACGATGATAAAATTACCCAGCTCGGCAGCGTTCAGGTGTCCTCCTCCTACATCTCGCTGCCTCTTGAGGGTGGAGCCAACACGTTTACGGTGACGGCTCAAGGCGATTGGAAGCTGAAGAAAGTAATGACCAAGAAGGACTCCGTGAAGTGGTTGGAAATATCCGATACACTTGGTACGGCTGGCGAAACGGAGGTGAAACTCACCGCTCCGAAGACGCTCGACGGTCGTAATGCAGAGCTGCTGCTCACCTGCAACGGTCAGACTCAGCGCATCAATGTGATTCAGGGCTTGCCCACGATCTCTCCCGCCACCTGCGCGCAGGTGATAGCTGGTCCCGATAGCAAGTCGTACATGGTAACAGGTACGGTATCGGCCATTGCCAATACTTTGTATGGCAACTGGTATCTCACCGACAACACGGGCACTATCTACATCTATGGTACGCTCGATGCCAAAGGTGCTAAGAAAAACTTTGAAAGCTTGGGGATCGAAGTAGGCGACGAGGTGACGGTGACCGGACCCAAGACTACCTACGGATCGACCGTGGAATTGGTGGACGTGACGGTAGTCAAGATCAACAAATCGCTCATCAAGGTGGACTCAGTAGAGAACGACACGTTGCCTGTGGAGGGTGGCGAGTTTGTGACACACCTCACCTGCAAGGGTCAGGGCGTATCGGTGGAAGTTCCTGAGAAGGCCAAGCCCTGGCTGTCTATTTCCTCGATTCAGTCGGCCGGAACAAGCACGGTTGTGAAGTTCAGAGCTGCCGCGAATGTTGGTGGAGACCGTAGCACAAAGATTGTTTTCCATACCACAGATGGTAACAAGAACTATACATCTGAGACTACTTTGTGTCAGCTTGGTGCCATTGTGCCGGCAACAGTAGCTGAGTTCCTTGCTGCTGAAGTGGGCGAAACACAGTATCGGGTGTCCGGTGTGATAGAAAGCATTAAGAATGATAAATACGGTAATTTTTACATTAAGGATTACTCCGGCAGTGTTTACGTTTATGGATTGGCCGACTTTACTGCTAAGGGTTACAAAGTAGGTGATGTGGTTACTTTAGTGGGTAAGCGCGGAGAATACAAGGGTAATGCCCAGATGCTCGGTGCTGTTGCCGAGAATCATGTGGCTGTGACAAAGGCTTCTGTAGCTGAGGTGCTTGCCAAGAAAGACGACCCCAATACTTATTACATGGTGACGGGGGAGGTGACGTCTATTGACAATGCTGATTATGGCAATGTTCATATCAAGGATGGCGACACTGTGATGACTGTCTATGGTTGCTATCCAACCTTTGGCGCTCAGGGTGAAGCTCGCAAGGGGCTTGTGAAAGCTGTTGGCCTGAAAGTGGGAGATAAGCTCACCATTATTGGAACCAAGAGTTCGTACAAGGGTAGTCCACAGCTTACCAATGGTGTCTATGTGAGTCACAAGGGTGCTTAGTAGTTAAAGATATATTATGTTAATAAAAGCCGTGCCATCGTAATATGAGCACGGCTTTATTTTTTCCTCGGTCTGCTATCGATTCATGCTTCATTCGATACTACAACGCAGAACAGAGAGTTGACAGAATGCAACAATCCCCATGCCGATTAGTCGGTATGGGGATTGTCTATAAGCAGACAGAAACTCGAAATACTTATTTGACGAACTTCTTTCCAGCCCTTATATATATGCCTCGGGGAAGTGTTGTGGTGTCTGTTCCAACATATCTGCCGTCTATCGTGTATATCTTTTCAGATTCGTTTGAGTTGACAACTGATTGGGGATTCATAATTCCGGTTGTTGCAAAATGTTCTAAAAAGTCAAAGTATACGCGTCCATCCGTATAGTTTATATTGTAAATGGGTGTTTCGGAAGCCTCCTGCCACCATGCAGCGTTGGGCAGGCCGTTGCTTTGCACAAATGTGGAGTCGGTGTATGTGTCGTCTACACGGAAGATGTCGCCACTGAGTTGTTTGGCATAATCAAGAGAAGAATATTCTTTATATCGCTTGTAGCTCGATACTAACTTCCCATCTGCGGGAATCACAGTCATTCTTGGATGCGACTTTTCGTTATTTACCGCGTTACGCCTCAGTCCGAATATGTCTTCTCGATAATCAACATGATATATCAGCAATCCTTTGGTTTCAGGGTTGTAGTCAATTTTTTTTTCGGAGTTTTTATATTTTGTGATGAGCCGGTTCCATTTGGTATTCTCGAAATGTTGCAACACAAAATATTCGTTTGGATTGTTCGGGTTTTTGATTTTAACAGCATTTGTCCCTTTGGAAACACTACCGTCCAACATGTATTGCTTGGCTTCGGTAATGACTGGGATGCTGTCCCAACCCATTGCTTCGCGCTCCCAGGCTGTATATGCGACAGGACAATAGCCGCCGCCTACATATACACCATTATCCATCAGGCTCCAGTCTTCCATTCCCAAGTTGTCTTCTACTATATTGTTGGTAGGATAGAAGTCCGGAAGCCCCAAGCAGTGTGAGAATTCATGGCAGAAAAGCCCGATGCCGTTGATGTGTTTGTCGGACGAATTGTTCTCATTTCCAAACAGTTCATTGCTGATTCCACCCTGGTTCACACCTTTGCCGTCGAACTTTGGGTTTGTAAAACCTCCGAATCGCTTGGGCCACATGGTTTCGTTGGCGGCACCATTGCTCTGCCCGTATCCGGCATAGATAACATAGACCAGGTCAATATTCCCATCGCCGTCTTGGTCGTATTGGCTAAAATCCAACGATTCGTCCATGGCTTTGCAGGCATCAATGAGCAATTCTATATATCTTTCGCCTCCTCCGTTGGGGTCTGTTCCCCCATAATAAGCCATGTTCTGTGGTAGTGTTATGGGGCCATAGACGTCGAATTGAGGGCTAAATTTGCCGTCGCTCTGATCTATGAAATATTGCTTGACACTGCCGTAGTTTCTGTTTTCATGGTTTCCCAAGTCTCTTAGAGGCCTCTCAGTACTGTTCAGATACTGTTTAAAGGAGGCTTTGGGATTTGGCAAGGAAAAGGCCAAGTCTTGATATTGTGCCAAAATCACTACGGCTTTGGGCGATCCCATGTGTGGAAACAAGCTGGAAGATTTGACAATAGGCTCCCGGCGTATACCTTTGGCGTTGAGCGTTTGTTGTGCTTGGGCAAAGAAAGTTTCCTTGTCTACCGCAATCTTTGTGAAGTCGTTTCCATGGCGTTCGAGAATGTTCCCTTCCATATCCGTGTACCAGTGGAAGTAGTCGTCGCCATTCAGACGCACGGTAATGGTATCTCCATTGCTCTGAACAAAGGTCATGGGATAGGGCCATGCCTTGTGGGCGTGTACAGAGACAGCTGTCACTATTGCGATGCTAAGTGAGAGTAGTATTTTCTTCATGCTTGATATTGTTATTCGATTTTATGTTAATGACTATTCAGAAGATTTAGAGCGATAATGATTAAAGAAATATTGCCCCTTGTTTTTGGTTTGATTGCCAAACTCAATGGCATGATGCGGACAGTGGTGATAACAGGCAAAGCAGGTGAGACAAGTGTTATTGTGTTTCCAATTCGGCTCAAACCCCAACCCGCCTTCAATGTTTTTTACAGGGCATACGTTTTCGCAAATGCCACATTTGACACATTTTTTACTGTTCAGACGGAAGTGTTTGTCAGTAATGAGATATTTTACGAACACGCCTCCAATGAGCCTTGAGTTTATTTTTGGCCAATTACCTATATGCGGCAAAAATCTTTGCGGTTGTTTGTTAAGGATGATTGACGTATATTTCTTCAGCTCCCCAGCAGCTTGCGATATTTTCTTTTGCTCGTTCTCCGGACTATCTACGTCCATAAATGGCAGTCCAACGTACGACTCCGGCATGATCAATGAGAAGACTGCATCAAGTTTTATGCCTTTATTGCGGAGGTCATGTTCAAAGATGTCCATGGTTTCGCCAATCGTGTCGCCTGCGGTACACAGAGCATATACATAATGCCCTTCGGCTCTGAGCTTAATGTTTCTAATAAACTTGCGCACGATAATGGGTGGACGCCAGCCGTGCACGGGGAAGCAGAAACCTATGCGTTCGCCGGGCTGAGGCTGGGCGAAAGGTTTGTCGGCGGTGTGTTCGGGAATGTTGATTAGTTCTTCTCCCGTAGCATCAGCCAGTTGCCGAGCTACCCACCGCGTGTTTCCTGTTCCGGAGAAATAGAATATCATATTGCAAAGTTATTAAAAATAAAGCAATTATGTGGTTCTATTAACATAAAAAGACCGCTTACCCTTCTCCTCTTATCTTTGCGCAGCAGCCATTAATCATGTTTTTGATTTGTGCGATTCGGGCTTCTTCGTTGGGTCTGAACTTCTTGTAATACACAAGAGCACTTTGTAAATGGTCGAGCGCGTCAATCCATTCTTGACGAAATACATATATAAATCCCATGCGGTAAAAAGCATCGGGCTTTTCGTTGTCGCGACAAAGTTCGAGCATTTGCCGATACAGGGGCAGTGCTTGGTCGTATTGTTTTAGGTT
>CAYVGR010000041.1:0-13443 GCA_964450065.1 uncultured Prevotella sp. | reverse complement strand
TTATTTTACTGATAATCAATAAGTTAAATGTTTTTCAAGGGACGACTAGCTAATAGCAAAACAATTTCTCCAAACCAATCACGTATAGAGGTTATTGGCTCTACCAACTTATGTCATCCAAATCTCATAGAATATTTCACACATAGAGGAATCAATCTGAACATTGCGAAAAAATATTGTAGAGAAATCCATTATAGGATTGGTGATAGGAGTTTTTACGCAATAGGCTTTCCAAACAATTCTTATGGGTATGCGTTGCGCAATCCATACTTCAAAGGGTGTTTGTCTCCTTCCGATGTGTCGTATATTCCCAATCCCTCAGAACAAATCAACCTTTTTGAAGGTTTTATGGATTATCTTAGTCTGCTTACGATGAGTCCAGAGGAAGAGAAGAAAGCTGCACTGATACTTAACTCGATTAATAATATCAAAAAGTCAATATTTTTCCTTTCAAAGCACAAACTCATCTGTTCATATTTAGATAATGATGAAGGAGGAAAGCGAACTTTAGAACAACTTAAAAGAGATGATTTTGCTGTTCAAGACTGCTCTTTCGTCTTCCAAAATTATAAAGACCTAAATGAGTATTTATGTACTGAATTCAAGCATTCAGAGAAAGCAGAAAATAAGAAAATCAAAGGGATAAGACTATAACTATGGGATATGCTTCGCATAATCTATTTTTCGGGGAGCAAGTTTATGTTTTGGGCATACCAAAACCACTTGCTCCACCTCCTATCACTCGGTTTGGAGGATTATCCCGTTGGTCTCCATTAAATCAAATTAAAGAAACAAGTATGATAAAAACAGAATATAAAAAAGGTGGTCGTCCAACCAAGGGCGTAGCCGAAAAGAAGAAATACCGTATCACGGTGAAACTGAATACACAGGATTACTATACGCTCAAAGGTAAAGCCAAGAATGCAGGAGTAACCATGAGTGAGTTTGTAAGAAAAGTTCTTGCAAAAGGAAATGTCATTGAACGACTGACCATAGAGCAAGCAGACTTCATCCGTAAGCTGTGCGGTATGGCAAATAATCTCAATCAGTTGGCACATCGTACCAATGCGGAAGGGTTTCATTCAGTTGCTCCTTTCCATAAAATCATCATTAGCAAGATTGATGAAATCCTAAATCTGATACGAAGATGATTGCAAAGATAATGAAAGGTTCGGGCTTCAAGGGTGTAATCAATTACATCCTTGACCCGAAGAAAGGAACGGAGCTTATAGACAGTTCCGGAGTGCGGACAGACAGTATTAGTCATATTGCCCAAAGTTTCATCGACCAAATAGAACTTAATCCGCGAGTGGGTAAGGTTGTAGGGCATATTTCCCTAAGTTTCTCTGTACAGGATTCTTCCAAATTAAGTAACAAGTTCATGGCACAAATGGCTCGTGAGTATATGGAGAAGATGGGGATAAAAGATACACAGTACATTATCGGTCGCCACTTTGACAAAGAGCACCCTCATGTGCATATAGCTTTCAACCGAATAAATAACAACGGCAAGACCATCTCTGACCGTAACGACAGGTTCAAAAGTGAGAAGATTTGCAAGGAACTGACCACCAAATATGGTTTATACTTTGCTGGTGGCAAGGGGAAAGTCAAAGAGTATCGCTTGAAAGAACCTGATAAGACCAAGTATGAAATCTATCAGACGTTGAAAGCAGAGATTGCTCAGTGCAGGAATTGGAAAGACCTTCTTGCTCACTTGAAAAAGCAAGATATTGATGTCCGCTTTAAGTTCAAAAGCAACTCACAGGAGGTGCAGGGTGTCATCTTTGAAAAGAACGGTTATCATTTCAACGGTTCAAAGGTGGATAGGGGGTTCAGTTATTCCAAGATAGACTTTGCCCTGCAACAAAATAACAGGGAACACGAACAGCAGATGCAAGGAACGATAAATCTTATATCTAATGTTGCAAGTGTTACGAGCGAAATTACCAACAACCTCATAGAAGGAGGATTGGATTTGTTTCAAACTCATGGTACTGTCCCTGCGGAGATTTACAACACACTTGATAAAAAGAAGAAAAAGAAAAAACGTAAAATACATTTATAACTATTATAACTATGGCTGATAATAATACATTTGTCCTCTTTGAGGAAACCAAAAACAAACTGGAGACAATTTACAGGGAGCTAAAGGAGTTGAAAGAAAAGGAGAACAGTCCTGTTTCTCTCCCTATTCAATCTACACCAGCACAAAGTGATAAGCAGAAAGAACAGGAATTGCTCAATCAGTATGAACAGCGGACAAAAAATGTGCTCAACGAGTACATTGGTGTGCAAGTGCGCATCAAAGACGAGGAGGCTAAATCCATGGACAAATTGGTGGAAAGCGTCTTAACCATGCTACACGAGTGGCAGGAGCAGAAAGAGCAACCGCAGGAACATATTCATAGGCATAGCTTTGATATCAAGTCATCGAAAGTCTTTACCTATGTAGTTGCAACAACTGCAGTATGTCTTATTTCTTTGGTCGGCAACTATTTCTTGTGGCAAAGTAAACAGCAATACAAGGATGATGCCTTGAAATTCCGTATCATCAGAGTATGGAGAGGATGTAGCTCAAAGGAAATCCTATGGCTCAATGATGTATTTGACATTCATCGCAATGCTGCAATAATTAAAAAAATCAAAAAGCATACAGATGATTATAATGTGGGACTGAAAGCAAAAGCAGATAGTCTAATGCAGAATAATCTACAAAATAAGAAAAGCAAATAGAATTGTAGATATAAGACTTTTGAAAGAGGAGGAAAAACTCCTCCTTTTTAGTTCTTCATACAATAATATTTACTATATTTGCAAACAATCATATAATATTTATGGAAAGTCCAACTAATAGAATTAAAGAGGTGCTTATCGAGAAAGGGATTAAGCAAACATGGCTTGCAGAGAAACTCGGTAAGAGTTTCACTATTGTGAACTCATATGTTTGCAATCGTCGACAGCCAAGCCTAGAATTGCTATTCCAGATAGCAGAGATTTTACAAGTCAATCCAAAGGAATTGATTAACACCCCAGATGAGTAACTTTATTATGGCAGAGCATAAAACATCTATCCGCTTTTTCAACGACCGTGAAGTTAGGGCGGTGTGGGACGACACACACAATAAGTGGTGGTTCTCTGTGCTGGACATCATTGCTGCGATTAACGAGCAGGATGATTACCAAAAGACGAGAAACTATTGGAAGTATCTCAAAACAAAGTTGAAGAAAGAAAAGAACGAACTGGTTAGTGCTACTAACCAGTTGAAGTTGCAAGCCCCAGATGGGAAACAACGATTGGCAGATATGTTGGATGGAGAAGGGGTTGTTCTACTGGCAAAAGCAATACCCAATGTCAAGGCAATGGGATTTCTTGATTGGTTTACTTACAGCGATAATACCATTGATGGACAGAGTAAGAAGAAAGCCTATCAACTTTTTGAAAGCGACATCTTGCAAACAGCAGAGCCTGGTAGTATTAAGTGTCTGCAACAGATTCATGCTTATCTCTTTGGAGGACTGTACGACTTTGCTGGACAAATTCGCACAAAGAATATCTCCAAAGGCGGTTTTACCTTTGCTAATTGTATGCACTTCCCTGAAACCCTGCACACAATAGAGCGAATGCCCGAAACAACCTTTGATGAGATAATGGACAAATATGTTGAAATGAATGTTGCCCATCCTTTTATGGAAGGTAACGGTCGTAGCACTCGCATTTGGCTTGACCTCATGCTAAAGCGTTCTCTCAAGCGGTGTGTGGATTGGAGTCAAATTGATAAGAACGAATATTTGTCTGCAATGCGTGAAAGTGTTTCTGATAGTACACACATCAAGGCTTTGGTACAGCCCGCACTCACCACCAAGATTGATGACCGAGAAATGTTCATGAAGGGCATTGATTATTCGTATTATTATGAGCAAAACGATTAACTTTGTCTTTGAGAAACATAAAGTAAATAAAACATAGCAAGCAAGGCAAATGAAAACATTTGATGACATACTCAATTTGTTCCGTGAATATTCGGCAACAGAACTGGAGAAAGGACATAAGTTTGAAATGCTCATACAGCGGTGGTTCCTCTCCGACCCACGTTATAGCAATACCGTGAAACGCGTGTGGCTGTGGCAAGATTTCCCTGCCAAAGCCGAGTTTGGCGCACACGATTTGGGTATCGACCTTGTTGCAGAGACCGACCAAGGTGAGTTTTGGGCTATTCAATGCAAATGCTATCGTGAGGATGCTGTTATCGACATGCCCAAAGTAGATGCCTTCATTTCTCAAGCCACACGCACTTTTACACATCCTGAGACGAAAGAACAAACCACTTTTACCAGCATGATTTGGGTTTCAACAACATCAAATTGGAATCCTCATGCAGAGCAGAAAATACAAAACCAGCTCATCCCCGTTACTCGCATCAATCAGTTTGAACTGCGGAATGCTGCCGTTGACTGGGAGTTACTCAATAGTGGACAGCAGGGAAAGGATGTTGTGTTGCCCGGAAAGAGTCCCCGCCCGCATCAAATAAAAGCCATGAAGTGTGCGCACAATCATTTCAAAGAGCACGACCGTGGAAAACTCATCATGGCATGTGGCACAGGCAAGACTTATACATCACTGAAAATAGTAGAGCAGGAAACTAACAAAAAGGGATTGGTCTTGTTTCTGGTGCCGAGCATCGCCTTGTTGGGACAGGGATTGAACAACTGGATGACCGACACCACTGCTGTCATCAAGCCCGTTTGCATTTGTTCTGACTCAAAAGCGTCCAAACTCAATGAAGACATCAATGTCAGCATCGTGGACACACCCTATCCTGCCACCACCAATATTCCTACCACTGTCAAGCATTTGTTGCAATACCGGGAGAGCGATGCGCTGGTTGTGGTGTTCTCTACATACCAAAGCATCGACGTGGTGGCAGAAGCGCAGCGGCAGGTACTCGAAGAAACCGACGGCGCGTTTGGCGTGTTCGACATGATTGTGTGTGATGAGGCACACCGAACCACCGGCGCAAAGAGCAAATACAAGGAAGAAAGCAGCTTCACCAAGATTCACGACAACAACTTCATTCAGGGGCGAAAGCGCATGTACATGACGGCTACGCCACGCTATTACAATGCCAATATCAAGGAGACAGCCAAAGAAAAAGACATGCTGCTGTGGAGCATGGACAATGAAGAGTTCTTCGGTGAGGAGTTTTATCGCATAGGCTTTGGCGAGGCCGTCAACCTTGGGTTGCTCACCGATTACAAGGTACTGGTGCTGACATTGAGCGAAGAAGATTTGTCAGAGGACATGAAGGCAAAGGTCAAAGGCAACGATGAGCTTACTTTCGACGACGCGTCCAAACTGATAGGGTGTGTCAATGCGCTTTCCAAACGTATCAAGGGCGACAAGGGCATCACGGCAAAAGAAGACCCAGGGAAGATGAAGCGTGCCGTGGTTTTCTGCTCAACCATCAATCGTTCAAAGCGTTCGAGTGGCATCGCGTCAACCGACTTTGCCCAGCAGTTCCCCGAATTAGTGAGCTATTATAAACAAAACGATGTCGCCGAGAGCGAACGTAGCCAAGTGGTGAATGTGCAGACGCGACATATCGACGGTGGCATGAGTGCCGAGATTAGGGCCGAGGCCATCGACTGGCTCAAAGACGAGGGCATACCACAGGGTGAGTGTCGCATACTAAGCAATGTGCGATGCCTGTCCGAAGGGGTGGATGTGCCGGCACTCGACGCCGTAATCTTCGCATCGGCGCGCGATAGTCAGGTAGACGTAGTGCAAAGTGTGGGACGTGTGATGCGCAGTTTTAAAGATCCTACAACCAACGAGCCTAAGAAATACGGGTACATCATCATTCCCGTGGTGGTTCCACCCAACACCGAACCAAACCTTATACTCGACAACAACGACCGATTTAAGGTGGTATGGGATATTCTCAACGCCCTCCGTGCCCACGACGAGCAGTTTAATGCCACGGTCAACAAAATAAGTCTGAACAAGGAACGGCCTTCCAAGATTGTTGTGGCTGGCGTGCCGCGTGGGTCGTTCCAGATGCTGGGAGGTGACGCGCAGCCCACGCATTACGACAATGAGGACGACCTCGCACAGCTCTCCAATGAGGACGTGGCTACCCAACTTGCGCTCAGGTTTGGCGAATTGCAAGATGGCATCTATGCCAAAATGGTGGAAAAGGTTGGCGACCGATTGTATTGGGAGAACTGGGCTGCTAAGGTTGGCGATATTGCCAAGAAGTTTATTTATCGCATCGGACAACTTGTCCAAGCGGGTGTGCACAAAGAAGAGTTTGAAACCTTCCTGCATGTGTTGCAGCAAAACCTCAACCCCTCGATTACGGCAGAGCAAACCATTGAGATGCTGGCGCAGCACATGATTATCAGGCCGGTGTTCGAAGCGCTGTTTCAAGAATATCATTTCGCCACCAACAACACCGTGAGCCAGAGCATGCAGCGCATACTGGATATGCTGGAAAGCGAAGAGGTGGACAAGGAAACATCGACACTCGAGGATTTTTACCAGAACGTGCGCCAGTATGTGGGAAAGATAGACAACTTGGAAGGCAAGCAAGCCATCATCAAGACGCTCTACGAAAAGTTCTTCAAGGGGGCGTTTCCAAAGACGGTAGATAAGCTGGGCATTGTCTACACGCCGATAGAATGTGTCGATTTTATTGTACACTCGGTGAACGATATTTTGAAAAAGGAGTTCAACTGCTCATTGACCGATGAGAATGTGCACATACTCGACCCCTTCACTGGTACAGGAACTTTCATTACGCGCCTACTGCAAAGCGGACTTATTCTGCCTGCTGACATGGAGCGCAAGTACCTGCACGAAATTCATTGCAACGAGATTGTGTTGCTGGCTTATTATATCGCCGATGTCAATATTGAGAGCGTGTTCCACGAACTGACACGGCGCACCGAATACCTGCCCTACAATAACATCTGTCTTACCGACACCTTTCAAACCACAGAGCAGCGAGAGCCCGTCTTCGACAAGTCGTGGTTCGAAGGAAACAGTGCCAACGTGGAGCAGCAACTCAAAGCGCCCATCCGTGTCATCATGGGCAATCCGCCCTACTCCATTGGCCAGAAGTCTGCCAATGACAATGCACAGAACCAAAGCTATGAAATGCTCGACAAGCGCATTACCGACACTTATGTGAAGGCATCCACAGCAGGATTGAACAAATCCACTTACGACCTTTATATCAAGGCCTTCAGATGGGCGACCGATCGCCTCTCGATGAACAAGGAAGAGGGAGGCGTGGTGGCTTTCATCAGCAACGGCGCATGGATAGACGGCAATGCCAACGACGGTTTCCGCAAATGTCTGGAGCGGGAGTTCGCTGCCATCTATGTACTCAACCTGCGGGGAAACCAGCGAACGAGTGGAGAGTTGTCAAGAAAAGAAGGAGGAAAAATCTTTGGTTCCGGCTCTCGTACCCCTATCGCCATCACGCTGTTGGTGAAGAAACCGCAGCAGGCTGCCGATAATCGTGCCACCATCTACTATCACGACATCGGTGACTATCTGTCGCGCGAGCAGAAACTGAAGATGGTGCGTGATTTCAAGAGCATCAGTTCTTCGAAACTTGGCTGGACCATCCTGCACCCCAATGTACATGGCGACTGGATCAATCCGCGCAACGAAGGCTTTGCAGAACTGATACCACTGGCACCGGAAAAGAAGTTTGATGCAAAGACGCAGAGTGGGTTTGTGGTTAATGGTCCTGCTATTGCATCAGGACGCGATAACTGGGTCTATGGGTTCTCTAAAGATACGGTTGTTCAGAATATGCAAAGAATGATTGGAGTTTATAATGCCCAATGTGAAGACTACCAAAAGGCTTTGACCACAAATCCAAACTTGGCAGTGGAAGACTTTATTGATACAAATCCACAACGCATTAGTTGGACTGTAAATCTAAAAAAATATTTAGAGAAAGGTTTTCCTTTATCTGAACAAACAGATTACAGGAATAGTCTTTACCGTCCATTCTGTAAACAATATTTATATTTTGATGATAGATTTATTGAACGTCCTGGGCTCAGCAGGAATTTCTTTCCTAAAGTAAATACGGAGAATAAGATAATTATAGTTAGTGGTAAAGGTGCAAATAAGGAGCATACTCTTTTTATTAGTAATAATATCATTGATTATAACAGTTTAGATGCTGGTGCACAATGCTTCCCCCTCTATTGGTACGAGGAAAACACACAACAAGGTTTGTTCGCAACAGCGGGTGGTGATTATGTCCGCCACGACGGCATCAGCGACTGGATGTTGAAAGAGGTGAGAAACCGTGTGGGCAATAGGAAAATCACCAAAGAGATGATATTCTATTATGTCTATGGTTTGCTGCATTCGCCCGACTATCGCGAAACCTTTGCATCAGATTTGAAGAAATCGCTGCCTCGCATTCCTATCATTACCGACGAAACGGAGTGGATGAACTTCTATCATGCGGGTAAGATGCTGGCAGCATTGCATCTGGAGTACGAAAACGTGGAGCCATGCGAGGTGACCATCAACGACACCTATACGGGAGAGGACGAATACGAACACTATGCCGTGAGCAAGATGCGCTTCCCGAAGAAGGGCGAACAGGGCACCATCATCTACAACGAATACCTGCGCGTGGAGGATATTCCCGCACGCGTTTACGAGTATGTGGTGAATGGCAAGAGTGCGGTGGAATGGATCATGGAGCGGTATGCCGTGACCATTGACAGGAAAAGTCTGATTAAGAACGACCCCAACCTTTGGAGCCGAGAACATGGGGCGCCTCGCTATATCTTCGACTTGCTGTTGTCGGTGATGAACCTGAGCGTGCAAACGGTTGACATCGTGGCGCGTTTGCCACGACTGCACTTCGATGGTAGCAACGTTACCATCACGGAAGAAGGACACGACTTAGCACCCGTGGAGGAAGAAGACCCCAACACTTACAAAGGCAGCGACACGCTGAAGTTGAGCATCAAGCAGGTGTTCTTTAATGAGATTGTGGCCGGAACGAAGAAAACAGAATTCCGTGAGATATTCAATGCCTACACGGCCAACAAGTATCTTGCCACGGATGTGAATGGCACGCCGCTCTGCGACCTTAAACACACCGTGGAGGGGCGCATCTATCATCCCGATGAATACAACGATGGGCACTTCCCCTTTGTGGCACGTCCCTACAAACGCATACGCTTCTCGGTGGGCCCGTTTGGCGACAGTTGCATGGCAGAGATAACGCATGTTACCTTCAGCGTTTCCAAACAAAAGGGAAACGGCTTGGTGGTATGGCAAGCAGAATTTCACTTGGGAAAGGTAACGAAGGTAAGAAGAAGGCATCAGTAAGCAATTCTATGGGAATATCTTTAGAAGAATTATATTGTAAATTAGCATCAGACTATCGAATTTCAAAGGGCAGAAATCTATATTTTGATTTCTTTGAAGCAAAGAATGATAGTGAAAAGGTTCATTTTAACTATGAACGAGAACTTCTGTTAAGTTATAAAGACCATTTCAATTCTTTTTTGTCCACCAATGATAAAGCAAAACTGGCAGAATACTGCTCAAAGAGATTGCTAATAGCTGAAAATATTCATCTCCTGTGTATCTATTCATTCAGTATGTTTCATTTGTCTAAAGATAAAAAATATTTATTCGATGCTATTTCATATTCAGAGAAGATACTGCAAGAACTCTATCTCATTGGAGAAAAAGATAATGGCTTTGAATTTGGAGAATTGTTCGATTTTCTCTATCCGTTGTGCAAGCAATACAACAAAGCAGATAAGCTTATTACAATAGTGAATGAAGCAATAATAAATTCTGATTCCTGCTTTCACTTTTATATACTTGTTATTCTTAACAATTTTATAGAAAAGCAGAAACCAGTTATCAATATCAAAAAAGATTTTAACCAAGAGAGTTTAGTAAAACTATGCTTGCAAGATTATGATAGTGAAACAGATTCAAGAAAGCAGGAAAGACTGTTAGACTTTGCATTAAATTTTTCCAAACATATCTCCAATAGCGTTTTAAGAAAGAAAGTTTGCGAAACAAAAGGAGATTACTTAATGTCACATTTAACTCCTAATGACGATAGGAATATAATAATTCGGCATTATAATAACTCTAAATTAGTAAACGCTATTGCATTATATAAAGAAGCTAAAAATGAGGAGAAAAGGAAATATGCAATATTGCAATATGAAGAGAATAAAAGTAAACTACAGTACATAAAATTTACACATTCTATTTCAAAAGAGGAATATGAAAAGCGAACATTGGTGCGGAAAGAGGCAATAGACTCCATTTCCAAAGAAGGACACTTTCAAATTCTTCTTGCATTGTGTGGTTTTGGTATTGATTGGTTTTGCTTAGATGCTGACCGACTCTATCAAGCAGTGCAGAATCAGATAAAAGAATTCGTTTATACTCAATTTACGTACGCAGTTAAGTCTGATTCATATAATAATAAAAGGCAATGTACGCATGAAGAGATAATATTACATCAACTCTTTAACTTCCAATTTCGTCAATATGCTTTTTATATTTTCACACAAGTTTTAGCAATAACTATGAAAAATAATACATTCTCTTTTGATACGCTCAAGGAAGACTTATGCCGTATGGGATTTAACAGGTTTGTAGTTCATAAAGAACACAATGGAGAACGTATCCTAACTACGCCATTTAATATGGTTGAAAATGGTCTTCACGAGTTTTTAGTCCAACATCAAAAATTTGTAAATGGCGAGAAAACAGACTGGAGGTTCTGCATAAGTTTTTTATCGACACAGTTTGAAGGTATAATGCGCATAATAGTAAAAAGCTTAGAAGAACCAATCGTAAAAGAAAGAGATGGTGATACAGAATTTATCACATTAGAATCATTATTGAAAACAAAAGCATTGAAATCTATCTTTACCAAAGAAGATCTTTTGTTGTTTAGTCAAACCTACACAAAGGTTGGCTATAATATTCGCAATGACGTTGCTCATGGGCTCTTACTTCCACAAGAATATACAGCATCAAAGGCCCTTTTAGTTTTTGTGTCGATTCTCAGGTTGGCAAAAGGAATATTCAATTATATTCACAATCAACAATGTGATAACATCCAAGATGTTTGCTAATCAATGCTACTCAAATTGTGGAAACATTTTTGTACCATGAAAATATAACTTGTTGATAATCAACATAGGATATATCTGAGGAGGTGAAGTAACAATAACAGATTGCTAAAATATAATTGCAAGCGGGTGTGGAAATCTCCACATCCGCTTTTTTTATTGAGTATTTTTCTTATTTTCTACCCCTTATCCTCTTTTCCCTTTCTAATTTTTATTACCTTTGCATACAAAGCCTTTGGTACTCCTTCACGACTTTGGTTGAACGAGTTCTTGCAGGAAGACACTGTTTGAGATGCCATCGGCTCTTACGTCCCAGGCTTGGAAATCGCACGGAGCCGCATGCCTGGGCACATGTCATGGCAAAGCCGGACACACAGAGGAAACACTTTATTAACTTATAAAACATTGCAAATGAAACCTACATTGTTACTCCTTGCTGCGGGTATGGGCAGCCGCTACGGCGGTTTGAAGCAGTTGGACGGTCTGGGACCCAACGGCGAGACCATTATGGACTATTCTATTTATGATGCCATGAAGGCCGGCTTTGGGAAAATCGTGTTTGTCATCCGTAAGGATTTCGAGCAGCAGTTCCGCGAACAGGTATTATCAAAATATGAGGGACACATCCCCGCAGAGCTTGTGTATCAAAGTCTGGATGCCCTTCCCGAGGGATTCTCCGTGCCCGAGGGGCGCGAAAAACCATGGGGAACCAACCACGCCGTACTCATGGCCAAGGATGTTATCAAGGAACCTTTCTGCGTGATCAACTGCGATGACTTCTACAACCGCGATTGCTACATGGTGATGGGACGCTTCCTGGCCAACCTTCCAGAGGGCAGCAAGAACCGCTATGCCATGGTGGGCTACCGTGTGGGCAACACCCTGAGCGAGAACGGCACGGTGGCTCGCGGTATCTGCACGAAGGATGCAGACGGGAACCTGACCACCGTTGTAGAGCGTACGGAAATAGAACGCCACGACAATGGCATACAATATAAAGATGACAACGGCGAGTGGGTGACAGTGCCCGATAACTCCCCGGTGTCGATGAACGTATGGGGATTCACACCCGACTATTTCGACTACAGCGAGGAATGTTTCAAGACCTTCCTCTCCGACCCCAAGAACTTAGAGAACAAGAAGGCAGAGTTCTTCATTCCGTCCTTGGTCAACGAGCTTATCAACAACAAGACAGCCACGGTGAAGGTGCTCGACACTACCAGCAAATGGTTTGGCGTGACCTATGCCGCCGACCGTCCCGGCGTTGTAGCCAAGATCAAGGCTTTGGTAGACCAAGGCGTTTATCCTGACAAACTGTTCTAAAAAAGAACATCACCTAATTTAATAGAGAAGAGGACGTGTCGAAATGATCACGTCCTCTTTTTTATTTATTAAATGGCACATTGTACATTATCAATTATAAATTACGCATGATTAATCGTACATTATCTTGACAAACACCCTTCCGTGCTTCGCGAATTTCAAAACACAAATCGTGCGAGCCGAAATACTCGAAATCTGCGATAATTTATAACGACTTAACAATCAGACAAATACAACATTCCTATTAACCATTCTTATTTTGTTGCCTGCCATTACATATCGAATGACACTGTGATTGAACCTTGATCGTACCGTGACCAAGACTCTATCACACGACCATCAAGTTCAAAACGCATTGCCACAAGACAGCAATCGCACCGTCCCCGATTTTTTCTCCTTTTCCAGGTCGAAATTATCGCCCAAAACATGGCGCGTTTTTCTCTAAATGTTCCAAAAACAAACACCGAAAAATCGATAATTATATTTTACATTTAACGACTTTTCCTGTATAGGCGTGAGCATCGACAACACACGACTTCCTGCTACGCAATATTGACGAGTTGATGGACTTGCGAATAATTATGAATTGAAAAAACCTCCGCTCGGCTTCGCCGAATATCAGAATATCCGGAGAATATCTGTTCGTGAACAAATGGCTCATCGCAGAAAATCATACCGTTTGCTGCGCAAACAATCTAAGAATATCCGCCTTACCCCCTCTGTGTTAGGCAATTTTGAATTATGAATTATGAATTGTGAATTGCCACCGCGCAGCCTAATTTTGAATTATGAATTATGAATTGTGAATTATGAATTGCCAGCTGCCCACTATACATGATGCTTTGTCACTTGCAGGCTTCACAGATTCGGCAAGCCGATCAGAGGATTCT
This sequence comes from uncultured Prevotella sp., assembly GCA_964450065.1. Lineage (GTDB taxonomy): Bacteria > Bacteroidota > Bacteroidia > Bacteroidales > Bacteroidaceae > Prevotella. Next base: position 73 of record CAYVGR010000041.1, on the reverse strand, counting down.
GCTTGACCGACAACAAGTCAGACCGTAAATTATTCTAAAAAATCAGTTGGTTTCTTTATCTCCCGAAATATTT
>CAYVGR010000040.1:0-13591 GCA_964450065.1 uncultured Prevotella sp. | reverse complement strand
ATGCTGTAGTTGCGGCAACGCACCAGTTTGTGCCCATCGCTGGCAACGAAGGCCAAGCTGTCGGACGTGAGGTCGAAGAGAATACCGTTCATCACCGGTCGAATCTCGTTGTTATCGGTGGCGAAAAGCGAACGTGTAATGCTGTTGCACAACACTTGCGCATCAATGGTAATTACGTGGACATCACCAGAGAGGGGTTCGCAGCGTGGATACTCCTGGGCATTTTGTGCCGCAAACTGATATTGTCCGTTCTGGTATCCCACCGTCACCTCGTATGTATCGAGGTTTACTTCGAATGTCAGTGGCTGTTCGGGCAACTCTTTCACGGCGTCCAGAATGGTATGGCTGGGAACAGTAAAGTCGCCGTCTGTGTCAAAATTATCTAAAGCCACAGATGCCTGCATGACGTTTTCGCTATCCGAAGCGGTAATGGTGAGCTGCCCATTGTGTACCTGCAAGAGAAAACTCTCGAGAATAGGCAGGGAGTTTTTGTTGTTAATAACCTTGGAAAGTGTTTGCAAGCGACTGTTAAGGGCAGTGCTGGATAAAGTAAATCTCATGAGTATATTATTTTAGTTTTATTTTCTCACAAAGTTACTAAAAAAACATCTAAAGAAAATGAACAATCGAATATTTTTCTCTTTTTTTGATTTTTAATGACCAAAAGTTTGTTTTTTACTAATATTTTCCCTACTTTCGCATATACGTTAAACGTGCTAAACAATTATAAACACATCAAACATGTCATTACAAGGAATAGAAGTAGAAGGAGTAATCATCAAAGAATATCCTGCAAAAGATGGAGTGTCCAAGAGGACCGGCAACCCCTGGAAGTCTCAGGAATTTGTCATTCAGACCAGGGATCAGTATCCGCGCACTTGCCTTTTCAGGGTGTTTGGAGCAGATAAGATAGAACAGTTCAACATCCACCAAGGTGACAACGTTCGCGTTTGGCTGGATATCAATGCCCGTGCATGGCAGGATCGTTATTTTAACGACATCAGTGCATTTCGTGTGGATCATATAGACGACAGTGCAGCTCCTGCTGCCGAACAAGGTGCAGCAGCGCCCTCGCAGGCCGGTGACGCCGTGGAATCCAACACAGACCCACTGAATGTTGCTTCCGATGGCACTGACGACTTGCCATTCTAAGGTTAGGCAATAAAATGATGAGACATTTGGGCGGCATTTGCAACGACATGTTGCAAATGCCGCCCAAACTTTTTGAATGCACGATTTAAATGTGTGAAAAATGTGGACAAAAGGTCCCTCATGCTTGGCGAATTTGAAAACGAAAGTATGACGGCTGTGAATTTGGCAAAATTACGAGTTTTCTATATTTGTCTCCAACTCAGGAAGATAGAATGACGCAAGCCGATTGGAGAGTTTATAGTTTTCCAAACGGCTTGCGATTGATATCTAAAGGCACGATGATTAAGGCTTTGTGGGGCAGCGTGTAAAGCTTGGTGGCACGGTGATTCGGCTTGAAACGTATGGTGTTTCGGCCTTAACCGCAAAGCGATGCGGTTTTCGGAGGTTCCGGAATGTGAAAAGCTGCATCAAAAACAGGCGTTCGATTTCTAAAACGATCGTTTTTTACGGCACTTTTACAGTGAAGTTTTCTTAACAATACTTACTTTCTTCTCTCGTTCTCATTAATAAATCCGTGCCGATAGGCATATAGCAATTCCTCGAGGTCGGCTATCTGCTTGCGCAGTTCAACACCTATATCGGTATCGGCCACAAGCATCCTGTTCGAAGACATTTCCACGATTTGGGTGGTCGACTTGATATCGGTGCCCCTTACGATAGCATCTTTGGTGCTGGTAAATGGCTCATGCTGCACGAGCTGGAAGCCACGACTGTGGTACACAAGAGTGTACCCGGCAATGCCAGTCTCCTTGTGATAAGCCTGCGAGAAGCCTCCGTCGATGACCATAAGCTTGCCATTGGCCTTGATAGGGTTTTCGCCATCACCGGCATGTACGGGCACATGTCCGTTGATAATATGGCGGTTTTTGCCGGTCACGCCAAAAGATTCGAGGAGGTAATCGCATATGTCTTCATTGTTGCGACATTTGAAGTAGTTGCCCTTGAGCTCTTTATGAGTCTCTTTTTCTGTGATAAAGTATCGCTCGAAGGTAGCCATTTTTTTCTTGTCAAACAGAGGGCTGTTTGGTCCACACCACAGATAATAGAAATAGTCAATGGGGTAGTCCTTATCCTCGTGGCTCAGGTCGTTCTGAAAGGCCATTCGGATAACGTGCCCGATGTCTTTCATGAGCTGAAGGCCTGACGATTTCTTACCGGGATATATCTCCACTTCCTTCAGGGTTCCGTTATCATTGAGAGGTACGGAGCCATGGAAGAGCAGGTTGTTGTTATATATGCCGTACATACAGCCGTGAGCCAGCAGTATGCGTATGTGCTTCTGAAGTTTCTCGCTTACAGAGAAACTGTGGTGCAGCTTTTTGATGAGAGCTTGCTCCTCGGGTGATAAAACGTTTGGATTTTTTGGGTCGACGGTAGGGAAGTTACAGCTGGTAAGCTTGTAATCCTTGCCGTTCAGCGTGATAGTTCCGTTCTCGTAGTTGATGTTTTCCAACAGCTTGCGGTCTTGCATTTGCCATGCAGGATGCTTGTCGAAGAGTTGGGCTTCCAACTTGAAGGCCAACACCGTAATGGCCTTGTGCATCTGAGCAATGAGACGCACGGTTTTCTCATCGATATGTTCAGTTTTGCCCGATAGCTTTGGCATGAATTCCTGGCATGGGTCGTCACCGTAGGTCTCCATGGCAAAGGTGGCCAAAGGCACCAGGTTAATGCCGTAACCTTCCTCAAGAGTGATGAGGTTGGCATAGCGCAGCGATAGGCGGATGACGCTACAGATGCACGAGTTGTTGCCGGCCGCAGCCCCCATCCAGAGAATATCGTGGTTGCCCCAGGTGATATCCCAATTATGGTAGCCATTGAGAATGTCCATGATTTTGTGTGCCCCGGGTCCCCGGTCGTAGATATCTCCAAGGATGTGCAGCTGGTCGATAGCCAGTCGCTGAATAACATTGGATATGGCAATAATGAAGTCGTCGGCCCGGCCTGTGTCTATGATTGTGTCTATGATGACATTGATGTAGGCTGCTTTGTTTACGTCCTCACTTCGCTCATCAAGCAATTCCTGTATGATATAGGAATAATCCCTGGGCAGCGACTTGCGCACTTTGGAGCGAGTGTATTTGCTCGACACATCGCGGCAAACTGCCACAAGGCGATGAAGGGTGATGCGGTACCAGTCGTCAATGTTCTTTTCTTCCTCCTTTACAAGCTCAAGCTTTTGTTCAGGATAGTAGATTAAGGTGCACAACTCCCGTTTTTCGGTCTTTCGCAAAGTGATTCCAAATAGTTCGTTCACCTTGCGCTTGATGTTTCCGGAGGCATTTTTAAGCACATGCTGGAATGCCTCGTACTCGCCGTGAAGGTCGGCCAGGAAGTGTTCGGTGGCCTTAGGCAGGTTCAGAATGGCACGCAGGTTGATGATTTCGGTGCTTGCCTCTGCTATCGTTGGAAAAGATTTGGATAGCAGTTGGAGGTACCGCATGTTCTTTTCTATATTGTACTTGGATTTCATAGTCAAATGGTTTATATTATATACTAAATATTGGTAATAATCAACAAGTTATATCCAACGGCTAAATTTCTTTATATCATCTTCGAGTTGTTTTGCCAAGCGGTCGTCTTTAGATTGGAAAGGCATAAATCCTTCTGTCAGATTCAGGATGTTATGCATCACGGTCATGAGTCGGGAAGCGAAGTCGGCGATGCCCAAATCTTTCACAATCTCGTTGAGCCGGTCTTCGTCCATATTGCAGAAGCGCATGGTGGAGTAGATATTGGCCAAATGAGAGAGAGGTGCAATATGATGTTCTATTTCGTATTTCAGGTTTAATAGTTCTATACAGAGCTTGCGCTCGTTAACCTCCTGCTCCTTGATGAGAGTTGCCAGCTTGGAGTTGAGCGATGTACTTTTATAGCATAGCTTATGGTCTTGTAATGCCCCCGAATTATACGTACAGTTGGGAGCAAACCGGTCTATATCTTCTATAACGATTTCGGGCGGAACAAATTGCATTCTTTCCAGTCCATTTTTAATAAGATCTGTAATGCCCTCATCGTCGGCATAAATCATCATCTTGCGCCAGTCGGTGTCGGTAAGCCTTTCCAACAGCTCCTTGACCGATGCACAATGTTTGTGATCGTGGAGCACATCGTGGTCTATACCAATCTGAATTAAGTCGCCGACGGCCTTCCTGGCATCCGACGAGAGCAGCAGGCGGGCATTGGTGTCGAGCACTTTTTGATAGAGTGTCGACATCATGCTGCTCATCTCTGCAAACGTTATCCGGCTCGTCAATACAGGATTATTGATCAGTACCCACCGTTTGTTCCAACCCAACTTGTTGAAAGTGTCGTACTCTAACTTGCTGCATAGGTGAACGGCCGAAGCTTTCCGAATAGCGTTCTTCTGTGCTTGATAAGCGTGGGACGACTTTCGACCCCCGATGTTCCAAGGCTGGAGTCCGCCCAAAAGCGTATAAACAGTGGGGATGTGCTGTTTGTAGGCATGTTGCTGGAGGCGTACAGAAGCGGCATTCCAGCAACCAAAGATATGCACAATGTTGTAGTTGGAAAGCTGGGCAGAGTCGATGCCGTGCAGCGACGTGCGCAAATCCACGTCTATGCTGTTTGCCAAGCCGTGTGCTAAGCCTGTGGTCAATTCATGATTGACAGCATCGGCATCGACCTTGGGCGATATGAAAAATAGAATTTTAAGTCGTTTCATGGCATTTACAACTTATGTGTCGTGAAGTCGTTTTTGTCAGCTAACCGATAGCGAATCATGTAACCCAGATGCCGCCAGATCATGCTGACTTCATAAAACAGAGTTTTGACAGGAAATATGCGTTCATCAAAATCGTTCGATGCACGTCGGAAAAGCAGAAAGCGGAACGCAACTGTGATAAGCAATGCCAAGACGGAAGCTCCAAGAAGTATTTGGTTGGAAACAACAGAGGCGTACAGAACACCGGCCACGAGGAGCAGGTAGGTGAGGTGCAGGGCCGTTTGGTCTATATTGAACAGCAGCCGATGCTTGGCGCTGCGTTCGAGAAACCTCCTGGATTCCATATAATAAAGGTGCTTGTTGAGCCATTTCGTGTCAGACGGCTCATCTTCAACAAGCCATGCCTTGTCATCCGTCTCCAGGGCTGTGTTACCTTTTTCTGCATATTTGTTGACGAGAAAATCGTATTCCCCGCGTGTGAGGTGCAGATTGCCAAGGAATCCTCCCTTGTCCATAAATTCGCTTTTGCGCATGAGCAGGTTGTAGCTGTTCATGCGATAGGCTGTTCCCTTGGTGTATTCACGCATGAGATAAAACGAGTTGTGCAACCGCTCGAACCGACGGAACGATGAAGTGTTGTCGTCATACTTTCCATATCCGACCACCAAGCTGTTGTTCTCGTTGCAGTGTCGAGCCATTAGGTTCAACCATTGGGGCGAGGCAGGCCGGCATGAGGATTCCGTAATCAAGACCCAGTCGTATTTGGCTGCCTTGACACCAATCGTTATGGCTAATTTCTTTTCGCTGACATATCTGGAGGAACGTGGTATGCTGGTAACGTAAACCTCGACATTCGATTCAGATAAGTCGGTGTTGTTAAGTGTGCGGCTAATGATATTCTCGGCGTCGTGATCTCCTTGCTCTATGACAATAATGACCTGATATCCTGACGAATAATGTTGTTGGAGAAAGAAAGGAAGGCTTTTTTCCAGTTTGTCAGCATCGTCATAAGGGGTGAGAATCAATGATATTGAAGGCGCAGCAACCGATTCTTCAAGGTTGCTGTCATCGTATTGCTTTTTTTTCCTGAATCTAAAAAAAGGATTGAGCATCGGCGCGAGGATGCTCAGAAAAATAAGCGCCAAGCTTGTTATAATGGTGAAATTATCGAACAAAAGTGAGTTCATATTTTATGACGTTGACAATCTTGTAGATCTTCCGTGCTGTAAGTTTCCGGTAGTTTCCTGCAATTATATTGACTTGCCATACTCTCTCCGTAGGCACCAGCTGACCGAATGGCAACCAAGTCGCCCCTGTGAAGACGGTTTAGTGAGTAGTCTTTTGCAAAAACATCGCTTGATTCGCAAATCGGTCCCACTACGTCGTATATCTCCTTGGGATTTTCATTGCTTAGGTTCTCAATCTTGTGGAGAGCCTGATAAAGAGCGGGGCGGAGGAGTTCGGTCATGCCTGCATCAAGAATTGCAAACTTCTTATGGGTGCCTTGCTTGATGTAGAGCGTACGCGAAATAAGAGATCCCATCTGTGCTACGATGGCACGGCCAAGTTCAAAGTGTACACGTTGGCCAGGACGCAGCTGAAGATGATGGTGGTAGGTGGCAAAATAAGTTTTGAAATCAGGTATGGGGTTTCGGTTCGGATGCTCATAATCTACGCCAAGACCACCTCCAACATTCAGTTCCTTCACTTCAATGCCATGTGCTTCCAAGGTGTCTTGCAATCGGTTGATACGTTTGCATAGGTCTTGGAAATCGTTCATGTTCAGTATTTGACTGCCTATATGGAAGTGCAAACCAATAAAGTTGATATTCGACATGGATCCGGCCTTGGAGATAGCCGGCTCCATGTCTTCCATGGCAATGCCAAATTTGTTTTCCGCCAATCCCGTGGTGATGTTGGCATGCGTATGGGCATCGACATTGGGATTGATTCTAAGGCAAATGCTGGCAGTAACTTTTTTGGCCTTGGCCAACTCGTTGATAACCTCCAATTCGGCAATGCTCTCCACATTAAAGCAGTGTATTCCTGCCGTGAGGGCAAGGTCGATTTCCCAATCGCTCTTGCCAACTCCGGCATAAACAATCTTGCTTGGTGCAAAGCCTGCGTCGAGACACGTCTGAATTTCACCGCCGCTCACGCAGTCTGCACCAAGTCCGGATGCGCTGATCATGCGAAGAACTTTGGGATTGGCATTAGCTTTCACAGCATAATGCACTATAAAATCCTGATACTTTCCGGCCTCCTGCCTTACCATGTCTATCGTTTGGCGAAGCAGATTAGTATCGTAATAGTAGAACGGGGTTTGTAAATCCTGAAATTGAAGTAATGGGAACGATCCTTTCATGATAGCGTCGGGTCTTGGAAATAGGCAACTTATTTCTTAAAAAGCGTGTTGCTTAAGCTTTGCAAGGCGCGCTTCTTGTCTGTCTCCTTAATCAGGAAAGAAATGTTATAGTTGCTTCCTCCATAACTGATCATTCGCACGGGAATGTCTTTCAAGGCATCTGTGGCCCAAGTTTCGAATCCTAAGTTACTCCAGTCGAGGTCGCCCACAACACAAACTATACACATGTTGCCGTCTACAGTGACGGTGCCGTACTTCTTGAGTTCGTCCACAATCTGATTGAGATGGGTGTCGTTGTCGATACTCATGGATACTCCCACCTCAGAGGTGGCAAGCATGTCGATGGGAGTTTGATAAATCTCGAAGATTTCAAAAATCTTTCTTAGGAATCCCGTTGCAAGGAGCATGCGGGAGGATTTGATTTTAATGGCTGTAATATTATCCTTGGCAGCAATGGCCTTGATTTTGCCACGCACCAGTACGTTGTCTATAATCGTGCCGTCGGCCTTGGGGTCAATGGTGTTCTTCAAGCGTACCGGAATACCTGCGTACTTAGCTGGTTGCACACAAGTGGGGTGTAGAATTTTTGCACCGAAATAAGCCAACTCGGCTGCCTCCTCGAAGTTCAACTGGCGAATGGTTTCCGTATGTTCCACGATTCGTGGATCATTGTTGTGCATTCCATCAATATCGGTCCATATTTGAATCTCCTCGGCCGGCAGAGATGCACCGATGAGCGATGCGGTATAATCCGACCCACCACGTTGCAGGTTATCAATCTCACCGTATGCGTTGCGGCAAATAAATCCCTGTGTGATATAAATCTGATAGCCTTCGTTCTCCGTCATGGTGCTCTGCAGTTTTTCCTTGATATATTGCATGTCGGGTTCGGCATTCTTGTCGGTCCGCATGAAGTCGAGCGCATTTAGCAAAACAGCTTTGACACCGGTTTCCTGCAGGTAGTTTACCATCATGTTGGTAGACATGATCTCACCTTGCGCCACGATAGTTTTCTCCTCGAAACTGGTAAAAATATCTTTGGTGAAAGTACGGAGGTAGTTAAAAATCTCTACTAAAAAATCGCATGTCTTGTTCTTATACTCTTTGGTAGAGTAAAGATCCTGGACATGTTTCATGTATTTTTTCTCGAGATTGTTGATCACTTCGTTGGCACCCTCTGGATTTTTCTTATAGAGATAGTCACAGATTTCGATGAGTGAATTGGTTGTGCCACTCATAGCCGAGAGTACGATAAATGTAGGTTCTCCAGATTCTGTAATCAAAGAGGCAACACTCTTGATGCGTTCGGGACTCCCTACAGATGTTCCTCCAAATTTTAGTACCTTCATTTTATTTCTGTTTTAAGTTACTATATGCTATCTGTTGTTTTACAATTTTTGCTCATTAGCTTTCCTCTTCATCTTCGGATAGGTCGAGCTTGTTGTATTCTTTGGTTACATCACCAATGGCTCCGTCCTTGCAACGATATACGATTCCCGGATATCGGTCGAGCATGGGAATGTTGTGTGTAGACATCACTACAGCCGTTCCTTGTGCTGTGATATCCTTCAGGAGCTTGACAATACGGTTGGCGGTCTCGGGGTCGAGATTGCCGGTAGGCTCGTCGGCAATAATTATCTTGGGATGATTCAGCAAGGCTCGTGCGATGGCAATGCGCTGTTGTTCGCCTCCCGACAGCTCGTGGGGCATGCTGTCTTTCTTTTCTATCATGCCCACGGCATTAAGCACCTCGTCGATGCGTTGATTAATTTCCTTCTTGTCCTTCCATCCAGTAGCTTTCAGCACAAACAGAAGATTCTTGTAAACACTGCGGTCGTGAAGCAGTTGGAAGTCTTGGAAAATGATGCCCATTTCCTTTCTTAGTGCCGGGACATCTTTTCTGCGTATAGATTTAAGATCGCGTCCGAGCACTTCTGCTTTTTCAGCCTCGTCTCCTTCAACGTCGAGTTCGCAGTATATCGTCTTCAGAAGCGAGCTCTTTCCAGAGCCAACTTTACCAATAATATAGATAAACTCACCTTCATCAACATGAAAGTCTACGTTTTTCAGTACTAATTTATCTTGTTGGTATATGTTTATTTTTTGATAATCAATTAGCATGCTTACTATTATTTATCCTTAAAAAAGATGATTGAAATATTGTTTTAATTTGAGTTTTTCTTAGCTTTTGCCACACGTCTGGCCTTGTCCCATTCCGGATTGTGGCGTTGGGCTAACTCTTGAGCGAGATCTTCGATGCGTAGCCCTTTGTCGGTCAGCAATACAATGAGGTGGTATATCATGTCGGCTGCTTCGTAAACAAGGTTTTTATCATTTCCGTTTACAGCTTCTATAATAGTTTCCACAGCCTCCTCTCCAACCTTTTGAGCAATTTTTCCTACTCCTTTCTTAAACAAAGATGTGGTGTAACTGTTCTCGGGCATCTCTTCGTGACGCTTGTTAATGAAGTCCTGCAGCTCGGAGAGAAAGAGGATTGGGTTTATCTTGTTGTCTTCACCCCAGCATGTGTCCGTGCCTGTATGGCAGGTAGGACCGTTGGGATGCACCTTGATGAGAAGCGTATCGTTATCACAATCGTTTTTGATGCTTACCAAATCAAGGTAATTGCCGGAGGTCTCTCCTTTGGTCCACAGACAGTTGCGACTACGGCTCCAAAAGGTTACCCTACGGGTTTCTATGGTCTTCCGATAGGCCTCTTCATTCATATACCCAAGCATCAAGACGTTTTTAGTAACCTCGTCTTGTATGATGGCAGGAACAAGTCCGCCTACTTTCTCGAAATCTATTTCCATAATCTAATCTTCCTTCAATGTTGTTACGTCAGCAATGAGTTTATGCTATATGTTTATGGACGGTCAAATCAGTTTTGTAACCTTACGTTGATGCCCTCATTGCTCAGGTATTCTTTGAGTTCGGGAATCTTTATTTCACCAAAATGAAAAACGCTGGCGGCCAATGCGGCATCGGCTTTGCCCAAAGTAAAGACATCCCTGAAATGCTCTTTCGCACCCGCTCCGCCACTGGCGATAATTGGAATGGGTACTTTTTCGGACAACTGGGATAGAGCTTCATTTGCAAATCCTTGTTTCACGCCATCGTGATCCATGCTGGTGAAAAGTATTTCACCAGCCCCTCGATCGGCCACCTCGTTGGCCCAATCAAACAGAGACAGCTCTACTCGTTCGCGTCCTCCTTTGATATAGCAATGCCACCCATCTTTGTCCATGCGTGCATCGATAGCACACACACAAACCTGGGAACCAAACTTGTTGGCTATCTGATTGATGAGCTGTGGATTTCGGATAGCTGCCGAGTTGATGCTAACCTTGTCTGCTCCTGCATAAAGCAAGCGCTCTACATCATCAATGGTGCTAATGCCCCCACCAACCGTAAAGGGTATGTTGACCTCACGGGCCACACGCGACACCATATCGGTAAACGTCTTGCGTTCCTCATAGGTAGCTGTGATGTCGAGAAACACCAATTCGTCGGCTCCTGCATCACTGTAGGCCTTACCAAGTTCGATAGGGTCACCGGCACTTCGCAGGTTGACGAAATTAACTCCCTTTACGGTCTCTCCGTTTTTTACATCGAGACAAGGAATAATGCGTTTAGCCAAACCTTTGGTATTCATATCTTTAGTTCTTTCAAATCTATTTTACCCTCATACCAGGCCTTGCCAAATACGGCAGCAGGAATGTCGGCTTGGTCCAATTTGATGATGTCTTGGCTGCAACTGATGCCGCCACTGGCTATGAGGTGCAAGTCTGGGTGTTGCATCATGATTTGCTTATAAAGCTCCATGGCAGGTCCTTGCAAAGTGCCGTCTCTCGATATCTCGGTACACAGCACGTTTTTTACACCAGCCCTTATATATTTTTCCAGAAAGGGGAGGAGGTCTTCAGAAGAGTCTTCTTTCCAGCCATGGATGCTGACCTTGCCATTTCTGACGTCAGCTCCCAATATCATTCGCTCTGCCCCATAACATTGGAGCCATTGCATGAAAAGTTCCGGTTGGGTGACGGCAATACTTCCCGCTGTTACCATTGAGGCTCCGGCATCGAAAGCTTTGGCTATGTCGTCATCGGTCTTAATACCTCCACCAAAGTCCACCACGAGCCGAGTGCTGGCTGTGATAGCCCGCAACACAGCGTCATTGACAATGTGTTTTGACTTGGCACCATCCAAATCTATCAGATGTAATCGCTTGAACCCCAACTGCTCGAACTCTTGCGCTTGAGCAACCGGGTCTTCATTGTACACCTTCTTCTGTGCATAGTCTCCTTTGGTCAGGCGCACACATTTGCCCTCTATAATGTCTATGGCTGGTATCAGTTCTATATTCATATACTCTTCTTATTTCATGTTGAGAAAGTTAGCAATAACCCGCTCTCCGACTTTTCCGCTTTTCTCCGGGTGAAACTGTACAGCCCAGAAGTTGTCCTTGTGTAGAGCAGCAGAGTAGGGCAGTATGTAGTCGGCTTGTGCAACTGTGAAGTTGCAAACCGGGACATAAAAACTGTGCACGAAATATATGTAATCTTTCTCTTGAATACCGTTGAACAGTTCTCCCTTCAAGTCGTATAGCGCATTCCAACCCATAGCCGGCACTTTATCTTCTTGATATTTTGGCCGGAACCGCCTTACTTCCACGGGGAAAATTCCTATGCAATCCACGTTTCCCTCTTCCGAATGTTGGCACATCAGCTGCTGTCCTACGCAAATGCCCAAGACGGGCTGTTTAAGGTCACGAATAATCTTGTCTAAGCCGTGGGCGCGAAGATAGCTCATTGTAGTTTTCGCATTGCCTTGTCCCGGAAACAAGACACGGTCAGCCTTTTGCAGTTTCTCTGCATTGTCGGTGACTTCCGGCTCCACACCCAAGCGTTTTAAGGCATTGGCCACTGAAAAGATGTTGCCGGCATTATATTTAACGATGGCTACATCCATGTGCTAACTAAATATTATCGTCTTGTTTTTGTATGTCAGTATTTTGCGCTCGATATGTTTGGTAACGGCACGCGACAATACGATTTTTTCCAAGTCCCTGCCTTTCAAAACCATTGATTCGGTCGTGTCCTTATGCGATACACGCATGACGTCCTGCTCTATAATCGGCCCCGCATCAAGGTCAGCAGTTACATAATGGCTTGTGGCACCGATAATCTTTACACCGCGTTCCCATGCCTGGTGATAGGGTTTGGCTCCCACAAAGGCAGGAAGGAAAGAGTGGTGAATGTTGATGATATGATGGGGATAGTGCTCGATCATATTATCACTGATAATCTGCATGTATCTTGCCAATACGATAAAGGTAACCCGCTCTCGCTTTAACAGCTCCATTTCCTCGGCTTCCACTTCGGCTTTGTTGCTGTAGTCTTTCTTGATAGGCCATACATAATAAGGTATGTCAAATTGTTCCGCAACGTATCTTAAATCCTCGTGATTGCTTATAATACATGGAATCTCAACATCCCATTCGCCTGCTTTGTGACGTGCCAGCAGGTCATACAGACAGTGACTCATCTTGCTCACGAAGATAGCCATACGCGGTTTGTCCTCGTTAAAATAGAGGCTAAATGTCATCTGGTATCGTTGGGAATAGAGCGTGTCGATGTATTCATGAATCTTCTCTTTGGGAATCATGAAGTTCTCTAATGCCCACTCAATCCTCATGAAGAACATACCATCTTCATGGTCTACATATTGGTCGAGATAGACAATGTTACCCTTGTTGTCTGTAATAAACTTGGTCACTTCTGAAATGATACCCGGCTTATCTTGACAGTGTAAAAGTAATACAGCTGTTGGCTTCATCTGAAATCGTTTTGTTGGTTATGCAAATTTACATATTTTCTTTTAAAATAAGTCAATATTGAAAGAAAAAAGCGGGGTTAGTCTTCTATTTGTAAAAGAAGACGTGCTGTTCACGTGCAAAAGGACTTCATATTTTGCAAACAGGAGATAAAACAAGATAAAAGAAAAATATAAATTCCGAATAAAACGAGCTGTGACCTATATTGAATTATTCGTCTTTGTTGATGTTGAATATAATGGATGTCGCTCCGATGGTGAACAATGTACCATCGTCGATCACCCTGCGCTCGCCATTTCCAAGGATTTCGTTGTTGACAAAAGTTCCTGTGTTGCTGGGACCGTCACGGAGAATGTATTTTATGCCGCCTTTTTTATCACGGCTCACATTGATGTGGCAGTGGGTAATATCCATACTTGGATCATCGGTCATGATCGGACAGTTGATACGCGCGTCTTTCATGTAGCGTCCTATGACATTATCGCCTAAGGTTAGCGAGATAACCTGCTTGTCATGAAACACGTTCTCTATAACATGAAGATAACCAAAAACT
>CAYVGR010000039.1:10930-13679 GCA_964450065.1 uncultured Prevotella sp. | reverse complement strand
CTCTTTCCTTGTGTTTTGCCCAAAGAAAATATAGAGTATCAAACCGAGCAAAGGAAGAAACCACAACACTAATATCCATGCCATCGTCTTTGCAGGTTGCCGGTTGTCGAGCAGCACCTTCACCATGACACCTATGACTATCAGGCCATAGACAACTCCCCAAAACCAATGCAGGTACACCATGTTTGTTTTGCTTTTATATGTGCAAACTTGTAACTTACATCATGCGTTCAGCCTATTGCTGTTTCTTCTTTTGGATATAGGCCAGTTCCCTCAACGCAAAATCGCTGTTGGCAGGGTCGTCGAGCAACTGTTTCAACAGCCTTTCGGCTTCATCGTATTGTTCCGACCTTACCAGCAAATATGCTTTTCGGCGTTTCAGGAAACCCATAAACGCCACAACCTCATACATTTCTTCAGTGGTGTTTTCCAAACGCTCATCCCCCACCACAGGATATAGTTCACGCAAAAAAGAATCGATAAATGCCATGGCACGGAAATCATGACCGTTAACCAAGCAGTTAATGAATGTCTGCATGTATGTAATCTTGTGGGCCGGCAAGGTGAGCTGCAGATAGTAGCTCGCCCTTCGATATTGGTGCAGATGTGTGTAACAAGCTCCCACCAAATAGCATATCTCTATAAATGCCTCACGGGCCGGCAATCCCATCCCATCGAAAGAGGACTGCAACTGCCAAAATACATTTTCCAAGATAAGCACACTCTCATAAAAACGCTTCTGTTCAAACAGAGCCTTTCCACGTAGCAGGTCGTACCCATGACTTGGATTCTGCAGATTGCACAATAATTTTTCATCATCGGTAAGCTCCTCATCACGTCCGCTCCGTTGCTTGGCCATAGCCTCTTTCCAAATGTATCTGAACTTAGCCAAGCGCTTGTCGGCAGGAGTAAGGTCGTGTCCCAACAACACACTGCTCATGAGTTTTTGCCGCTGCAAATCGTTGAAATCTACTGACTTGCTTACAGACAGCGGTGCCAGGGCCAAGGTGATGCGGTAGTACAAGGTGTCATCAGTCGCTTCCTGCTGCTCAAAGCACATCGTGAGCTGACGTAATTGTACCGGATTTCGTGGATCATAGTAACTGACCAAGGCCACTGCCGACGAATTGACGAACTTATTATCGGCTATCAACGGAGCCGACACGTTATAGTCGAGAATGTCGTCCACATCTTCCATCACCGTCACCCGGTCATTGCATGTCAGCACAAAGCGAGAAGGAACGATATCTGTAAGTCCCATGGCAGAGGCCAACAAATGGCGAAGCCGCACTGGATCGGTCGTGCTTTCGTGCCATTCCGGACCATCCTCCTGATGGATAATCTCTTGCTCGCGTATCAGGAAAAGCTCTCGCTTCCATGCCGCGTCACGCTTCTCAACATCATGATTAAAGGCCTTCTCACTCACTTCCTTCAACGCGTTATACCTCATCACAAACACGCGTTGCCAATGAAAGATGTTGCTCATAGCCCGTTCCAAAACTTCCTTCACCGTACTGTCACTAACCAACAGGGCATTGACAATATGCACATCCACCGTTCCTTTTTTTTCGTTCAATGAGTAAACCAGTCGACAAGTCTCCGTGTTGAGATTGCATTGATTGCACACATTGCGCACCAACTCTATATGATCGAGCTCCGCATCAAAGAAAAACAAGTAGATAAGACGCACATAGGGCGAGTCTTTCTCCAAGCGAATATTGAAGTGTCCACTTTGATAATTATAGTGTGCTATAAGATCTTCGTTGATTTTCTCCCATTTTACATCACAGTTCAACTTCTTCAACGCATCGTTTACACTAAGCCTGTTGTCTTCCTGAGTACGCTCATAGAGTCCGCTCTCCGCATCATGGCGTTTCCTCCACAATGGGATAAATACGAAGGCCACAATAAACAGAATGGCCCAAACAGTCACTATAATCAACACATCTGTCATATACTCTATATGCAAACTTAACCAAAATATTTGATATTCATGCTCCAAGGCATGTTATTTTTTACATAATATTTCAGCAAAAAAGAGGTTGGTGCAGGATGCTACCAACCTCGAGGGATAGATTTCGCTAACAAAAAACATCGCGAAACCATCGAAAAACTGTAGCAAATATAGGTTATCTTTTTGAATAAAGCAAATATTTTAGCAGTAAAATGCGTTTTTTAACAATATTGTCCTCATGGTTCAGTGTTATTCTATTTCGCCAAACATTCGCAGAGTTTTGATACCCTTTTTTACCCATGAGTAGCCCTCCGCTCCTGGCCGGCTTGCCGAAAATGCCCTCTATACAACTCTCAACAATGGTGGAACGGCAACACTGACAGTCCGTGGTCCTAACATCACCACAGAGATATTTTTCTTGACAAAGGCCCCTCCATATTTCGCGTATTTGAAAACAAATATCCTTCGGTCCGAAATATGCGAAATTTGAGGGGTTTTATAGTTGCCTGATAATCAGCCGATTGGCAAAATAGCCCTTATATCCCCTATTTTTTCGCTTGCGATTGCATATCGAATGGCAGTGCGATGAAGCCCGAATCGCACGGTGTGTAAGGCTCCATCGCACCGTGATTAAGCCTTAACCGCAGTGCCAATACATATCAATCGCAAAGTCATCAAATTTTTACGCTCATACGAGCCGATTTTAACTGCAAAAACATGGCGCATTTTTCTCTGGATGATCCGAAAAAAATCATCGGATTTTGGTAATCAAATCTTACATATCTTGCATATCTT
>CAYVGR010000039.1:0-10830 GCA_964450065.1 uncultured Prevotella sp. | reverse complement strand
CTGCCTTTCCATTTCAAAATATCAAATAAAACATAATCAATTAAAACAAACAAATCGATTTTTATTAGCATGAAACATTTATCGACATTGCTGGTGGCATTGCTTCTGCCACTGTTAGGTTTTGCCCAATCGTGGGACGAGGCCATGTACAAACAAATTGAGCAGAGCATCCGCATGCCGCAATTTGCCGATCGTGAGTACACGATTACACAGTTTGGTGCTTCTCCGCAGGCCTCGGCAGCAAAAAACCAGAAGGCCATTAACCGTGCCATCCTCCAATGTTCTAAGAAAGGTGGAGGCCGGGTTGTGGTACCTAAGGGCGAATGGCTCACCGGAGCCATCCGTATGCAAAGCCACGTTAACCTGGTGGTAGAAGAAGGCGCGACTTTGAAATTTGCTTTCGAGCCCGAGCTATATCCATTGGTTAAGACCTCGTGGGAGGGAATTGGCTGTTGGAACTATTCCCCATGTATCTATGCATACCAGGCAACCGATGTTGCCCTGACCGGCAAGGGAACGATTGATGGTAACGGAAACAGACAGACATGGTGGCCTATGTGTGGTGCACCCCGTTACGGATTTGTAAAAGGCGAAACCAAAGAGGCCCAAAGCCTTGGCTCCCGTGCCCAGCTGTTGAAGTACGCCGAAGACGGTGTGCCATGGGACGAGCGCAAGTTTGGCATGGGCAAGGGACTGCGTCCACAACTGGTCAACTTTGTGGAAAGCGATGGCATCCTCATCAAAGACCTGCGTTTGATCAACTCTCCTTTCTGGGTGATCCATCCCCTGCTGTCCAAAAACATCACCGTAGACGGTGTGTTTGTGAAAAACGATGGTCCTAATGGCGACGGTTGCGACCCGGAAGCTTGCGACGGTGTACTGATCCAGAACTGTACCTTCGATACCGGCGACGATTGTATCGCCATCAAGAGCGGGCGCAACAACGATGGTCGCTTATGGAACAAACCCTCTCAAAACATCATCATCCGGAATTGCAAGATGGCCGACGGCCATGGTGGCGTGGTGATTGGCTCGGAGATTTCAGGCGGTTGCCGAAATGTCTTTGCCGAAAACTGCTACATGGACTCTCCCCATCTTGACCGCGTGCTGCGCATCAAGACCAACAACTGCCGTGGGGGACTCATCGAAAACATCAACATGCGCAACGTCACCGTGGGCCAGTGCAACGAGGCCGTGCTGCGCATCAACCTCGACTACGAGTCTCGCGAGGAGTGCTACCGTGGCTTTGAACCGACCGTCCGCAAGGTGTATATGGAGAACGTGACAAGCAAGGAGAGCAAATACGGAGTACAGATTATCGGTTTGAACAATATCGAAAATGTGTACGATATCACCGTCAAGAACTGTAAGTTTGATGGTGTTTCCAAGGCTCCGGTGAGCATTAGTGGCAAGACACGCGACATCAAGTTCGACAATCTCTTCATCAATGGCTCCCTCGTCTTGAATGAGGCCGACCGTCCTTACAAGAACTACTCCGAGTGGATGGTGGCCTCCGAGATGAAGCGCGTGCCCCAAAGTTATCTGCTCGACTTCTCCACAAAGCCTAAATGGAGCTATGTAATGGGTATCGAACTGGAAAGCATGCTCGACACTTATCTTACCTACAAAGACAGCAAGATTCTCGATTATATAAAAGCGTATCCGGCCAAGATGATTGACGAGAAAGGCAACATCACCGGATACAAGTATGAGGATTTCAATCTCGACAACGTGCGCACTGCCCGATTCATCTATCGCATGAACCAGATGGAGCCTCAAAAGAACCTTGACAAGGCCCTCAAAACCCTGTTCAAGCAGTTGGAAAAACAACCGCGCACCAAAGAAGGCGTGTGGTGGCACAAGGCCATCTATGCCAACCAGGTGTGGCTTGACGGCATCTATATGGGCTTGCCCTTCTACACAATGGCTGCCCCTACCCTCAAAGGACAGAAGAAAGCCGAGAAGAAATATTGGCCCGATGCCGTTGACCAGATTACCAAGACAGACTTCCGAACATTTGATGCCAAGACCGGACTGTGGAAACACGCATGGGATGAGACCCATACAGCGTTCTGGGCCGACAAGGCTACGGGCAAGAGCAAGCATACCTGGGCGCGCGCCCTGGGATGGTACACCATGGCCATGATAGAAGTGCTTGATGCATTGCCACAAGATTATGCCCGTCGCAATGAAGTTATCGACCTTTTCAAGAAGGCCATGACGCAGGTCGTGAAGTATCAAGACAAAGAAACCGGCGTATGGTACGATGTGCTTGATGTTACCGATGACCGAAATTACTTAGAGTCCACCGCCTCATCGATGTTTGCCTACTGCCTTCTCAAGGGTGCTCGCTTGGGCTATCTCGACCAGAGTTTCAAGGAGGCCGGTGTTAAGGCATACAATGGAATCCTCAAAGAGTTTATCAGAGTAAACCCCGACAAAACCATCTCGCTCACCAGATGCTGTGCAGTGAGTGGTCTGGGGCCGGCACCCGGTCCATACGTTAAGAAGCCCAACTTCAAGCGCGACGGTTCCTTCGACTATTACATGAGCGAGCCAATCCGCGACAACGATGCTAAGGGAGTGGGGCCGTTCGTATGGGCAAGCCTGGAAATGGAGAGATAAAATCCTCTCACACTCCATCTATTTGCCCGAAAATTAGAGAATATGATTATCAAAGTATGTGGGATGCGCGATGCCGACAACATCCGCGAAGTTGCAAAACTTGGAATAGACATGATGGGGTTTGTCTTTTATAAAGACAGCCCCCGCTATGTCCAGATGATTTCATCACAGGCAGGCATCATCCCCGATTATAGTGAGGAGCGGCTGAAAAAGGCTACCGGAAAGAACGAGCCTTTATCATCCGCCGATCACATTATTCATCCTCGTCGCGTTGGCGTGTTTGTAGATGAAATGCCACAAACCATCGTGACACGTGTTTACAATTACGCCCTCGACTTTGTTCAGCTTCAGGGCAACGAAAGTCGGGCCATGATCGAGAATCTCAAACGCACCCTTATACCGGATATATCACCGGCTATCAAAGTCATCAAAACCCTGCATATCACTTCCCCAACTGATATATCCGCATATAAAGATTATGAAGGAGCAGCCGATATGTTTATGTTTGATATAGCTTACGAGGCGACAAACAAACTCGGAGGGAATCCTAATTGGGAGCTACTCAAATATTACGATGGTGCAACCCCCTTTTTGGTAGATGGTCACATCGGCCCAAACGATGCAGAACATATTCTTAATTTGCATCATCCTCAATTTGCAGGAGTCAATTTGAACAGTATGTTTGAAACGGAACCAGGTGTAAAAGATGTTTCAAAACTACGTGAATTTATCGATAAGATCAGGTAAAACCAAGTATCCTACGCGATAGTATTTTTTACGTTTATATCTCTCTAATGGGCCTGTGAAGGTATCATAACGGCTTGCAGCACCATTTCGTAACCTTCAGCATCACCCCCATGCCGGGCACTTCCTTCAACAAATAATATTTCTTATTGGAGCGCACGAGCTTACCTTGCAAACCTTTCAAGGGTCCATGCGTAACCATGACGGGAGTGCCGGCCTTGAGTTTGGCCTGCGTCTCGCTAAGATATTTCTTTATTAGGATATCGGGATTGCACATGGCTCTAAACTCAAACATCTGTCGAGCGGGAATCTCATAATATTCAATGCTCTCGGATGTTTTCCTAAACATGCTAACCCGATAAGGTAATGCCGTGATAATGCGACGCATTGCCTTTTGAGAAATGGTTTTCTTGACGAACAAAAGGTTGCGTACCACGGGACGCAACACACGTTTCACATGTTTCTTTGAGTCCTCAATATCAACATACTCCATGGGTACAAACACCTCAAGCCCCTCGCCTCTCAACATTTCTGCAATCTCCATCTGCCGAACGGTGAAAAGCCGAAGTGCAAACCACGGGATATCGTCCTCCGACGCTTCCTGATTGATAACAGGCGCTTGGTCCAACTCTGAGCCACCCCTGTCAGGCTGTATAGTATTTTGACTTATATATATCTTATCCATTTACCGGAATATTCACTGCTCCTTATTTGCCAAACGAGTAAAGACCATCATCAACAAACACGACTCTTCAATAAAGAAAAGAACCTTCATGAGTTCTCATGCTTTAATGGAAATAAAAGGCCAAAAGCCCGCAACAGTATCATTTTGTGGCTATAACAATCTTCTTTTTCAACTTTAGTTCCGGTGCACTCACCTCTACATTCACACTTCCTGCATGTGAGCCGGCCTGCACCACAACAACCAACTTGCCACTAAAAAGTTTCATCTGTGGCTCCGTAAACGACTCCAGAGAAGTGGCATCACCATTACACATGGCCTTGAACACGCCATCGCCCGTTACATTCACTTTGATGTCGTGAGTTGCCCGAGGCAGTTCTACACCCTTCTCGTCTACCAAACTTACTGTGATAAAGCACAAATCTTCGCCATCGGCATGAATGGTTTGTCGGTCAGCTTCCAACTTAATGGCCACAGCCTCTCCCGCTGTTTCCACCCTCTGTTCTGCTGCCGCATTGCCTTGCGCATCGTATGCCACTACCTTTAGTTCTCCCGGCTGATACACCACATTGTCCCACATGAGTCTGTATCTGCGCGCACGTTCTTTGGCAACTGCCCCGGTAGATGGATTCTGGTCGTCTACCCGCAGTCCAAAAGCCTTTCTTATCCGCCCTTGCGACTTGCCATTTACAAAGAGTTCCGCCTCAGGATAATCCGTATATACAAACACCGGCGTTACTTTTCCCTTACGCTCAGGCCATGTCCAGTGTGGCAGAATATGCAGAGTGTGCCTCTCCTTGTTCCATACCGACCGGTAGAGATAGAACCGGTCCTTGGGCAGTCCGGCCAGATCCATAATGCCAAAATAGCTGCTTCGGCTTGGCCAGTATTCGTCATAAGGCGTGGGCTCACCCAAATAATCATACCCTGTCCACACAAACTGCCCAATGGTGTAAGACTTATCTTCCTCTGCCATAAAGTCTTCTTCAGGTAAGTTACTCCACGAACACCATTCCGTATCATAACTCGACACTTGCCCGTCTGTCCCGGCCTTGGTCACTTGGAAAGTCACCGGAAACTTATATACACCACGCGAGCTTACCGTCGATGCCGTCTCCGCACCAAGCAAGAATCCCTGCGTAAGGCTCTTCATGTTTCTATCATACTTATAGACGCGATAATTAAATCCCGGAACATCCATCACCTGTGCAAAGCCCGACTTCAATGCAGCTTCAGCACGGTCCATACCTTGTGTTACGGGCACGGAGGGATCAAGCCGATGGCAGAGATCCTGCAATCTCTTGGAGATATCACGGCCCTGCTCACTCCACTGCTCAGGAATCTCATTGCCTATAGACCACATCACCACTGACGGGTGATTGCGATTGGCCAACACCAGATTGGTGATATCTCGCTCGTTCCATTCCTCGAAGAAACGAGAATATCCATTCTTGCATTTAGGATAAATCCACATATCGAAGCTCTCGGGCATGACCATCATGCCAAGCGAATCGTAGACCTCCATCTGCATCTGCGAGGGCATATTATGAGCCGTACGAATGGCATCGGCTCCCATATCCTTGAGCTGTTTCACCTGGCGTATCAATGCAGCCTTGTTTACAGCAGTACCCAAGGGACCAAGATCATGATGCAAACACACACCCTTAATCTTACGAGAGACACCGTTCAAGCGGAATCCATGTATCGAATCTACCGTAACTGTACGCACGCCGGTTGTCAGAATGGTCTTATCTATCAGTTTATTGTCTTGATACAGGCAAGTCTCCACCTTATACAGGTTAGGCGTCTCGGGCGACCAAAGTCGTGGGTTGTGAAGCACAATTTCATCGTGTACAAAACCGTTGGCGTCCACCGATGCATGGAAAGCACGTTCCACATACCCTCTCGGATGATATACTCTTACTTCTACTGCCAAGTTTTTCTGTCCTTCGTATCCCTTCAATTGAGTATCAACAGCGATTCTGGCCTCTTCATCATTGGCTGACAAGGTACGAAAATAAGTGCCCCAAGGGTCAATGGCCACCGGTGGAGTAATCACTAACTTCACTGGTCTGTAGATACCTGCTCCCGGGTACCAACGGCTGCTTTCTTCCACATTGTGCAGACTCACGTCAATCCTGTTATCTCCGTTTTTAAGATATGGAGTAACATCCAGCCGGAAGGGAGTGTAGCCGTATGCCCAATAACCGGCACACTTGCCATTGACATACACCGTGGGCTCGGCCATAGCACCATCGAATTCCAACACGGCCCGCTTGTCCCTGAGCTTGCCCACATTGATAATCGTGGAATAATAGCCCTTGCCTATCCATGGGAGCGCACCCGAACGCCCCGACTTTTCGGTCTTCTCCTTCTCGCCATTCTGCTCGATGGCCACCGTTTGCAAATCCCATTTCTTATCGAACGGCCCACTGATGGCCCAATCGTGGGGCACCGTCACCTGCTGCCAGTGGATGCTGTCACGAGAAAACGACCAAGTTTTCAAGTTATATTCTTGTCTTGTCTGTGCATGGGATAGCATGGGTGTCAACAAAAGAGTCACCCAAAAAAGGAATGGCTTCATAGTGTTTATGCTGTTGAAATGATTATGTTGCAAACATACATAAATTCGATGAAAAACCCGAACAAAATGCAAATATTAACACATCAATTCAGCAATGTGTAAAGTCAACCATCGCGATAAGAAACTGTTTGTCATCAATGGGGTGCGAAGCATCGGGTGAACATGGAGCGGCAATCGTCGGATTGCATGCTCTATGCCCTACAAAAACGGGGAAAGGAGATGTGCAAACCAACCTACAAACTTCTTGAACGGGCTTCTCCATTCATCCCACCGCTCTTTCGTGAGCAGAAAAGAGTCCTTCTTCTCCTTGTCAAACAATTTGTTTAGCTCCCCTGTAGTATGTGGGTCTACTATCACAGCGTTTGCCTCATAATCCCACGAAAGGCTTCGCGCATTGAGATTGGCCGACCCAACGGTGCAAAACTTACCATCTACCATGATAACCTTGGTGTGATGAAATCCGGGCTTGTACATCCAGATGTTGCAGCCATGCTTCATCAGCTTATGGGCATTGTAGAAGCCACAGTCAGGCGTTAACGGGATATCATTCTTCACACTAAGCATGATATCCACCTTCACCCCACGCTTCACGGCCTTCCTCAGCGCCCTCTTGATGGGGCGATTGAGCGTGAAATAGGGATTAATGATACGGATACTGTCCTGGGCAAAGCGTATGGCGTTGGTATAAAACTCACGGATAATCTTATTGGTCTTGCGGGGTTCCCGATTAATGATACCCACAGTCTTGTGGCCGGCAGTAGCTGTTGTGTCCGGCTTCAAGTTCTTAAAATAGCTGTCATCGCCCAATCCCCGGAAATACTTCGCACCGTGTACATTCTGCTTGGCCACCTTATTCCATGTGTTAATGAATATGCCCTGCAGTGTATTCACCTCCGTGCCCTGTATGCGGCAGTGCATATCGTGCCACTCTCCCACCTGCGGCGTACCCGTGATGTAATAATCGGCCACGTTCATACCACCCGTATAGGCTATCTTTCCGTCGATAACGACAATCTTTCGGTGATCGCGTGCAAATACATGATTAATCCAAGGGAAGCGCACCGGGTCGAACTCGTAGATTTCAATTCCCTTGTTCCTGAGCTCGCGAATATGCTTCTTTTTCAACGGCTTGTTATTGCTCATATTGCCAAAAGCATCGTATAGCGCACGCACCTCGACACCTTCCTTTACCTTATCAGCCAAAATGTCGAACAACAATCGGGCGATGGAGTCGTTGCGGAAATTAAAATATTCGAGATGAACCGACGACTTGGCCTGACGGATGGCCTCGAACATATCGTCGAATTTATCCTGTCCATCTATCAGCAGGGTCACACTGTTGTCGTCGGAGAACGTGATTCCACATTCCTCAAGATGATCCACAATGAGCGAGTCGCTGGTTTGGGCAACCGACCCAACACTAAGAAATATAAATAATGATAATAGGTATGCCTTATGGATAAATTGCATTCTTATTGGTTTAACAATGTTGTGGCATAGCTGTCCACAATACCCCGAAACTCCATTCGGTCGTTACACACCAGCACCGAGTGGATTTTGTACTTGTGCATGATGCGCTGTATCTCCGTAATCTTAGTGTTCAGCTTTACCATCTTCGGCTCACGCGTCATGATGTCGGCCACGGTATGGTTGAAGAACTCGGCTTGCCATCTCTCCATGGCACGCCGAATGTCACCATCGGTAATGATTCCCGTCACGTGATGCTTGTCGTTAATCGACACGCCCAACCCCAACTTACCCTTCGATACCTGTATAATGGCGTCTCCAAGGTGCATTTCTTCCGGGATAATGGGCAAATTCTCCGTATGCATCACATCTTCGGCAGTGGTAAGCAATCGCTTGCCAAGCTCGCCTCCGGGATGAAAATGAGCAAAGTCGTGTGGCCGGAAGTCACGCACCTGCATCAGTGCTACGGCCAGCGCATCGCCCATGGCAAGAACCGCCGTGGTGGATGAGGTGGGAGCAAGATTCAGCGGACAAGCCTCATGATCTACCCAAACCTTAATATGAACGGTGGAATATTTGGCCAGCAACGAACTGGGATTACGACTCATACCCACAATGGGGATATTCATGTGGAGCAGGATAGGAATAAATCGCAACAGCTCGTCGGTCTGTCCCGAGTTGCTCAGGGCCAGCACCACGTCGTCGGGCGTCATCACACCAAGGTCGCCATGATAGGCGTCGAGGGGATTGATAAAGAAGGCCGGTGTGCCCGTAGAAGCTAACGTACCTGCTATTTTAGCTCCGATGTTCCCGCTTTTGCCTACGCCGGTAACAATGATTTTACCCCGACAATGATACATCAACTCCACAGCACGCGTAAAACTGTCATCGAGTTGTAACGTAAGGTCACTAATAGCCTGTGCTTCTTCAGCCAGGCATCGTTTAGCATAGTCGATTGACTGGGCTATGCGCTCTTCGGGAGTAGTATTCATGATAGCAAGGTTTGAATAAGATGTTCAAGTTTGTCAAGTTCCAGCATGTTGGCCGCATCCGACTTTCCCTCGTCAGGGGTGGGATGAACCTCAAAAAAATAACCCGTCGCTCCAAATGCCTTGGCAGCCTGGGCCATAGCCGGAACAAATTTTCGGTCACCAATAGTTTTACCGTTTCCGGCCGATGGTCGTTGCACGCTGTGGGTGCAATCCATAATGACCGTAGGCACAATTTCCTTCATATCGGCGATATTTCGGAAGTCTACCACTAAATTGTTGTAACCAAAGCAGTTTCCCCGCTCGGTGAGCCACACTTCTTCGGCACCGCTCTCCATAGCTTTCTGTACAGGATACACCATGTCGACACCCGACAGAAATTGTGCCTTCTTGATGTTGACCACGCGCCCCGTCTTGGCTGCCGCCACTAAAAGATCGGTCTGGCGGCAAAGGAAAGCAGGTATCTGTATCACGTCGCACACCTCACCCACAGGAGCAGCCTGCCACGATTCGTGGATGTCGGTCGTGATGCGAAGGCCGTATTTCCGTTTCACGTCGGCCAGCATCTGTAGCCCCTTATCTATGCCGGGGCCCCTGAAAGAATGTATCGAAGTGCGGTTGGCTTTGTCAAACGAAGCCTTGAAAATGATATTGATGCCCAAACGCTCATTGATACCGACCAATGTCCGGGCAACGGTATCGAGCAATTCTGCCGACTCGATGACACACGGGCCGGCAATAAAAATTGGGGTTGTCTTGTTGTTATTCATGTTTTACCTTCCTTGATGAGCTTCCTTGTTTCACTTGCGGTACTCAAAGAGCAGGCAATCCAAACTAATCTTGCTCAATCGGTATTTAAATGCAAAGATATAAAAACTTTATCTGATATTATCGTTCGTCTTTTGAAAAGTAACGAGATTTCACCTTTTTTGGTTTTACTACTCCCTTGCTCCAATCCCCAAAAGCTTTTTCCTACACAAAAAGCAAGTCTCGTCCCACCGTCCCCGGTCGCTCCGCCCACGCCTCTTTGTCACACTTCGGAGCATCGGAAAATGTTATGAAAACTTAGGACAAACATACTTCTAATTTTCACGAATTTGAAAACGAAAATATATTTGTCCTAAATACGCCAAAATTACGACCTTTTTACAATCTCCTGGCAATCAGAACGTTATATCCGCAAGGGCATTCACACGTCTTCTTTCAGAAAAAACAGGCCTGCCTTTAGGCCTTAGTGACACTGCGACTAAAGCTTAATCGGCCTACGATGAAGCCTCCATCGCGTCGCGGCTAAGCCTTGATCAGCACATGATGAAGCCCTAATGGCAAAAGGTTGGAATTTTCGCGCACTCTTTTTGGAACAATAGTGCCGAAAACATGGCGCATTTTTTTCTAAAAGAAGACTAATGAATTGTTAAAATTTGGTCAACTATTTTGACAACCAACAGCATTCCCTGCTGCACCGACACATGAAGTAGAGACGTGGGCTTGCCCCGTCTCAGCAACCAATGGGGTGACTTTGCAAACCCACACTGCAGCGGTGTGAGACGGGGCAAGCCCGCGTATCTACTGACACCCATGACATCACACATGTGTCGTGAATAGTCGTGCGAGTCGTTGCAAAAATATCCCTGCAAAGTTAAAGTAAAATATTCTGCAAGTTAAAGTAGAGACGCGGGCTTGCCCCGTCTCACACCATTGCACACCATTGCGACGGGATATGATGTGGGCAAGCCCAC
>CAYVGR010000038.1:0-13927 GCA_964450065.1 uncultured Prevotella sp. | reverse complement strand
GGAGGAGTTTTCAATTCACAATTCGCAATTTTCAATTCACAATTATTCGCAAGCCTACCAACTTGCTGACATTGCGCAGTTTATTTTTGCAACGACTGGCACTACTTTTCACGACACGGGCATGAGGTCGTGTGAAGTCGTGGGTGTCGATGCAGAACGCACACAAACATGTCGATGCCGAAAAAACATAAGCATATCGATGCAGGAAACTGCAAACATGCCCATGTTAATACAAGAAAAACTGCTTGGTGTAAAATATATGTACCGTTTTTCGGGTCACTCTTTTCGGAACATATAGAGAAAAATGCGCCATGTTTTTGCTCGTATTTTCTGTTGCGACAGCAAGAAAATGTCAAAGGTGCTGCGATAACAGTCTATTCGTCGTGCGGTTACGGCTTTATGACCGTGCGGTTGAAGCTTACACGCTGTGCGATTAGGCTTTGATCGTTGCGCCATTCGATATCCAATCGCAGGCGATAAACTGGTGATTGAACGGGTTGTGTGGATAAATAGTTGGTAATCAGCATATTGTAAACGTCCTCAAATTTCTCGAATTTCAGACTTTGGGATAATTATTTTCAAATACGCGAAGCATGGAGAGGGTTTTGTCAAGATAATCTACAAGAAATGATGGAGAACACCAAACCGCTGCACAAAGATTTCAACCAGCTGGGAAAAACAGCTTCTCTTTTCGATTTTTAGCAATTTGGTATTCATAACTCAAAATAACTTCGTATCTTTGCAGGCGATAGAGTGCTTGATAAACCTCTTTAAAAACAAGAAATGGATAATAAAAAGCAAACCGTGAGTGTGCTGTTTATGCTTTTCAGCATACTCTTTTGCGTTTGTCTCATTGCGGCAAACGTTCTCGAAACAAAGCAGATAGCGTTCGGTCCCATTAGTCTTACAGGTGGTCTTATCGTGTTCCCAGTGTCTTACATCATCAATGATTGTGTGTGCGAGGTGTGGGGATTTCGCAAGGCCCGACTGCTGATATGGACAGGTTTTGCCATGAATTTTCTTTTTGTTGCGCTGGGTGCCCTCTGCGACATGATACCCGGGGCGCCCTATTGGGACAACGATGCCGGCTTTCATGCCGTCTTCGGCTTGGCTCCCCGCATTGCCATTGCATCGTTTATCGCGTTCATTGTTGGTAGTTTTATCAATGCCTATGTGATGAGCCGCATGAAAATCCGTGACGGCGGCAAGCGTTTTTCTGCCCGCGCCATATTGAGTACGATAGCCGGCGAAACGTGCGACTCGGTTATTTTCTTCCCTTTGGCCTTAGCCGGCGTTGTGCCTGCGGAGGAGCTTCCTTGGCTCATGTTGTGGCAGGTGGTGCTCAAGACTGCCTACGAGATAATTGCCTTGCCGCTGACCATAAGGCTGGTCAAGGCTTTGAAACGCTACGAGGGAGTGGATGCCTGTGATGAGGGCGTAGACTATAGCATTTGGAAAATATTTAGTATTGGATAAAATGATGACGGAAGACAGAGAAAAAGAGGGGTTGAAATCGCTTGGTGCGAAGACCCAATACAGCATGGACTATGCGCCTGAGGTGCTCGAAACATTTGTTAATAAGCATCCCGACAACGATTATTGGGTACGGTTCAACTGCCCTGAGTTCACTTCCCTTTGCCCCATTACGGGTCAGCCCGACTTTGCGGAAATCAAAATCAACTATGTTCCGGCAGAGCGCATGGTGGAAAGCAAGAGCCTGAAGCTCTACTTGTTCAGCTTCCGCAATCATGGCGACTTCCACGAGGACTGTGTAAACATCATCATGAAAGACCTCGTGAAGCTCATGCAGCCTAAGTATATTGAGGTGACGGGCATTTTCACACCACGTGGCGGCATCAGCATCTACCCCTACGCCAACTATGGGATGCCGGGTACCAAATACGAGAAAATGGCCGAAACCAGGTTTGTCAATCACGGAATGTTCTAATTCCTGTTCGGCTTTGAAGAGTCAGGTTAAAGCCTTGGCAGCTGTTGGCAAGGCCGGTTGGTATCTTGTATTCTTTCGGCTTGGTTTTTTAAGGCACCACACTTAGAATACAGTGTGGTACTTGTTGTTACATCGTATGGGTGATGTGGCGGTAAAGGCAAGTCTTTGTGGGTTGTTTTTGACGGTCAATCGATTAGGTGGTCTTGATGGAGCAAAGTTTGGAAGATTGGTTATAGGTGAATAAAAAAATGGCGTCTTGCTCGCTATTTCGGAAATTTTTATCTAATTTTGCAAGTCTATCATCAACACCTTTATCAGCCTGACCGTCACGTTGGGCTGGTTTTGAATTGTCAGTAAAGGAATAAAATAATGAGCAAGAAAATTCAATTTAGTCTCCTTTATAGGGACATGTGGCAGAGTTCGGGTAAGTTTCAGCCGCGCAAGGATCAGTTAGAGCGTATTGCTCCGGTCATTATCGAAATGGGATGCTTTTCCCGTGTGGAGACCAATGGCGGTGCCTTTGAGCAGGTGCAGCTCCTTGCCGGAGAGAACCCTAACGAGGCGGTGCGTGCCTTCTGCAAACCCTTCAACGAGGCTGGCATCAAGACCCACATGCTCGACCGTGGTCTGAATGCTCTCCGTATGTATCCGGTGCCCGATGATGTGAGAGCCTTGATGTACAAGGTGAAGCATGCGCAGGGTGTGGATATACCCCGCATTTTCGATGGATTGAATGATATTCGCAATATTGCCCCCTCTATCAAGTGGGCCAAGGAAGCAGGCATGACCCCGCAGGGAACCCTGTGTATCACCACATCGCCCGTCCATACGCTCGACTATTATGAGCATTTGGCCGATCAGGAGATTGCCGCCGGTGCAGAGGAGATCTGTCTGAAGGATATGGCCGGCATCGGCCAGCCCGCATTCTTAGGGCAGCTGACCAAACGTATCAAGGACAAACATCCTGATATCATTATCGAGTATCATGGCCATACCGGCCCGGGCTTGTCTATGGCTTCGGTGCTTGAGGTATGTAAGAACGGTGCAGACATCATCGACACGGCTATCGAGCCGTTGTCGTGGGGCAAGGTGCATCCTGACGTTATTTCCGTACAAAGCATGCTGAAAAGTGCCGGCTTCGATGTTCCGGAAATCAATATGAGTGCCTATATGAAGGCGCGTGCCATGACACAGGAGTTTATCGATGATTGGTTGGGCTACTTTATCAATCCCGGCAACAAGATCATGAGCTCGCTCTTGCTGAGCTGCGGTCTGCCCGGTGGTATGATGGGTTCGATGATGTCCGACCTCAGCGGCATTCACGGTACTATCAATAATCTGCGCAAGAAGAAGGGTGAACCGGAGTTGAGCGTGGACGACTTGTTGATTAAACTGTTCGAAGAGGTGGCATACGTATGGCCTCGCGTGGGCTATCCTCCATTGGTAACGCCGTTCTCGCAATACACTAAGAATATCGCACTCTTTAACTTGCTGACCATGGAGCAGGGCAAGGGTCGCTATGCCATGATGGATGATGCCATGTGGGGCATGATTCTCGGGAAAAGCGGTAAGGTGCCTGGTAAAATTGCCGACGAATTGGTGGAGTTGGCAAAGAAGAAGGGCTACGAGTTTACCGATGCCGATCCCCACACATTGCTTCCGAATGCACTCGACGACTTTAAGAAGGAGATGGACGAGAACGGTTGGGACTATGGTCAGGACAACGAGGAACTATGGGAACTGGCCATGCACCCCGAACAATATCGCAACTACAAGAGTGGGCAGGCCAAGAAAAACATGCTTGCCGACCTGCAAAAGGCCAAGGATGCGAAGCTCGGTGGCAATGTTACGCCGGAGGAGTTGGCAGCGTTTAAGCATGCCAAGGCCGATGCTGTTGTAGCTCCGGTCAAGGGGCAAGTGTTCTGGGAGTTCCAGGGTGACGGTGAAGCTGCACCGGCAGTAGAGCCGTATATTGGCAAGATCTACAAGGAAAGCGATGTATTCTGCTACATCCAGGCTCCTTGGGGCGAGTTTGTTCAGGTTGATGCTGCGTTGGGTGGCAAACTTGTGGAAATCAATGCCAAGCAAGGATCGAAGATTATGAAGGGTGATGTTATTGCCTATATCGAAAGAGAACATTGATGATTACAACGCTCGTGCAGGAGTGATGTAATGAAATGATAATAAGTTCGCCCTCTCCTCCAATTTGGAAGAGAGGGCGAAAGTTTTAAGGATTATGGAAGGAAACGATGACACGAAATGGATAGTACGGCTTATCGACAAGTATTATCCTGAGGATAACGAACTGCGTCGCATCTTCTTGGAACATAGCATAGCGGTTTGTGAACGTGCTATGCAAATATGCGATCGTCATCCCGAACTGCATCTCGATCGTCAGTTTGTGAAAGAGGCTGCCATGTTGCACGATATTGGTATTTTCAAATGCGATGCTCCGGGAATACAATGCTTCGGTCGGGAGCCGTATCTTCGGCATGGGCGCATAGGTGCTGACCTGCTTAGGGATGAGGGCTATCCCCGTCATGCCCGGGTATGTGAGCGTCACACGGGAGCCGGCTTGACCAAAGAGGCTATCATCGCAGATAATCTTCCGTTGCCCATAGAAGATTTTTTGCCCGAGACTTTGGAGGAAAAAGCAATATGCTATGCCGATAAATTTTACAGCAAGTCGAATCTGGGGCACGTGAAGACGATAGCGGAGGCCGAACGAAGTCTGGCTCGCTTCGGAGCAGATGGTCTGGCTCGTTTTAAGGAATGGGAAGAGATGTTCGGATAACAACGTTAAAATAGCGAAATCACTCGGTTATTCGTCATTAATTATTTACTTTTGCACTCCAAATGAGGACAAGGTTTTCCATCATATTCTTGCTTTTTGCCCTGGTGTTTGCCCTGGCAGACAGTAGGTCGACTCCGTATATGGGAATGCGGCGTGCGGTGACAGGCAAGGATACGGTGCTCCCGAAAGATTCGACCGGCACGGCTGTTTTGAAAACAGATTCGACGGACAAGCCTGTTGAAGAAACTGTTGAAAAGGACACCACAGCGATGGACTCCTTGGAGCTGGCAATATATCATCATAATAAGGCGATAGACGATTCCGTTCGCCTCGACTCCCTGAACAGAAAGAAGAAAAACGGTATCGATGCTCCCGTGAAATACCAAGCTCAGGACTCCTTAGTCTATGAAGCCGCAACAAACACGGCTTATCTGTATGGCTCTTCAGAGGTGGATTATGAAAACATGAACCTCAAGAGCGACAAGGTGTATATGAGTTTGGATAGCAGTTTGGTGCATGCCACGGGCTCGCCCGATTCAACGGAGAAGACAGGAATCAAGGGACGCCCGGTCTTTACGATGGGGCAGGACAAGTATGACACCGACACGATGGCGTTTAACTTCAAGACAAAGAAGGGCCTTGTGCAAAATGCCTATACCGAACAAGAGGATGGTTACCTGCTGAGCAAGATCTCGAAGCGTAATGACAAGGGCGAGTTGTTTTTGGCGCATGGCCGTTATACCACGTGCGACCGCGAGCATCCTGACTTTTATATTGCCTTGTCGAGAGCCAAGGTGCGTCCCGGTAAGGATGTGGTTTTCGGGCCTGCCTATCTTGTTGTGGCCGATGTGCCCTTGCCTTTGGCCATTCCTTACGGTTTCTTTCCTTTTACCAAGAGTTATTCCAGTGGTTTTATCATGCCAACGTATGGCGATGAATACAGCCGAGGATTCTATTTGCGCGATGGCGGATATTATTTTGCTTTGAACGATAAATGGGACTTGAAGCTGCTTGGCGAAATTTACACGAAGGGCTCATGGGGCGTATCGGTTGCCAGCAATTATCGTAAGCGTTATAGGTATAACGGCTCTTTCTTCTTTAGTTTCCAGAATACCAAGACGGGCGATAAGGGTTTGCCCGACTATCAGAAGCAAGAAAGTTTTAAGCTGCAATGGAGTCATCGTCAGGATCCCAAGGCCAATCCGTTTAGCTCGTTGTCGGCAAGCGTGAACTTTGCTTCGCAGAGCTATGAGCGTAACAATCTGACGGGAATGTACAATCCGCAGGCCATGACACAGTCTACGCGTACGTCATCGGTGAGTTGGAGCACAACATTCTCGAGCATTGGTATGTCATTGAGCTCGTCGGCCAACCTCTCTCAGAACATGCGCGACTCGAGTGTCTCCATGACTATGCCCGACCTGAACGTATCCATCAGTCGTTTTTATCCTTTCCGCCGCAAGCACCAGGTAGGTAATGAACGTTGGTACGAGAAGATTTCAATGAGCTATACCGGACAGTTGAGTAATTCGATCAGTACCAAGGAAGACCAGTTGATGCGCTCTAATCTTATCAAAGATTGGCGTAACGGCATGCAGCACAACATCCCAATCAATGCCAATTTCACGTTGTTCAATTATATCAACGTAACCCCTTCGTTCAATTTCACCGACCGTATGACTTCCAGCAAGGTGATGAAGTCGTGGGATGAGGCCAGGCAAATGGAGTTGGCAGATACCACATACGGCTTTCACAATATCTATAATTGGAATATGAGCATGTCGGCCAGCACCAAGTTTTATGGTTTCTACGTGCCCAACAGGAAGATATTTGGTGATAAGATACAGGCTGTCCGACATGTATTCACTCCACAAATAAGTTTCAGCTATGCGCCCGACTTCGGCTCGTCGCGCTATGGATATTATGAAGTCTATCAGAGGACAGACGCTGACGGCAATGTGTCGTTGGTGGAATATTCGCCATATTCAAACAATTTATATGGTGTACCGGGCAAGGGACGCACGGGAAGTATATCGTGGGATGTGAGCAATAATATCGAAATGAAGGTCAAGAGTGACAAAGATTCTACCGGTATCAAGAAGATTAGTATTATCGATGAACTCGGTGCCTCGATGTCTTACAATATGGCTGCTGCCAAGCGTCCGTGGAGTGACCTTTCCATGCGCATTCGATTGAAGTGGTGGAAAAACTATACTTTCAACATGAATGCTGTGTTTGCCACCTACGCTTATGAGCTTGACGAGCAAGGAAAACCGTATGTGGGAGAGCACACCGAATGGGGATACGGGCGTTTCGGACGTTTTCAGGGAATGTCACAAAACATATCGTTTACTTTGAATCCTGAGAAGTTGAGGAAATGGTTTGGTGGAGACCGCGATAATAAAGCCAACGATAAAGAGAATGAGGAAGGAATCGATACCGATATCGAAAGCAATGTGGACAAAGATATGATAGAGGGACAGCGAGGAGCCAAAAAGAAATCCGGCGGAGGAAAGGCAGAGACGGATGGTGATGGTTATATGACCTTCTCGATGCCATGGTCGCTAACGTTTGGCTATGGAATTACCATGCGGGAGAATACCGGAGGAAAGTTTAATGAAAAGAAGATGCGCTATCCTTACAAGTACAGTCAAACACTGAACA
The DNA here is from genome assembly GCA_964450065.1 of uncultured Prevotella sp. Lineage (GTDB taxonomy): Bacteria > Bacteroidota > Bacteroidia > Bacteroidales > Bacteroidaceae > Prevotella. Next base: position 6,521 of record CAYVGR010000038.1, on the reverse strand, counting down.
TGAGCGGTAACTTGCGCATCAGTGACGGCTGGAATATCAGTTTCTCCAGCGGTTATGATTTTGAGAATAAGAAGATATCGATGACCACAGCATCGCTCCAGCGCGACCTGCATTGTTTTAATATGAGTTGCTCGGTGGTGTTGGCGCCCTATACAAGCTATAACTTTTCGTTCCGATGCAATGCCGCAACGCTGACCGATGCTCTGAAATACGATAAGCGAAGCGGATACAGCAACGCTGTACAGTGGTATTAAAAAGGATCTGGGAACGGGTAGATGCGTACAGCAAACGGTGTTGGTCAGGTTGCTATTGTTTCGTTTGTTGTGCAAAGTATTTCCACAACGGTGCTACCATCATAGCCTGTTGAAACACACCTTCTTCAAGCATGGTGCGGACTTCTTGCTTGGTTTTGAGAAACACCTCTATGTCTTCGGTAGCATCCCAATCTTTTTGAGCAGTAAGCTCCACACCTTCTGCCAGGAAACAGTGGCAGAGATTGGTCATGGTGCTGGAGTTGGGGGCGGCAATCATCAGCTCTGACCACGTGCCGCCGGTGTAGCCGGTTTCTTCTTGTAGTTCTCGTTTGGCTGCATCGATCGGCATCTCACCCTCTTCCGCACAACCTGCAACAATCTCTGTAGATACTACTCCAAGGGCGTGGCGATATTGACGTTCGAGTATGATTTTGTCTTCCCGTGTCACCGCGATAACATTAACCCATGTGGGATATTCCAATACATAATATTCATTATTTCTCTTTCCGTTGGGCAGTTCCACTTGGTCCCGGCGTGCCGTGAGCCATGGCCGTTTGATAAGATACTCGCTGCCGAGTGTCTTCCAAATCATCTCTTCGTCGGTTCTATGCTTCATCTTGTTTGTCTTTGTACAATTCGTTTACCGTGTCTTCATGGAGAGATGGAGGGCGGTGCTTCTCTGTCTTACAGCCTCAAACATCAGTATGGCAGCACTTACCGACACATTGAGCGAGTCGAGTTGTCCCAACATGGGTATGCGGATGTGTGCGTCGGCCGCGCTGCGCCATACGTTGGTCAGCCCGGTAGATTCTGTTCCCATTACGATGGCGGTTCCACTGCGCATATCGGTATCGTAGTAGAGCATGGAATCTTGCAGTTGAGCCGTAAGGATTTTGATATTGTGTGCTTTCAGAAAAGCGATACATTCTTCAGAAGAGCATGCCACGGTGGGTACCGTGAAAATTGCTCCGATGCTGCTGCGAATCAGATTGGGATTAAACAGGTCGGTTAATGGGTCGCACACAATGACTGCATCTGCTTTCGAAGCATCTGCACTGCGGAGCACCGCACCGAGGTTCCCTGGTTTCTCAACGCTCTCCAAAACAACAATCAGAGGGTTTTCGGACAAGCCGAGATCGGATAATGTTTGTTTTTTTACTTTGATTTCAGCCAGAATGCCTTCTGTGCTGCCACGGTAAGCTATCTTCTCATACACTGTTCGTGTAACTTCATACACGGGCGATTGCCCGATAATGGTGTTCAGTTCTTGTGCCTCAGGATTGTTGTTGAGAATATCGGGGCAGCAAAACAGGCTCGCTATTTCATACCCAGCATGCACACAATGGCACAACTCGCGTACTCCCTCCACTACAAAAAGCCCTTGTTTGCGGCGCTCTGCTGACTTCTGCTGCAATGCGACGAGCCTTTTTACTTTCGCATTTTGAAGACTGGATATGATGTATTCTGAATTCATGCTCTACTGTTGTGAATTGTTTGGGAACAGTTGTGATATCAGTTTGCCTGTGAGAGTTGTCGTAAGGACGCTCTTTCGCCTACCACCCAGATGATGTCTCCCTTCCTGAAAATGTGCAGCGGATTAATCATAGTGAGATTGGCTTGCCCTTCCTCGATACCCACAACCATGCAGTTGAAATGGCTGCGGATGCCGCTTTCCTGCAATGTCTTGCCAATGAACGGGCATTGGGAAGTGAGGACGAGCTTCTGCAGCTTCATCTCTCGGTCTTCAATATGTTCATCTTCGGGTACGAGTTCAGCATTCATAGCCTTTCCGAATTGGTGCAGTTGCTCATCGTTCCCGATGACTTGCAGGCGGTCGCCGGGAAACACTATCGTCTCGCCGTATGGAATATTCATGCGCTGCCGCCCGCGCAGGATACTGCTCACGTGTACTCCATACCGATTGCTGAAGCGCAGTTGTTGTAGCCGTTTGCCTGCCCATGTGGAGTCGCGCGGCACTTCAAACTCGGAGATATGAATGTCGCGGTCAAGTAATCTGCCTTCATAGAGGGGGCGACGGCGCCCATGTACTTGTGCCTCGATGTCCCTGCTTTGGAGATTTTTAATAAACATTCGTTCTAAACGGATAGAGCGACGTTTGAGATCGCGCGACAGTATCATGAGCACGATAACAATCAGAGCCAGTGTGATGACGATAGCATTTGCGAAGCGGGCAAGATAATTGCAGATGTAAAAGAGGAAGGCCGCCACGATAACGATGCGCACTAAAATGGTGAATATCAGTGGCAGGCGGTTGAGACGGTTCTCTATCCACAGCGACTTGAACTCTTCGCTGTGGTTGTGTTTCATGATGAGCGACCGCATGAAGGGGGCGAGAATGGCCAGCATGACAGCTCCGCACACGGCATTGGCCCACCAGTGAGGCAGAATGGTGCGGATAAAGGGTAGGAAGAAGGTGAGCATCAGCATGGTGACTGCGGTACACAGAATGGTGTAGATGAGTGTGCTGACCGTAATCTTTCGCAATAGTTTCTGCCAGTTATTTTGTTCCTGGGGAGTGCCTACCTGTGCAGAGCCGAGGTGGTTTAGTCGCCTGAGCCATTGCTTGGGAAGTTGTTTCTCCAAACCGTTGTAACAGGGCACTGCAAACCGAATCATGTAAGGTGTGATGAATGTGGTAATGACCGACACGGCAACTACAACAGGGTAGAGAAATCTGCTGATGACACCGAGCGACAGTCCTAATGATGCAATGATGAAGGCAAACTCCCCAATCTGCGCCATGGAGAATCCGCATCGCATGGCAGTCTTTAAGGGTTGGCCACTGAGCATGAAGCCTCCCGTGCCCAATATGCCCTGCCCCAGAAGTATAGTAACTACCAAGACGAGAATGGGAAGGGCATATTCTACAATGATGGCGGGGTCGACGAGCATGCCGACCGATACAAAAAATATGGCTCCGAAAAGATTTTTCACGGGCTCTACCAATCGAATGATTTTGTCGGCCTCTATTGTTTCGGCCAGGATACTACCCATGATGAATGCCCCGAAAGCAGAACTGAAGCCAACAGTAGTGGATACCCATGCCATGAGGCAGCATAAGCCGAGTGCCACGATAACCATGGTTTCGTCGGTCATGAGTTTCCGGGTGGTGCGTAAAAAAGACGGAATAACAAACAACCCCACCACAAACCATAGAACAAGGAAGAAGCCTATACGGAGGATAGATCCGAGCATCTGCCCGCCGTCAGGGCTTTGTCCGTTGGCAAGTGCCGATAGCATGACCATCATCACGATAGCCAGAAAGTCTTCCAAGATAAGAACACTCATCACCAGTCCGGCAAACCGCTGCTGTCGGAGCCCCATTTCGTCGAATGCCTTGTATATAATGGTCGTGGACGACATGGCCAGCATACCTCCCAGGAAGATGCTGTCCATCTGGTTCCAGCCAAAGGCATGACCCACCCCCACGCCCAATAAGGCCATCGAGAAAATGATGGACATGGTGGCGATGATGGGCGACATTCCCATCTTGAGAATTTTTTTGAAGGAAAAATCGAGCCCTAAGGAGAAAAGCAGGAACATGACTCCAATGTCGGCCCAGGTTTGGATGTCGGCTTTGTCCATCACATGCATTGTGTAAGGCATGTGTGGGCTCACCAGAAATCCGGCTACAAGATAGCCTAAGACAAGTGGTTGTTTGAGCCACTTAAATATCAACGTCACCGATCCTGCAACAACAAGAATCAGTGCCAGGTCTTTAATAAGGTCGGGAAGTTCTGCCATAGGCTTCTCCTCAATGGTGTCCTCCCGAGCATGTCCGAAAGCAGGGGTGTAGCCGCAAGGACATAGGATGAAGCGAAAAGAGCTTGAACCTTATAGAATATGGTGGAAAATATAAGAAGAAAGCTCTACGGATGCCTGGCCACCCTGCTGTTCCGGATGGCGACACTCTTCCTTTGGAAAGGCTTGGGGGGAGCCGTTCTCTTTAATCGTTAAATGTTCCTGTTATTTCGCAAATCTTGATAATTACCTGCACAGCCTTTTCCATAACCTGCACGGAAACGAATTCGTGTGGGCCGTGAAAGTTCACTCCGCCGGCAAAAATGTTGGGACAGGGAAGTCCCTTGAATGAGAGCTGGGCACCGTCGGTACCACCGCGAATGGGCTCAACCTTAGGCGTTACACTGCATTCCTGCATGGCTTTCAACACGATGTCTATAACATACATATTAGGATCGATCTTTTCCTTCATGTTATAGTACTGGTCGCGCAATTCCACACTTACCGTTCCCTCACCGTATTTCTCATTCATTTGCTTGGCGACCTCCTCAATGAAGTCCTTGCGATCTTCAAATTTCTTGCGGTCGTGGTCACGAATGATGTAGCTTAGTTTAGCCTCTTCGCATCGGCTGTCAATACTGATGAGGTGATAGAAACCCTCATAGCCTTCGGTGGTCTCGGGTATATCAGTTTCAGGAATATGACTGTTGAATTCGCAGGCCAACCGGCTGGCATTCACCATCTTGTCCTTTGCATAGCCTGTATGCACACTCACCCCTTTTATCAGAACCTTAGCTGCGGCGGCATTAAAGTTTTCATATTCCAAGGTGCCGAGGTCTCCGCCGTCCATGGTGTATGCCCATTCACAGCCAAATTTCTCTACATCAAAATGGTGAGCACCCTTGCCGATTTCCTCGTCGGGATTGAAGCCCACGCGAATATCGCCGTGCTTAATCTCGTCATGGTCGCGCAGATAGCACATGGCCTGCACAATTTCGGCAATGCCGGCCTTGTCGTCGGCACCAAGCAGGGTTGTTCCGTCGGTTACGATGATGTCTTCGCCCTTGTGAGCCAATAGTTCCGGGAATTTCTTGGTAGAGGAAACGATGCCCGGAGACAGCTCTATGTCGCTGCCGTCATAGTTTTTAATAACGCGTGCCTTGACGTTCGCACCGCTGGCATCGAGTGCCGTGTCGTAGTGGGAAATAAACCCAATGGTGGGCACTTTCTTCTTGATGTTGGAAGGCAAAGTGGCGTAAACATAGCCCATTTCGTCCATTTCAACGTCTTTAAGCCCTTCGCGCTCAAGTTCCTCCTTGAGATATTTGGCAAAAACAAGTTGTTTTGATGTGCTGGGCACAGTGTCGGAGTCTTCTGCCGACTGTGTGTCGAACTTGGTGTAATTAATAAATCTTTCAGTTATGTCCATGTTTGGGAAGAGATGAATGTCTGGTTTGGCTTCATGGTGACCCCGGCGGGACTCAAACCCGCGACACCAAGCTCCGGAAACTTGTGCTCTATTCAACTGAGCTACGGAGCCATGAAACAAAACATGTGCAAAAATAACAATTATTTTGTGAAATACAAAGATGTATGAGGAAAAATGTAGTTCGCTTTTGTGTTTTTATTGCTGATACGCATATTATTATCATGTTTATGTAAAATAATATAACCATTTTCTGATACTTGTTTTTGAGCCAATTAGAGAGAAATGCGCCATGTTTGAATCGGGAAAATCTGCCGAAACAACAAGAAAATATCCGTGGTGGCACGATGGCTATCTTATCGTCGTGCGTTTCGGGCTTAAAGGTTGTGCGAATGAAGCCTAAGCGTCTTGTCATTTGGGCTTCGTCGTGATGCCATTCGATATCAAACGACGCATGAAAAAACGGGGGTCGAAAGTGAGGTTTTGCTAAACGGCTGATAGTTAGCCAACTACAAGCGTCTCTAAATTTCGCGAATTTCGGACCGAGGTTTTTTCATTTTGAAATACGAGAAGCACGAAGAGGGGTTTGTAAATAAAAATACAGATATTTGATTATTTCGGGAATGTAGAAGGGGAAGGCAGGTTGAAAGATAATAAAACGTTTCGACATCAGACATTTTGCGCTTGCGCTGGACGGGTGCAGACCTTGTTTTACGGTTGTGGCAACATGTTTTGTTGAAATCTCTTGGGGAATAATGGTTTTCATCTTATTATCTTTCTAACTTTCATCAAGAATGACAGCAGTTGAGATTGTTTTATCAAATAGTTGTAAAATGATGCTAAATGATGCCTTTTTGCAAAATAAAAAGGCATTTATGTGGCAATACTGCGACAAATGACTATCTTTGCATGTAAAATAAACAACGTATAAAATAAATAGGTTATGAGCAACCTGATCAAGCCAAAAGGATGTACCGCTCTGCTCGATATGCGCGAAACGGAGCAGGGTATCAAGAAAATAAAGGATTTTTTCCAGCAGAATTTGTCTACGGAGCTGCGTTTGCGTCGTGTCACGGCAC
>CAYVGR010000037.1:3007-14130 GCA_964450065.1 uncultured Prevotella sp. | reverse complement strand
CGGCATCTTGTCTAAGGACTACGTTGCAACGGTTCCCAAACTCACCGAAGCTGCTACGTCTTACGAGATAGAGATTCCCATGCCGGCCATGGTGGACAAGTCGGCCCTCGTGGCTCGCTTCACCGTTAGCGAGGGCAACAAGACTTTGGTAGACGGCGTGAAACAGGTGAGCCAATCTACCAAAAACAATTTCACGGCTCCGGTAGATTATATCGTCTCCAATTCGGACGGCACACAAAACCTGCGCTATACGGTAACGATAACCAAAGCATCAAACATGGTTTGGTCTGAAGCACCTTCGATCGGAACGGCATCGCTTTATAGTGCACCGGTGTTGAGAATTAATCCCAAAGACAACACACCCTATGTAGCCTTTAAGGTACGTGCCGACGAAGCCAATGCAGAGGCTGCCAACAAGATGTCTGTCATGCGTCTTGCTGATGGAACTTGGGCAAAGGTTGGAGCCCAGGGCTTCAGCAACGAGGTTAACGGGTCTGAGGTTGATTTTGTCATTACTTCTGATGGCACACCCTACGTAGCCTATGCAGATAGGGAGGCCGAGATGAGAGGTGCAGTGACTGCAAAGAAATTTAATGGTACGAAGTGGGAGACTGTTGGCGATGCTGGCTTCTCCAACACGCAGGCTACTTATCTGGGTCTCGGCGTATTTGGCAATGAATTGCTTGTCACACAAATCAACGGCAAGAAGGGTACATTCGAGCGCAGGATGCTCGTGGTATCCAACTATAAGAACGGATGGAGCACGGATTACCTTTCCTTGTTTGGCTCTGGCAAGCAGGTCGGTTCTTCTACCCTGAAGTACAGTGGTAACAAGGCATATCTCTACGTTTTGACAAGAGGAGATGCGTTGAAATATTCTATTTTCGAATACGAAAATTCAGCATGGAAGGCCATCGTTGAGGATAAGCTGCAGGCAAATGCGACAAATACCTTCTTGACGGGTGCCAACATGGACGTAGCCCCCGACGGTTCGCTTTATCTTATCAATATGGACGACGCCGACAAGAATGGCGAATATTACCCACGTCTGCAAAGATATGATGCCAAGACCAAAACCTGGGAAACGGTCGGAGGAAACAAACTGGATTTCGGTTTCCCGTACGACCGCCACAACGATGTAAAGATAGCTGTGGCTCCCGATGGAACGCCATACGTGTTCTATACAGACAAGAACGACCAAAACTATCCTAAGTTTGTCTACATGGATGCTGAGACCAAACAATGGATCAAGCCTGTTACGATAGCAAAGACCAAGGCTTCAGAACTCAGCGCGGCATTTACATCGACGGGTGTTGCATACGTTGTGTTTGTTGATGATGATAGCAAATTACATACATTCATGTATGCTGACAAATAATTTTCTGAACTCAAATGACAAAAGGGGGATGAGTGTACGCTCATACCCCTTTGTCATTACTGCCTGTCTGCTGCTGATAGGCCTGCCTACGGAGGCAAAGCGATCAAAGCTCTTGGGCTCTCGTCATCGCACGCCTGTTGTCTCGGGCGTGGTTTTTCATGATTCCAACGGCAACGGACTCCTCGATGCACGTGAAGAAAGGCTCGCCGGACTCCCTGTGTCGAACGGCGACACGGTGGTTCTCACGAATGCACGGGGATATTATGCCCTGCCCGTACGAAAGGGGCAAAGCGTGTTCCCAATTCTGCCGGCCAACTACACCCTGCCTACTCGCCGGGCGGTGAACAGCAGTTTTCATTATCAGCAGTGCGGCAATGCCGCGAAAGTAGACTTTGCCTTGAAGAAGAGGGCTCCCAAGCATCAGTTCACGCTGAATGCCATTGGTGACGTTCAGGTTTCAGATCATCAGGAAATTGAATATGCCATGCGCACCATTTGGCCGGAATTGCTCGGGAAAGACTCGGCAGAGGTCAATATTTTTATGGGCGACCTGGTAAACAACAACCTGCCACTGCTCGGCGAAGTGGACGAGCTGATCAGCCAGTTGCCCTCGCCGTCATGGACCATTCTCGGCAATCATGACCGCGATGTCGACAGCATCCGTGAAAACCAGAACATATCCTTTAACCGGACATTTGGTGCCGATGCCTATGCGTTCAACGAGGGTGAGGTGCATTTTATCTGCCTGAACAATGTTTACGGACTTGGAAACCGGGGATATGAAGGCCGCATTGACGACGCGCAGCTGTCTTTCATCAGGAACGACATCAAGTATGTTCCTTCAACCCGCCGCATCGTGCTGTGCATGCACATTCCTCTGGCCTTTACAAAAAATGCCTCAGAAGTGCTGAATCTGTTGCAGGGGCGTGGCGATGTCCTTGTTCTGAGCGGACACCTGCATCAAATTCGCAGGTTCTTCCTGCACGGACCGGGTGTGCGTGCGCACGAATTGGGCGTTGGTGCAGCGTGTGGCTTTTGGTGGGTAGGCGAAAAGGACTGGCAGGGCGTGCCGTCGGCCTTGCAGCAGCAGGGAAGTCCCCGCAACTACTTCGTCTTGGATTTCGACGGTGCCAAATATCAGTTCAGGTACAAGGGCATAGGTCTGGATTCCCGAAAACAGATGTCGATCTATGTCACGGGTATAGACTCGACCGAACATCATCTGCGCGACTTCAAGCAAGTGGATGCTGGAGATCTGATTGTCAATGTTTATGGCGGTTGTGACAGCACGCGCGTTTTCTGCCGACTGGACGGCGGGCAGTGGATGGAATGCGGTAAACGTGAGATGATAGATCCATACGTAGCACGTGCGCGCGAGTTGAATTTGCGGAAAGTTTACCCCACATTGTTTTCGCGAATGAATCCGTTCCGTAATCGGAGTTCGCAACAAATATGGACGATTGCGTTGCCGGAACAATACCGTGTGGGCACGCATACCGTGGAAGTCAAAGCCTCCGACAAGTTCGGATTTGAGGCATCGGGAATTAGGAGTTTCTGTTTCCCGACAGACAAAGCTTCGGAATAGGATATTTTTGTAGAGAGGGTGTCCTGTCGGTTCAAAGGATATGTTCGACAACTGCAAGCCCTTGCAGGAACTTTCCGGTACCGACGCTCACTGCTTTCTACATTTTCCTGATCATGCCAGTAGGTCACTGCGTCAGTGTGAATTATTGTTTTTTGTAAAATAAAACAACCAAATTTTGGTGATTATTTTATGAACATCTGGAGCAGAACGCGCCATGTTTTGGTTGATGTTTTTTAGCTGAGACACTGTGAAATTTTCCAAGGTCTTGCCATTGCAGTCTTATGGCGATGTGTTTGTGGCTTCGTCGTTGTGCGAATGAGCCTGCATCGCCCTGCCCATTCGAGCCTAAACGTCGTGCCATTCGTATGTAGTCGTGGCACAATAAAATAGAGATCCCCGGAGCTTTTTTGTTAACTTGTTGATTGCCAGCTGTCTGCAAATATCCGCATATTTCTCATATTTCGGGCGTAAGCCAATTTGTTTTCAAATTCGGGAAATATGGAAGGGTGTTTGTAAATAAAAATATCGGATAACAGCATTCTATGCTATACAACAAACAGCACCGACATCCTTGCTGTTTCCTGCATCGGTTTTCCTGTTGTTTTCTTGCACCGACACTCACTACATCCCACGACTTCCTGCCCGTGTCGTGCAAAGTCGTGCCAGTCGTTGCGAAATACGCTTCGTAGCTCGATATAGATTAAAATGTATATTATGATGAGATTGTTTGCAAACCATTGGCTAATCATTGACAAGCTATGGCTTATTGTCCGGAGGACAATCTTTCAATAGCCCCTGGTTGGAGCGAAGTGGAAACCAGGGGGAAGGACATTCGTTGTATGGATACAGTCTGGAAGACTGCCCCTTGCCTATTCAGGTAACGATAGTTCGTGATTATTCACAATACCCAACGGTTACATATTATGATGTTTATAATATGCGGGGGCAGGCTATTCCTTGTAGATCCATGACAACATTCTGTTGATTGGACCAATAGAAAAATGGAACCACCGATAGTTGGCTATAGGTTTACCGCCGAAACGGAGGAGAGATTCGCGGAGTGGGTTGTGCGGAAAGGGAAGCCCTGCATCAAGAAAGATGAGGTGGGCATGGTTGTGTTGCCAGGCCCAGTTGAGGGCTTGCCAAATGGTCATCATGTTGGGGTGAAGGTGCGGATAGCGTTTCCTGCGAGAGGCGAGATACCACAGGAAAGCGTTGCCACCGGAGTAGACGCAGACACATCCGCCAATAATCTTATTCTTATATTGGGTTACAAAAATGCGTGCCCGCTTGCTGTTGTACAACTCGAGAAACAGTCTCTCGGGAGGAATGAGCCTGCGGACTTTAAAGCGATAGAAGTTGTGGAGCAACCGGTGGAACGTTTTTACTTCTTGCTCCGACTGGGCTTCGCGTGTCACTACGCCCAGGGTGTAGACATGCTCTATGCGCTCCAAGGTCTTGGCATTGATACGTTCGGATGGTGACTTGGAATGAAGCGAGTTGTGAACCTCCTGCCAAGCTACAGGGAAATAGGTGTTTCGGCGGAAGAAACGATAACCGAACATCTTTCGGGAGAGGTCGCTAAACTCGATATAGAAGCAGAGTTTGCGTCGCAACTTGCGTGTCAGGACGGCAAGAAGTTGCCCGAAGACTTCTTCGCTATCCACCCCGTCGGCATATTCTCCCTCACCGTAGACACGTCCCTGCGTGTAGAGAACCGGAGGCACCCAGGTGCCACGGCGGCGGACAATGGCCAAAAGATGTCCTGCCACCTCGTTGTTGTCGTTGGTGGCCACGGCCATGTAGGGCTTTTGCCCGGGTGTCTTCTCGATGATATGGAAGAGTTCGGTGCTGTGGAAGAAGTTGTGACAAGTCATGTCGGGCAATTCTTCCCCGGTGGTGTATAGCCTTACATGATACTGTTGCATAGGACAAAGATAACAAAAATCTCTAATATCCAGCCCTTTGTCTGTTATATTTTTTGTAACTTTGCCATACAGGTGGGTTCTGAAAATAGGTTCAAAATGCAACCCACATGGTGAATTTTAATATTAATGGTGGTCGTTTGCAGAATCCACCTTAACTCTGAATATGACATGAAAGATTTCAAAAGCTTAGTGCAAGGGCGGCGCAGTCACCGCAAGTTTACCGAACAGGAAATTTCGGGCGAGGATTTGCAGCTGATATTGCGAGCCGCGCTTATGTCGCCTTCTGCTATGGGCCGACGCAACTGGCATTTTGCAGTTGTGGACGACAAGAATGATCTTGCGAAATTGGCCGACGCCAAGGATACGGGAGCTCGGTTTATGAAAGATGCACCGCTTGCTATCGTGGTGATGGGAGATCCCAAGGAAAACGACTGCTGGGTGGAAGATTGCAGCATAGCGACCATGTCCATGCAATATCAGGCCGAGGATTTGGGGCTGGGCAGCTGCTGGGTTCAGATGAAGGGGCGTGGGCTGAGCGACGGCCATACGGCCAACGAGGTGATTCATGGCATATTGGGTTTGCCCGAAAATTTGGAAGTGTTGTGCGTGCTGGCCATTGGACATCCTGCCGATGAGCGAGCACCTCAGGATGAAAAGAACCTGAAGTGGGAGAACGTTATAGTGAGGTCGGATGATTAATTACGATTTAAGGAAAATAAAAGCCGTCATATTTGATATAGACGGTGTCCTCTCTGCCGAGACTGTGGGCATGGATTCTGACGGAATGCCCGTGCGCACCATGAATATCAAGGACGGCTATGCCATCCAATTAGCAGTCAAGATGGGACTCCGCGTTGCTATCATGACGGGGGGAAACTGTGAGTCGATTCGCAACCGTTATGCCTATTTGGGTGTCAACGACATCTACATGAAGTGTGCGGTGAAAATTAAGACCTACGAGAAGTTTCTGGAACAATACAATCTGCAGGACGATGAGGTTATCTATATGGGCGATGACATTCCTGATTATGAGGTGATGCAGCGTGTGGGTTGTCCCTGCTGTCCAGCGGATGCCTGCAGCGAGGTGAAAGACGTGTCGGTCTATATCTCCCAGAAGCGTGGAGGGTTTGGTTGTGCGCGCGATGTCCTGGAACAGGTAATGCGGGCACAGGGACTGTGGCGAAGCTCGGCGAAGGCGTTCGGATGGTAAAGAGTTTTCAATTCACAATTCACAATTCATAATTCAAAATTGGGCTGCGCGTTAGCCAATTATTCATTATTCATTATTCATTATCCATTATTCATTACCCATTGTCCATTATAAAGCACAGTCTTTCAGACAGGTATGGACATCATAATATATCATGAAGAAAATTATATTAGCCAGCAATTCCCCACGCAGGAAAGAGCTGCTTACCGGATTAGGTTGTGACTTTGAGGTGCGAGTTGTTCAGGGAATAGACGAAAGCTACCCGCCGAATCTGGCCATGGAGGAAATTCCTCAATATATTGCTAATGAGAAGGCCGATGCCTATAAGGTAGGCGTGGACGAGGTGTTGCTCACCGCCGACACGGTTGTGGTGTTGGGCGATGAGGTGCTGGGCAAGCCCCGTGATGCTGCCGATGCCAGTCGCATGCTTCATGCATTGAGTGGGCAGACACACCATGTCATTACGGGTGTGTGTCTCACCACGGCAACTGCTCAACGTAGGTTCTCGGTTGTAACGGAGGTAACCTTCAAGCACCTCACCGACCAGGAAATAGACTATTATATCACAAACTGGCACCCTTATGACAAAGCCGGTGCATACGGCATTCAGGAATGGATTGGATATATCGGGGTGACGGGCATTCGCGGCAGCTATTTCAATGTCATGGGTCTGCCCGTACAGCGCATATATCAAGAGTTGCAACTGCTGAAATAACAAGAAACCGCAAGCTCAGGCCTGCGGTTTCTTGTTTGGGATCAATTACTTATATACCTTGTAGTAAGGTAAACTCGTCCGTGAGATCATGTTGATTCACGTCAAAGTCAACCGCTTCGTGTGCGGTTTTCTTCTTCGTTTCCTTCTTTTTCAATATGGTCTTCCGGTCTTGTATTCTTGCGTACTCTCTCATGAATATAATTAGTTTTTTACTTAACATCCCTTCTTCGTGTTTCCAGCATCATGTTGCTGAGATGAGCATACACAACGATTGTCCGATAGCATGAGCCACTTTGGGCCAAGGGTGTGCTTGTGATACATGTGCATGCAAATATAGCTCTTTAGTTTTGAATAGCCAAATGTGTTGCTTCTCATTTGCGTTATGCCATGTATGCCACTTTGGGCAAATGTGGTTCCTGTCATTTATCTATTCTCAATTTTGCTCCTTGAATAGATGCTTTAATGGTTTTCCCACTTGCTATTCTTACTTTCTTGGTGGTCATGCCATGGGTTGTTATGGCCTTGATGTTCACCTTGGTCTTCTTCTTGGCCGTGATATAGATTGTTGCAGGGTTGTCATCGTCTTGTATGGCTGTGACATCATCGCCCGTGACGAAGAATTTCAACGTGTTGCCTACCGAATGATTTTGCATGACCGTGAATGTGGCAGTCGCCTTATCTCCGCTGATTGTGGTGGGAACGGTGAATACCGGAGCCCCCTGTGTGCATGTTATCTGATGCAGTGTGCACGGTTCGTTGCCTGCAAAGTTGGAGAGGAGCAGGTGCCGGGTGCCGTCGGGGTCGGCCGCAATCACACCGTTCCACCCCGTGGGCACGTTATCTTTCAACGTAATGAGCTGCTGAGCCATGGCTTGGGTAGTGTGCACGTCGATGTTGCTATAATAAACAAAGCTGCGCCTGTCCACCACATCACCGTTGCCAAACGTGCGGTTGCGGTCACAGTAGGAGGGGTAAATCTTTGATGTCATTATCGAGTTGTTGTTGCCCCTGTCGCCAAAGGCCATCTGCTTGGCGTTGCCCACAACGATGCCTACGGCATTATCGATATTGACATAATTTCCTGTCAGCGTGGAGAGCGTGTTGCCATCGAGCTGACTGTAAGTGTCGTTATAATATAATGTGCGCTTGGTCTTGGTAAATTCGTCGGTGCTGATGGCCATGAGACCGCCCTTTTCTTGGGTGATGATGCCATTGCTGTTGCCTCGCACGTAGTCGATGTAGATAACAGCGTTGCCCGTAGTAGAGTAGATGGCGAAGCGGTTGTTGAGCGCGGAGTCGTTGGTGTTGAGCTCTCCGTTCATGGTATAGCTGTTGCCCAGCAAGGTGTAGATGCCGCTTACCACGGGCACTGCATTGCTTTTCTTGCCGTCTACCTTATAGTTTCCAATGAAATTTCCCGTGTTGCCTTCACGGTAAGGCACAATAATTTTGTTGCGGTCTACGCTGTTGGCCGCAATATATCCCGTGTAGTTCCGCTTGCCCTCGCTCCATGAGAAACACGTAAAACGGTCTTTCGTTGCTGCACGCACCACGTTTTGCGAGTCGAACAGCTTAGCATCGGCAAATTTTTCGTTAAAGTTTTCCCATGCGGTGGGGGTAAGGTCGTGGGTGGGCAGAGCCTCGTGCATGAGCCATGTCATCATCACCCGATGAGCCTCCACGCCCATGCGACGTGCCCCTACGTCGGCACGGAGCAGCCATGAGCCGTCGTCTGTGGTGGTCTGGCGAGCCTTAATCATTTTGTAAGCGAGGTTTTCGAGCATCAGTGCGTCGGCATCTCGCAGGAAGCAGGCATTCGTGGAATACGATGTGATTTGGTCGAACAGGAACAGGCTCCAGTCGTTGCCATTGGGCATGGCCAGTTCGCCGTCGGCCAAGGCGAGCCACTTCAGCACATCATTCATCACGCGGTCGTTGTTGTGCATCAGGGCATTGGTCTTCCATCGCTCCGTGCCGTGGAGGCCTTGCTGAAACAGCTTGAGAGCTAAGGCAGCCTCGCCAAGTTCCTGAATAACCACGTTCTGATAGCTTGTGTGGAAGAAGTCGTGGTTCCGGAGCGTGTAATCGTCGTACAGGTTTTGCCCGATGTAATAATCGGCAACAGTCTTTGAGTCGTAGTCGTAGTCGATCACGGTGTTGTTGTGGGCATCGTCCTTTTGCGAATGGCTGTTGATAGCAAATGCGCGCAGGCGATCGAACCACTGTGGTGCCAGTGCATCGTTGGGGAAGAGACCGAGTGTGGCAGCAAGAACACAGGCCTCCCAGCCGTTTTCCTCGGCCTTGGTGTCGCCCTTGAAGCCGGTGGGAATGACGCGCTGCAACTCGTAGTTGCACTCAGCTTTCAGCATGTTTTCGATATATCGCTTCTGTGATGTGCTCAGCTTGTGCCATTGGAAAAATGCCGAATAGGCTACCGACATGGCCCAAAGCGAGCTCTCCCAGGCGTGATCGTCTACGGAAACCGATCCCCAATATTTGTTGTCTTTGCATGGCTTGAGCTTGTTGGCCTTGTGTGTGGAGTAGGAGAAGATGAGCGACTTCATGGCCATCGATTCCACATCAGCCCATGTCACGCCCGCGGGAAGCACGACCTTGTCTTGCCCATACTTCGCCAGAAAAGCACAGACCATCGATAGGTCGGCAATGGGGCGCACACCACGCTCGTCGCTGCCCATGGTGTTTTCGCCACGGAAAGCACCACAGGCTTCGCCCATGCTGTTGGCTCCCACGTTGGATATGTACTGGTTCTTGGCGTAGGTCATGAAGGTGGCCAGCATCTGCAATAAGTCGGCCTTCATGGCATCTTCAGCCACGAAGTTGCCTGTAACCGTCCCTTCGGTAGGGCTGGGAATGTTGTCCTCAGGCCTCTTGTCGAGGTTTACGACCTTTGCCGGCATAAGCCTCATGGCCTTGATGATTTCACGACCCTCATAAGACTGTGCATAAGCTGTCGAAGCGACAGGGCATAATAGTAAAATGAGGAACAGATATTGCAGTTTTTTCATCAAGTCAAGGGGATAAGGGGGGGGCATGGTGTTATTCGGCAGAGAAGTCGGCCACCAGCTGCCTGTACACCTTGTACAGACGTGCTTTGGTGATGTAACCTTTCAGGCGGTTATTGATGTCGACCACGGGTAGCACCTCCGCATTGGTCTTGTCGAATTTCTCCATTACCTCGTCCATAGGTTCACTGTCGAAGAGTATGGTTGGGACAGGCACCATGAGCTGACTGACGCGGAACCGATGATAGAGTTCGGTTCGGAAAACGAGATGCCTGATTTTGTTGATGTCTATCATTCCCAGCAGACGCTTGTCCTCATCGACCACCGGAATCAGTGTGTCGCTGCTGCTGGTGAGCACATTGATGAGCTTGCCCATGGGCATGTCCGGGGGCACGCACGTCACTTCTTTCTCGATCACAGAGTCCATGCTCATCAGCGTGAGTACGCTGCGGTCGGTGTGGTGGGTGAGCAGTCTGCCCTGACGAGCCAGTCGCATGGCATAGATGCCATGAGGCTCGAAGATGCTAATAACCATGACACTCACCACCGAGACAATAATCAGTGGCACAAACAATGCATATCCTCCGGTGATTTCGGCAATGAGGAAAATACCGGTAAGCGGGGCATGCATCACTCCGGACATCACCCCGGCCATTCCCAGCAGCGTGAAGTTTTTCTCGGGCAGATACACTCCGATTTGTTCTTGGTTCCACAGGCGGGCAAACAAGAATCCGGCGAAGCTGCCGACAAACAGTGAGGGTGCGAAAGTTCCGCCGCAGCCACCGGCCCCGTTGGTCGATGAGGTGGCAATAATCTTGGTGAGCATAACCAGGGCAATGTAGACCAGCAGCAGCTCCTCGCGGCCGTAGAACAGAGACCCGTTCATCACCTGCCCCCAGTCGGTCTCGGTTTGTCCTTCCATGAAGATGGCAATGGAATTATATCCTTCGCCATACAGCGACGGGAAGAGGAAGATAAGCGAGCTCAGCACCAGACCGCCGATGAGCAGTTTGCTATACGGGCGCTTCTTCATCTCGGCAAACTTGTCTTCACAGAAGGTCATCATGCGTATGAAGTAGAGGCTCATCAGTCCACAGAACACGCCTAACATAATGGTGCCCGGCACGCGATCCACGCTCCAGACACTGTCCAGATGAAAGCTGAACAGGGTAGAGCTTCCGGTGAAGAGGTATGAGAAAATGTGAGCCGTGATGCTGGCAATGAGTATGGGCACGAGCGAACCCATGGTGAGGTCGATCATGAGCACTTCGAGTGTGAACACCA
>CAYVGR010000037.1:0-2907 GCA_964450065.1 uncultured Prevotella sp. | reverse complement strand
ACCGAGTTCTTGGTGGATATGGCATAGAGCACGCGCGTGATGCCGTGCGATATATTGTCGCGCACAACATATTTAATGAAGACCGATGTGAGGAAGATGCCGATGACCGGAACAATTAGAAAGAGCCAGTTTACATTCTCGATGAAGGTTCCGTACGCGATGACGCGCTGGATAAGGTGTATGAGCCAATGAAGCAAATAGGCTGCCACCGCCGCCAAAATTCCGATGAGGAAGGCGAGGATGTATGTCACCTGTTTCTCCGTCAGGTTTCTGTTTATCCAGACTATGAGTTTCCTAATCACGTTGTCTCTGTTGTTAGTCCAAATCCTGTTGTTGTCATAAGTGCACCTGTGAGTATCGTGTGTTGTTCATCAAAAGGTTACAGCAGGGTGTTGCATGGTACGTTTGCCCCTCCCGGCACCCGTGCATGTGGAGCAGGGAGGCTTTTACCTGATAACGGTAACTTCGCCCATTGGCCCAAGTTTGATAATCGAACTTGGCGTGTGGGGCTTATGCTCATTGCGACGCGACCAGCAAACGTAGTCTACGCTGTTGAGCAGCTCTTCTGAGATATCTTTGTAGTTTTGTGCGGCTGGCTCGCCACTGATATTTGCGCTGGTGCTGACCAAAGCTTTCTGAAAGCGGTAGCACAGTTCTTTTGAAAACGGCTCCTTCGTAATACGTAGGGCGATGCTCCCGTCCTCAGCTATGAGGTTAGGAGCCAAGTTTACGGCTCCGTCGAGAATCACAGTGGTGGGCTTAACGGCAACATCCAGCAAGTCCCAGGCAATGGGGGGAACGTTGCGCACATAGCGTTGCAGGCGTGCATCCGAGTCGACCAGGCATATCAGAGCCTTGGAGTCGTCACGTTTTTTAATGGCATAAACCTTTGCCACGGCTTCTGCGTTGGTGGCATCGCAGCCGATTCCCCATACGGTATCGGTGGGGTACAAAATAACACCGCCTTTTTTCAATACCTCGACGGCATTCTTAATGTCTTGTTCCTGTGTCATCTTTTACAAATATGAGCAAAGATAATCATTCTTTTAATACTTCACAAGAGTTTGCATTCTTTTTTATCGTGACATACTGCCGACTTGATGGCATAAACCCCCATTGCCTGTGTGAACTTGGGAGACGGGGCAGGGTGTGGAATATGAGGGTCACGAAAATGAGCAGACCATCGCGGCCTGCTCATGTCTGGTTACTATAGCGTCTGTTATATGTCAGAAAATGACGCTTGCTGTTATTTCTTACCTTTAAATACGATTGCTTTCGTGGCCTGCTCTCGTTTTTCTGTCTGTAACTGGCCGTCCACGTAGATTTTTTCCACAACAATCTGCATGTACATTTTGAGCCCCTTGTCGGCATCGTTGGCGTGTGAAAAATTGCTGTATACACCGTATGAGCAGATGCAATTTAAGTAGAAGTCGAACTTCACCTTGTGAGTCTTGCCGTCATGGTTCACTTGATAGGTGATCGAGGCGGGATCAACGAGAAATGTGATAGGCGAGTTGTCGAATATGCCGATGCGGCATTTGAGTTGCTGTGCAGGTTGTTCGGCAACGGCTTTGCTTATTTCCTTATTGGTGATGTATGATGCCAGTGGCGTGGCAGGAAAGTTGGCGATAGTCATGGTCGAGTCGGTGGCTATTGCCCAGTTCACCTTGAGCGTGTCGTTGATATACTCTTTGTTTGTCGCATTGAGTTTGGTGTAGACGAGCTCTCCGTCATAGTTGCCCTTGATAGTTTGGAAGGCTTTCTGGCGTTCCTCCGGCGTGAGGGTCGGATTCTCGTCGTCTGAACACGAGGTGAATGTTACGGCTGCCATGCAGCAACACAGCATAAGAAATGATGTTAATGCTTTCATTTTTACTTTTTATTAATGGTCTAATATTGATTATGCCCCTTAAATACACGGTTATAGAAAATCTTGCATGAAAATTTTATTTTTTAGATTCGGTGAAAAATGAGATGTAAGATGAGGTAAACGGATGCATGTGTCATAAAAACTTCACTATTTTCGTGTGTCGTTTTTGGAGTGTTACAGAAAGAAAAGCGCCATCTTTTTCCGGAAATGGCGCTGCCAATGACTGGGAAAAATCTCACGATCGTGCCATTGAACCTCAATGGCACGATGATTTGAGCCTAACGGTGCGGCGATGAAGCTTTAGTCGTTTCGCGAGAAAGTCTTCATCAGCCTGTCATTGGATATCAACGGTGGAGTGTCAATATGACCGAAAAAGGAGAAATAAGGCGTGGTTGTGTGTAATCGGTTGTTGGCCAAGGTGTTATAAAATATGCCCAAATTTCGCGTATTTGAAAAATTCTGCAATCTGCTTTGGAATATTCAAAGCATAAGCACTACTTTGTTAAAATATTTCGGACAAGGCCGGGCAACATTTTTCCCATTTGGAGAGGAAGCATAAAGAAAATCTGCATATACCTTTTGATAAGATATATGCAGATTGTATCAGCGTCGGCCTATGGCCGTAAGTATCTTGTTGTTATTTCAACCTGTTCTCACGCCATTTGCGTGCACCGATACCCAGTTTTATGATATTGCTCTGCTGTGCCTTGGCCGAGCTTTGGATATTGATATCATTGATGTCCTTGGTATGGTGGTCGAGATGGTTGGCTGTCTCCCCAATGATATGTTTCGGGTTAGGCGAAACCATCAGTTCCGTTGCCGACAGGTCGTCAACATGTATGGTAAGCTCGCCCGAGCCCATTGGGTAGATGCACGATGCAAGGAACTTGCCCATGGAATTAGACTTCGCTGAGAAGGCATTCGAGGTAAAGGGCTGCCCAGCTGTGAGGTTGTTGTTGGTGGTCCAGTTGTTGCCCACGTCGAAAGTCACGACACCGGTGCCGTCTCCGCCCTGAATGTTGCGAATATCAGACCCC
>CAYVGR010000036.1:5975-14464 GCA_964450065.1 uncultured Prevotella sp. | reverse complement strand
CAGGGCGAGTCCTGACGTGTTCCATGTCACTCAGGTGCCTGATGTTTTCGTCTGTGTATTTCGGTGCTTTCGGTTGTGATGACGATGCCTGGGAATCATCAGT
This sequence comes from uncultured Prevotella sp., assembly GCA_964450065.1. Taxonomy (GTDB): domain Bacteria; phylum Bacteroidota; class Bacteroidia; order Bacteroidales; family Bacteroidaceae; genus Prevotella. Next base: position 14,361 of record CAYVGR010000036.1, on the reverse strand, counting down.
ATTTTGTATTTTCTCTATGTTGTTCATATTTTCGGATTATCCATATATTTTAAATTCTACCAAGAAACGTCCTGTCCTTGTCCATGCTATTATCACTCACGCTTGCCAGTCTGCAACTCTGGGCTATCACCCTATCAACTTGCGATAGCAACGGCGTCTCTTGTGGTTTTCAGGTTCAAACATAGACCATTGTCCTTGCACACCTGTGTTTTCTTCCATCTCTACCTGAGACTCTCCCCACTTGAATCCATATTCAATATAGCGTGGAATGAGATCGGTAAACATCAGCGCATTGGCTCCTTTGGAGCGATATTCGGGACGCACCCCAATAAGCAGCAGGTCCACTCCCTCGGTCTTGTGGAACTTGATAGCCCTCAGCATGTGCCACCAGCCCAAGGGGAACAGACGACCTCGGCGACACTTCTGCAATGCCTTAGAGAGCGAAGGTATCGTGATAGCCACACCAACGATCATATCGTCCCTGTTGGCATCCACGACGATCGTCACCAAGTTGAAATCTACGGCTGGCAGGAACATCTTGACATACTGGTCGATCTGACGGTCGGTAAGCGTTACGAAACCATATAGGTCTACGTAGGTTTCGTTGATAACCTCAAACAATTTTCGGGCATACCCCTCCTTCACGTCCTTGGGCGTCAGCTTTTTCACGCGCAGGTTATACCGCTTCTCTATCATCTCGGACAGCTTCAGGAGTTTATCGGGCACTTTATCCGGAATAGGAATGAGGTACTCCACATAGTCAATGTCTTTCTTCCACCCACCAAGCTGCTCCATGTGCCGGGGATAATATTCGTAGTTGTAGAGGGTGGCCATCGTGCCCAGCCGGTCGTATCCCCACGTGAGCATACCCTCGCAGTCCATATCGGTAAAGCCCAAAGGGCCAACCACATCGGTCATACCCTTACGCTTGCCATAGCTTTCCACGGCATTGAGAAGAGCTCTGCTCACCTCTATATCGTCTATAAAGTCGATCCAGCCAAAGCGTACATCATGGGATTTCCAACGTTCGTTGGCGCGGTGGTTGATGATAGCAGCCACCCGGCCCACCAACTTGTTGTCTTTATAAGCTAAATAATACTCAGCTTCACAAAAATCGAAAGCCGCATTTTTGTCCTTACTCAGGGTATTGACCTCGTCACTGTATAGCGAAGGCACGTCATAGGGACTGTCCTTGTAAAGGTCGTAATGAAACTCTATGAAGTCCCGAAGATCTCTCTTCGTCTCCACCTTCCTTATTTCTACCGCCATGAATTTTCTAATGAATTGTTGTTTAAGCGCTTTAAGGTATTCTAAAAATCAGGCCGGACAGGTGTTCCACATCTTGATTTTTAGACACCCCCTCTAATATGCAAAAGTAACAATTTTATGCAATAAGGCAAAATGAATGCTCTATTTTTTGCCTAAAAGTCATACTGAACACCCATTTTCTACAGCCTCTGGCGGTTTCTGCCTTTTTTCAAGCTATGCAGGCCATTACAAAAAAGATGCAATCAAGCTCATTGGCGTGGACCACAGAAGTCAAAGACGTATTAACTTCTGCCTGTTCTGATCACGTGACAGAGCGGAAGGTTTGCTATAAGGTTTTGTATATCAATATATTGTATATGTTACAAAGTTTTCCAAAATTAACAAACAAAACTTTGATTTTATAGTTTTTTATGCAGAAAAGTAACAAAATAACATGCCCAAAGTGTTGCAGGTTCTGATTTTTTTTAGTAAATTGCACAACAGAATAAGTCACCATTAGCTAACCATTTAAAATTTATCGACAATGAAAAAAGATTCTAAAGACTTAGCTGGTGTCTTCCAAGAGGATGAGATCCAGCTTAAACGATCAACCACCGAACCAACTCAGCAAATGGGTGGAGAGGTTTGGTATCAGTAAACATTTTACTTGTGATATTATTGAATCAAGCATGAACAGACGAAACATACAACCGAAAAGGTTGCGTCATTAAGACAGAGGGACTCCCGCGCAGGAGTCCCTCTCTTTTTTGTATGGCAGACCATATGTAGTACCACAATATCGTCTTACCCGCAAAAAACAGTGCAGACTGTATTTTTTTCGTCAAGTTGCCTATGGAAAAAGCTTCCGGGCGGTCGTCTATCGTCCGTGAGGCGATCGCCTATCGTCCGCGAAACGCTCGTCTACCGTCCGTAAGACGCTCGCATATCGGACGTAAGACGGTGGCATTAATCACAATAATTTTGTAGTGCGAAGCCATAAACAACTCACTGTCTTCGGTGACGCAAATCACAACAATTAGGTATTGCGGAGCCATGAACAACTTGCTACCTTTGCAGTGGCCAAAATGGCTTTATCAAACAAGAATCAAACCATTTATTCTTCATCATCATGATTAGGAAAATTATCTTTTCATTGTTACTTGCAGTTCTTTCCGCAAATTTCTCTCAAGCCAAGACTGCATTGGTTATCATTGCCCACGGTTCGCCAATGCCCAGTTGGCGCAAGCCCGTGATGGACATGGAGCACATGGTGCGCGAAAAGCTCCAAGCCTCGCCCCTAAAAGGTATCGACTATGTCAGGTTGGCTCTCATGGAATACAGCGAACCTTCGGTGGCCTCGGTGGTGAGCGACTGCGAAGCCCAAGGCATTGACACTATTTTTGCTCTGCCCATGTTTATTGCGCCGTCGAGCCACACCGAAAACGACCTGCCCAACATATTAGGAATGAAATACAACCAGTATGTGCGCCAAGAACTTGCCGAGGAGAACACACAACTCGTCAGCACCGACATTCGCGTCGTTCTGGGTCCGACAATGTATTACAGCTATGTTTTGGAAAAGGCCATGCTACAACAAATCACAGCCATGTCGAAGCAACCCGAGCAAGAAGCCGTCATCTTCCTGGCTCACGGCGACCCCGAGCGTTGCGGATTCTGGAATATGATGTTGGAGAATGTGCAGAATTATGTCAGAGAAAACACCAAGATTGGATATACGGCAGGCAAGGATATCGAGATGGGGCACGATTTTGCCAACGAGCTGCTGCCGATGCTCAGGCAGGCGGCCAAGGAGAAGAAGCGCATTATCGTGCAGGGTGTTTATCTCACATCAGATGTCAAGCGCATGGCAGATAGGCACGGTATGGAAGAAAAACAAGCCGAACTGACCCGGCAGGGCATAGAAATTGTATACAGCAACCAAGGTGTCCTGCCCACATCGGGCGAATTGGTGGCTGAGTGGGTATTGGACGAGACACGCCAATGGCTCGACAGCAGATTGGAGACAAAACGTCGGTGAGAGGAGCCGCACGGCCGGTGACAGCACTGGCAGCTCTCCCAATGAAGCGACGTTATCAATAAGATGTAACCATGTCATAGGGAACGACAATATAGAAATCCCCATGACCGAGATAGTCTTGTTCTAACTGTGAAACATCTTCCTGCTTGACGGTGTATATGGTTTTATACACCGTCTTGGGTGCATATTCTTTCAGGTAGGTGATGATGCCTGTATTGGCATCGCTGTGGTAGTTTCCGTTGACATGCAACATTTTCTTGTCAAGGTTGTGTGCAATGACCCATGCCATGGTGGCATCTTTCAAGGCCTGAGCCTGCCCGATGTATGCAGCATTGGCATGCTGCTTGTTGCCCAGCATGGCCATGAGACTGAATCCTTTTTCGGCCTCGGGATTTTCGCGATAGGGAACAGGCAACGGTGGAAAATATTGCTTGGCGGCATCAGAAAGCGAGTCGAGGTATGCCAGTCCGCGCTGCTTGACAATGGCTGCATAATGGCGTGGCACGTTGGTAGCTATCAACCGCATGCCATTTTCCCGGGCGAAACTCACCATAGGCTCATAGTCGGTGGAGTAGTTTGGCCACAGCCGGCACTCATCCTCGAACGAATCCGATCCGATGACACCTTGGAAAAACTCGTCTATGAGAGGCTGGTTGTCGCGTTCGAACATTTCCATGCCAAGGTTCATTTGTCCCTTATTTGCCAGAAAGAGAGCCTCTACCGTCTTGTATTCGAGCCAATGGGTGATCGGGCAGTTGTGCATCTCGCCAAAAAACACCACGTCGGCAGGTGCCAACGACTGTATCATTTCATCGAAAGAGATAGTCCGACCCGCCTTGTCGAAGATGGAGTAAGGCACAGGATTACCTGCAAATGCTGCCGGGAGAAGTAGAATTGACAGCAACAGCGTGCATATTGTTTTTTTCATTTTGTTTATTTTATGATTGAAAAAATTCTTTATTATTTCCGGTAGAGCAGTATCAGCCGGTCAGGATTGATGTTGTTATAAAATTCATCGCGGATTTCCTGCGGTGTGATCGAGCGGAGAATGCTGTCGTATTGGTCATAGTCGCTGAGATTTTCGCCGCTTTCTATGAGCTCTTTCACCACTCGCCGCCATTCGGCCGGCGCCACATCGTTGAGGTTCTGCCGCTTGTTGACCAAGAAAGAGAGCTTCAAGTGCCCCAACTCTGCATCGCTGACGGGCTTTGTCCTGAGGTCTGCGATGATGCGATCGAGCGCTTGGCGCAGGTGCTGGTAGTTCTCATTTTTCACGTCCGCGGATAACCAAAGGGCGGCAACCCGCTGTGGTGTTCCGTGCCACAAGGCATTGACGTATGGGGAATAGACGATGTTCATCTGTGAGCGCAGCACGTCGAGCATCCGGTTTTGAATGATGTCGCGCATGAGTTTGAATTTCAGCGTTGAGCGAAGCGAAGGCTCGTAGCGGAATGGGTATATGAAATTGCAGGACGTCTGTGTTCCATCAGCCCCTCCTTCAAATTGCATGGTAACAGCCTTTTCGGGCAGGGCAAACGGTTCGTTTCGACGGCTCAGCGGAGATTTATGCTGCTGAAGGCGGCCGAAGACGGAGACCAGCTCGCGTGCCATCTCTTGCTTGTCAAACTGGCCGCATACCAAGATATACAGGTCGCGTGTTGATGTGAAGAGCCGCTTGTAATAAGTGGTCATGCTATCGATATTCATCTGCCGGATGTCAGATTTGGTCATGGGAGCATATTGCAGTCCCACGGCAGCTCCCAAGAGGGAGTCGGCCACGGCCATGATGCGCCGCTCGGTGTCGCGCACCATCATCTCCTCCAGGACTGTTGTCTTTCCATAATTCTCGAGTTCATCGTCGATAAGCTCGCGGAACCCCTGTCTGTCAACTCCTGGATGTGCCATTTTCTCATACATGAGCCTCAACAGCATGGGGGCTTTTTCGGTTTTTGAGGAACCAAGCAGCGCGTGCCAGTAGTTGTCGATGCCAATGGTCATGGATAGTTGCTGCTGACCCATGAACTCGCTCAGGGAGTCTGTGTTCAGTCCCTCGATGCCTCCCATGTCTACGTAACCCGCCGTGTCTTTATAACGCTGGTAGAGTGAATCGGGCAAGTCGGCAGTGCCTCCCCGACCCCATATCGTCAGATAGACGGTGGAGTCTCCTTCATAGGTAGGTCTGAGCAGCAGCCTGACACCATTGTTCAATGCTATTTCCCTGATGCCTATCTCGTCATAGTCGGTGGTACTCTTGATCATCTCAGCACGATAAGGCAAATCGGTGTTGAGCACTTCCGGCACCGGCAGTAAGGTTTCTGTATGAGTCGGCTTTTTAGGCAATGCAAAAGGAACAGACTTCATCGCCTTATGGTTTTTCATGGCCCATGCGATTTCTTTTTCTGTCAGTCTGTTGCCACGCCCGCCATTATTAGTATAGGCCACAAGCAGACTACGCTCCATGTCTTTGAGCAGCCCGCGTGCCAATGCCTTGATATCGGCCGCGGTGGTATTGCGGATTCCAGCCTTGATGCGCTCTGCCTCATCGGGCTGGTAGACAAGTCGGTCGTCCATGAGCGCATAATCTATCCAGTCCTCCACCCAAACCGAAGAAAGCTTGTCGGTTATGGCAAGTCGTTGTCGTTTGGCCTCAGCTTCTTTCCAATGGGTAAGCTCTCGGGGCTCCATGCCCTTACCGGCAAGCCGACGGAGTTCGGCAGAGACTGTTGTGATATTGTGGAGGAAGCGCTCTTTGCTCTTTTCGGTAAGGGAGATAACAAAATGATTCTTGTCGGCAAGATACCAGTTGTCACTGACAGTTGCATCGATGCCATGCTGCGAAAGTCGATGCCCCAATGCCCTGACAAGAATGTTCATGCGCGAATGTTGTATATAGGTCTCGATGCTTCCGGTCGGTGTGGTTGCATGGGGAATGATCAATTCTAATTTGGACGAAGTGTTCAGAGAGTCGTCTACTTCCTTGAATGAGAGACCGTCGGGATAGTCGAGCGGCCATGAACGAAAGTCGTTCGGGTGTGGCCCACCCTGCTGTCCCATTCGGTTCTTGATTTTTTTCTCCACCTCGCCGGGGTCTATGTCTCCCACAATGATGACCGTGGCCAGCGATGGAACATACCAATGATGATAATAGTCCACCAACAGATTTCGATCCGTACGGCTGATGTCCCAGGATGTTCCCAATGGCATATGGCGTGAATACCTTCCCTTGCCTATCTTGAGATCATAAAAGTTGTCGTGTGTGTCATACCCGCGTAGTTCCTCCAAAATAACCCCACGCTCCCTCTGCGTGAGGGTACTGTCAAAGGTTACATGGTGCAGAATGTCGTTCATAGCCATGAGCGTGGTGTCGACAATCCTGTCCTGGCTATTTTCCACGGGTATCGTCATCCAATATATGGTACGATCGAAGCCAGTAAAAGCGTTGATATCGCGTCCATATTTCATTCCTTGTCTTTCGAAATAGTCCACCATCGACGTGCCGGGGAAGTTGCGGGTGCCGTTGAAGCACATGTGTTCCAGGAAGTGTGCAGAACCCTGCTGGCTGTCCTTTTCCTGTATGGAGCCAACGTGCATAACCAACCGACACTCCGCCGTATGACGTGGCAGCGGGTTGCGCTGGATGATATAGCTCAATCCATTGGGCAGTTGCCCGGTCACCGTTCCAGATGGCAACGCTATCGGTTGGGCATTAACCGTAACGTTCATGACGGTTGATGTGAGGAGCACCAAAAGGCTGTTTTGTATCTTTTTCATGGATGCATGGTGTAGACAACGTGAATATTAATATAATCTGACAGGAATCCGCCTGCACCAAAGTCCCACGGAAATACAAACTCCATGACTCCGGCTTTGAAATCTACCTTGCCCATGGGAGTCACATAGTTACTCGGTTCGTTCCCGTAGGCATCGGCAGCAATGTCGCTGTTGCCAAGATAGTACGAGGGATTGAGCGTTCCTATTTGTTGCAGCAAGTCGCTGAGCGCATATTCTGCGGTGGTGCCGCCCTCATCTACCTCAACGGTTTTCCCCTCGTCGGCCATTTTCTTCATGCGCTCCCAAGCTGAGAACTTATAGTCGAAGGGTATCTTGGTCACTTCGTCTCCATACTCATCTTCCATCTGGGAAGTGAAGTTGAGGGTGCCGTCACGGTTGAGTGTGATTCCGTCCAACGTTACATTGAATGTCTCCTGGGGATAATCGTAAGCTACGGCTTGCAGCACAGCTGCGGAAACGGGCATTTGCATGAAGAAATCTTTGTCCTCGGTAGTGACCTTTCGGAACACTTCATAAATATAACTGCCCATGCCCATCGGGTTGCCGACCATTTTCAACACAGGGGTTTCGGCTGTAGCCTTGTCGCTGAGGGTAATGATAGACTTGCCTGTGAACGTCCGCGTGTCCTTGCCTTATTGACGGCTGCACCGTCAATGCCGTGGGCAAGTGGGGCATAACCGGAGACGACTTATGTATGGGGGAGCTTACCGTCACAAATGCCAACGTAACGGCATATGGCTCCAAAGGTTCCATCTCTAGCTTCAAGAGCCTCACCCTCAACGGCTGTGCCATCATCCAACCCACGGACGCGGCTTTCTCAGAGGAGTTTCACGGCGTAGCATACCCTGGAACTTTGGCGAAGACCAAGGTGGTGATTATGCCAACGAAATTCATCTACGACCTCAAGATTGCCGGCACGCAGATAACCTATTTCAACTGCAGCGACCTCAGCGTCATCCCGGGTGTAACGGGCACCGTGAGATACGACCCCACCACCAAGACGCTCACCCTGCAGAATGCCAAGATAGAGGGTCCGTGGCCCGAAATTGTAGGAATTGATTCTGATATTGAAAATCTGAAAATCAATGTAATCGGCACTTGCAGCGTTGCTGTTAAAGCTCAAGCAGCGCTTTACTTGCAGAAATCCTCCACCATCACCGGCAGCGGCACGCTGAATGTCACATCAAAGGACCACACCGGAATCTATCCACTCTCTAAGCTCACCATCGACGGCTGCACCGTGAAGGTCGTGAGCAAGTGGGGCATATGCGGAGACGACTTATGTAAGGGAGAGCTTACCGTCACAAA
>CAYVGR010000036.1:0-5965 GCA_964450065.1 uncultured Prevotella sp. | reverse complement strand
GCCAACGTAACGGTAAAGGGCGACGATAGTGCCATCACCCGCCTCAAGAGCCTCACGTTCAACGACTGCGCCATCACCCAGCCCGCTGGCGCGGCTTTCTTAAGGAGATTCCATTGCGTAGCACTCAATGAGATAGTTGTGCCGAGCGTGGTGATTCAGCCAGTGACCATGACCACCTACGACCTCAAGATTGCCGGCACGCAGGTAACCTCTGTCAACTGTGACGACCTCAGCGTCATCCCTGGTGTAACGGGAATCGTGAGGTACGACCACGCCACCAAGACGCTCACCATGAATTATGCAAAAATAACGGGTTCGCCCAATTCTGGAGGAATTTCTTCTAATATTGATAATCTGAAAATCAATGTAAGCGGCACTTGCAGCGTTGCTGCTATTGGTCATGCGGCACTTGAATTGGATAGACCCTCCTCCATCACCGGTAGCGGCACGCTGAATGCCACATCGACAAACCACAGCGGAATCTATTTTAATAAGACAAAGCTCACCATCGACGGCTGCACCGTGAAGGCCGTGGGCAGGTATGGCATAACCGGATATGACGGCTCTGTGGAAGAACTCACCATCCGCAATGCCGATGTAACAGCAGAGGGCACAGCCTTCGGATCCCTCTGCGATATCAAGACCCTCACGCTCGACGGTTGCGCCATCACGCAGCCCGAAGGCGCGGCTTTCTCAGAGGAACTCCACGGCGTAGCACTCGGTGGAGCTTTGGTGAAGAACAAGGTGGTGATTAGCAAGGGGGAACCCCGCTACGACGTGGTGCTTGAGTGGCACAACAGCTACAAGATAAACTGCGTCAATGTAGTCCGCTCACTCACCGGACTCGGTCTCAAAGAGGCACTAGACCTCGTGGAAGCCGCCCCGTGCCTTATACTTGAAAACCTTAGTCTGACCGAAGCGGCAGCGGCACGCGACAAGTTCATCGCTGCCGGCGGCACCGCCAACATCTATCTGCACGGCACATGGAAGTCTACCGGCATCGCATCACCCACCGCCGACATTCCCGTCAAGAAGCGTGGCGTGTACACCCTGCAGGGCGTGCGCCTCGGCGACAGCCTCGACCGTCTGCCCGCCGGCATCTACATCGTCGACGGACGGAAAGTGGTGAAGAAATAAAAGATAATGTATAATTGATAATGTATAATTGATAATGGACAATTGATAATTGTCAATTAAGAAAATCTCCAACGCCCGAGCCTCCTATAAGGCGTTGCCCCCGACCCGCAAAGACAGGAAGGGGGATTCAACAGGGAGGCACGTTTATGATGAAAACAAAACAACTCCGAAACATGTTCACGATAATAGCCGCGCTGTTCATCACGACCTTCGTGCTGCCGGTTTCCGTCAATGCCGCCAAAAGCTATGGCTTCATTGTGGGCAATACGACAGTAACCACCGCCAACTACACCAACATCAAGGGCGACTACATCAAACCGGCCAAGATCAGACTGCCCTACAAGGCATACTACGTGCCGAGCACGAAGACCCTCTATCTGGAAAACATCAGGATTGAGCGCAGCGGCAACTACAACCGCTGCATCACCAACAAGACGTGTGCCGGGCTGAATGTGGTTTTTAAAGGATATAACGATTTGCAGTCTAAAGACGCCTCAGCCATCCGCTGTGAGGTGAATACGACATTGACGCAGGAGGCGGGAGCCAGCGTTATCGTGAAAACTAACAATCAGGAGGCGATTTGTGCATACAATAAAGCCGAACTTACCATCAGAAATGGCAGCTATGACTGTTATACCGGTAGTGCAACCATAATTGGTGGAGCGGGAAAGGAGCAACTCATCGTAGATGGAGCCACGATACAAGGAAGCACCACTTCCAAGACCCCCCAGCCCATTATTGCCGACTTTGCCACAGTCGCGCTGACGAACTGCAAGATTATGGAGAATGCTTATACCCCTAATAATAAACTACACGCCATACGCCTTGACCGGCACAAACTGCTGAAAGGCGGGCTGATCCCAACAATAATAATCAACGGTCAGGTCGTGTTATCAACATTAATGGATGCCATAGTTCTCAAAGGCTCTACAACGATCAAAGGTAACGGTACGCTCGATGTTTATACCCAAGATGCTACTGGCATACGGATAGATAAAACAAAGGATTATCTTGAGGGGTCAACTCTTTATACGGATAACAATTTCAATCCTACCTTGCGTATTGAGGGCTGTACCATTAAGATTAAAGAATCGACAAATGCCATCTTGGCGGTATCGGATAGGGTAAGTCTCTCGTTCAATAATGCAGAAGGAGTTTTCGTTGCACGTAAAGGCAGTACATTGAGTGGTTTCTTAGATTGCAAAACCACGAACTGTTACTTCGATTATCCGAGAAATTCTCGGTATGACAATAACCAGCGCAGCCTCTGTAAATCGGATGGCACTCCTGTAACTGGTATTGCAGAACTTAAACGTGGCACCACCGGCATCGATGCCGTGAACGCCGACGTACCCACCAAGAAGCGCGGCATATACAACCTGCAGGGCGTGCGCCTCGGCGACAGCCTCGACCGTCTGCCTGCCGGCATCTACATCGTGGACGGACGGAAGGAGGTAAAGAAGTAGTAGACACGTTCATCCGCTCTGAGGTAGATGGGCAAGAGCGACCCTTACGGCACTGCTCAAAACAGTCGACTCCATCGACGTACAGGGCTGCTTGTATGGATTGCTCACACTTGAAATCAAAAGCATGAATCTTGGCGTGCAACCTGAAAGTTTTGCACGCCAAGATAATTATTAAATACCACGCTTGCTATTGCTTTGAGATATTCATTTTCCATATCACGAAGATAAACATTTAATTTCAATCAGAAGGTAAGATCCCCATGATTTTTCTACTGAGCCTGCATTACTACTAACAACAAGGGGATTATCGCGGCCGACAGACAAGTGGATGACGGCCGGCAGACGAACGGATGACGGTCGATAGACGATTGGATGACGGTCGACAGACGATGACAAAGAACCGTCATCGTGCGAAAAAAAATCCCGTGAACGCGGTATGGTTCACGGGATTTGATTTTATATTGGCGGTTTCCACAGGGGAAACGTTGCGTTTAATCAGCCAATTTGGCGGCGATATACTCGCGGTTGAGGCGTGCAATATTGGAGATAGACTCATTCTTGGGGCATACGGCCTCGCAAGCGCGGGTGTTGGTGCAGTTGCCAAAGCCAAGCTCTTCCATCTTGTCGATCATGTTCTTGGCACGCTTGGCGGCCTCCGGACGACCTTGTGGCAGCAGTGCCAACTGGCTCACCTTAGCCGAAAGGAACAACATGGCCGAGCCGTTCTTGCAGGCAGCAACACAAGCGCCACAGCCAATGCAGGAAGCACTGTCCATAGCCTCGTCGGCAGCTTCCTTAGGAATAAGGATGGCGTTGGCATCCTGTGCCTGTCCCGTGCGAATGGTGGTGTAGCCACCGGCAGCAATGATCTTGTCGAAAGCAGTGCGGTCTACCATACAATCTTTAATAACCGGGAATGCGGCCGAACGCCAAGGCTCAACGGTAATCACATCGCCATCGTTGAAACGACGCATATACAACTGGCAGGTGGTTGCACCGCGCTCAGTCCTGCCATGGGGAACGCCGTTGATATAAAGTGAACACATACCACAGATGCCCTCACGACAGTCGTGATCAAAAACAAAGGGTTCTTTGCCGGCTTCGATCAACTCTTCGTTGAGGATATCGAGCATCTCGAGGAAAGAAGTATCATCTGGAATATCCTTCATTTCATGCGTATCAAAGTGGCCCTGTGCCTTAGGACCATCCTGACGCCAAAATCTTAATGTGAAACTAATATTTTTTGCCATAGTTGTTAATTCTTATAATTACGTGTTTGAACCTTGATTGCCTCATACTCCAAAGGCTCCTTGATAAGTTCCGGCACCTTCTCGTCTGAGCCCTGATATTCCCAGCATCCTACATAGAAGTAGTTTTCGTCGTCGCGGGCTGCTTCTCCCTCAGGTGTGGCGTGTTCCTCGCGGAAGTGTCCGCCACAGCTCTCATTGCGGGAGAGGGCGTCGTAGGCCACGAGTTCACCCATCAGCAGGAAGTCGCGCAGATGGATAGCCTTGTCGATTTCGACGTTGAGGCCTTCTTTTTTACCGGGGATAAAGAGGTTGGTGTTGAACTCCTTGCGCAAGTCGGCAATCATCTTCAAGCCTTCTTCCAATCCTTCCTTAGTGCGGCCCATACCCACGTGTTCCCACATGATATGGCCCAACTCCTTGTGGATGGAGTCTACAGAGCGTTTGCCCTGAATGCCCATGAGGCGGTCTATCTCTGCATTGACACCCTTTTCTGCCTCGTCAAATTCCGGAGCATCAGTTGAAACTTTCGCCCAGACAGCCTGATCGGCCAAATAGTTCTGAATAGTGTAAGGCAGAACAAAATAGCCATCGGCCAAGCCCTGCATCAAAGCAGAAGCGCCGAGTCGGTTGGCTCCGTGATCGGAGAAGTTGCACTCGCCGATAGCAAAGAGGCCCTTGATAGTGGTCTGAAGTTCGTAATCTACCCAGAGACCTCCCATCGTGTAGTGAATAGCGGGGAATATCATCATGGGCTTGTAATATTTCATGCCGTTAATTTCGTTGGCAACGTCGCCCGGAAACACGTCGGTGATTTCTTCATACATTTCGAAGAGGTTGCCGTATCGCTGCATGATCTCATCGAGTCCGAGACGATTGATAGACTCGGAGAAGTCGAGGAATACGGCCAAACCGGTGTTATTGACGCCATATCCCTTGTCGCAGCGCTCCTTGGCAGCACGTGATGCCACGTCGCGGGGAACGAGGTTGCCGAATGCCGGATAGCGACGCTCCAAGTAATAGTCGCGGTCTTCCTCGGGAATTTCCCATCCCTGAAGTGTTCCGGCCTGCAGTTTCTTGGCATCCTCAAGTTTCTTGGGCACCCAGATACGGCCGTCGTTGCGCAGGGACTCAGACATCAAAGTGAGCTTAGACTGCTTGTCTCCGTGTACGGGGATGCAAGTGGGGTGAATCTGTACGTAGCAGGGGTTGGCAAAATAAGCTCCCTTACGATAAGCTTGAACGGCGGCGGTGCAGTTGCAGCCCATGGCGTTGGTGGAGAGGAAATAGGCATTTCCGTAACCGCCGGTACCGAGAACCACTGCATTTGCAGAGAATCTCTCGAGCTTGCCCGTTACCAAATTCTTGGCGATGATACCACGGGCACGACCGTCAACGATAACCACGTCTTCCATTTCATAGCGGGTGTAGAGCTTCACCTTGCCGGCATTCACCTGGCACATCAGTGAAGAGTAGGCACCGAGAAGAAGCTGCTGACCGGTCTGCCCCTTGGCGTAGAACGTGCGGCTCACCTGGGCTCCACCGAAAGAACGGTTGGCCAGCATTCCGCCATACTCACGAGCGAAGGGCACGCCTTGTGCCACACACTGGTCGATGATATTGTTTGAAACCTCTGCCAAACGATACACGTTTGCCTCACGGGCACGATAGTCGCCACCCTTCACCGTATCATAAAACAGGCGGTAGACAGAGTCGCCATCGTTCTGATAGTTCTTGGCAGCATTGATACCTCCCTGTGCAGCAATAGAGTGTGCACGGCGGGGAGAGTCTTGAATACAGAAATTGAGTACGTTGAAACCCATCTCGCCCAACGAAGCAGCGGCGCTCGCACCTGCAAGCCCCGTTCCTACAACGATGACGTCAAGCTTCAACTTGTTTTTAGGATTCACCAAGCGCTGGTGAGCCTTATAGTTTGTCCATTTCTCGGCCACCGGGCCTTCTGGAATTCTTGAATCTAATTGTTTAGCCATCATCTTCTTAATTATGATTTACGAATGTTGATTGGAAATTATGCGCAGCACATGCTTGGTGCGAAACCGAGCCAGAAGGCCAGCACGAGGAAAGCAAACACGGCCATGAGGATTGTCACATAGA
>CAYVGR010000035.1:0-14475 GCA_964450065.1 uncultured Prevotella sp. | reverse complement strand
AAGAAAGAGAGGCCATTCAGCTGCCCGACAACGCATTTAGAGAACTCAAAGAAGGTGAGGAATACGAGCCCATTATGAAACCCTCGCAGGTATATCCGGAGGTGAACGCCTGGTCGGTGACCTGGGGTGTGCTCATGGCCATGTTGTTTTCGGCCGCCGCAGCCTACTTAGGTTTGAAGGTTGGGCAGGTGTTCGAGGCTGCCATCCCCATCGCCATCATCGCCGTTGGCGTGTCGACAGCCACCAAGCGCCACAACGCATTGGGCGAGAACGTCATCATCCAGAGCATTGGTGCATGCTCAGGTGCTGTGGTGGCGGGATGTATCTTTACGCTGCCGGCCATCTACATCCTCCAGAGTAAATACCCCGAGATGACAACATCGTTTCTCAACATGTTCCTGGCCTCTGCGTTAGGCGGCGTGTTGGGCATCTTGTTTCTCATCCCCTTCCGCAAATATTTCGTGAGCGACATGCATGGCAAGTATCCCTTCCCGGAGGCCACAGCCACCACGCAGGTGCTGGTTTCGGGTGCCAAGGGCGGCGACCAGGCCAAGCCATTGCTGCTTGCAGGACTGGTAGGCGGACTTTACGACTTCATTGTTTCCAGCTTCGGATGGTGGAACGAGAACTTCACCAGTCGATTCATCGGCATCGGGCAGGACCTTGCCGACAAGGCCAAGCTCGTGTTCAAGGTGAATACAGGTGCTGCCGTTTTGGGCTTGGGCTATATCATCGGACTGAAATATGCCCTCTACATCTGTCTCGGGTCGCTGGCCGTATGGTGGCTCATCGTACCGGGCATGTCGATTGTCTTCCACGACCAAGTGCTCAACATGTGGGACCCGAGCATCACGATGACCGTGGGAGCCATGACTCCCGAGCAAATTTTTAAGGCCTACGCACGCAGCATCGGCATTGGCGGCATTGCCATGGCCGGCGTTATCGGCATTGTGAAGAGCTGGGGAATTATCAAGGGTGCCGTAGGACTGGCTTCCAAAGAACTCAAGGGTAAGGGCGGTAGTATAGAAGATGTGAAACGCACCCAACGCGACATTTCGTTTAAGATTATCGGCATCGGGAGCATTCTCGTTATCTTGCTCACGTTCGTTTTCTTCTGGTTGGGCGTGATGGAAGGCAATCTGCTGTTTGCCACAGTGGGTATTCTGCTCGTGGCTTTCATTGCTTTTCTCTTTACTACCGTAGCTGCCAATGCCATCGCCATTGTGGGCAGCAACCCCGTTTCGGGCATGACGCTCATGACGTTGATACTTGCCAGCGTGGTGATGGTGGCCGTAGGACTGAAAGGTACGGCCGGCATGGTGGCAGCTCTCGTGATGGGCGGCGTGGTGTGCACAGCTCTCTCGATGGCCGGAAGCTTCATCACCGACCTCAAGATTGGCTATTGGCTTGGTACCACGCCTAAGAAACAGGAGACCTGGAAGTTCCTCGGCACATTGGTCAGCGCGGCTACAGTGGTGGGCGTGATGATTGTGCTGAACAAGACCTACGGTTTTGCCAGCGGCAAACTGGCCGCTCCACAGGCCAACGCCATGGCCGCCGTGATCGATCCTCTGATGAACGGCGTAGGTGCTCCGTGGGTGCTTTATGCCATCGGTGCAGTCATCGCCATCGTGCTCGACCGCCTGCACATCCCCGCCCTACCCTTTGCGCTGGGTATGTTTATTCCGTTGGAACTCAACATCCCGCTGATTGTGGGTGGTGGTGTGAACTGGTATGTCACCTCGCGCACCAAGGACGAGGCTACAAACAAGGCACGCGGAGAGAAGGGCACGCTCGTTGCCAGCGGATTCATTGCCGGCGGCGCACTGATGGGTGTGGTGAGCGCATTGCTGAAATTCGGTGGGGTGGAGCTTTCCATCGCGGAAACCTGGTGGGCTAATCCTTTGTCGGAGATATGCTCGCTCTTAGCTTATATCTGCCTGATTGGCTACTTTATATGGGCCACAAAGGTGAAGACCAAGGCGTAAAAGCCAACTTACAGACTGTCAATAATACGTTAAGCCCCTGCTATTCAACGCGAATAGCAGGGGCTTAACGTATTATTTCCTATTTAATCATCGTCTTGCGGCATGAGGATAAGCACCGAAGTCGACAGCCTTACTGCTGCCTGAACATAGGCAAAACGGAGCTGAGAAAGCGCGAGAGATGTTGGGGCTTGCTGTCGCGGCCTATCTGCTTGGTCTTGCCATAGGTGATGACAAGCCGCTTCTTGGCTCTCGACATGGCCACATAGAGCTTTCGTGCGTCTTCGGCCAAGCCCTTCGGATTGTTCTCGTTATAATAGTTGGGAATGCGGCCGTCCACCACATCGAAGACAATGACATTGTCAAACTCGAGTCCCTTGGCCTTATGGATAGTGGTCACAAATATGCGGTCGTTGATGGTCGATGAGCCGCAGAGGTCGGCTTCCTTGAAAGTATTCATCTCCATAATATGGCGATTGAGCTGCTCTTTCAAAGAAGGGTCGCGTCGCACATCAATAACATCATCGGCCAGGAATCTGAAAATATACTCCACCTTGGGTATCTCGCGCATCCATCCGTTACTTCTCATCCGCGCATAAAAGCGTTTCATCTCCGCCACCACGGCAGGGAACTCTGCGCTTGGTTCACGATGATAAAGTCGCTCGCGTCCCATAGCATACAGCTCATGATAGTTTTGGCGGAACAAGCGAATGCGTTCCTGTGTGGTTTTGCGGCCGAGAAACTCCTTTTGTGAGTCGAGAAGCTCCTGTGCCCGCGTGTTGCAATACCTCAAAAGAGACACTGTCGCGTTCACGTCATCATCGGCTAAGTGGGAGTTTGTACCCTCCAAACGCAGTTCCTTCAACAGTAGTTTTAGCTTGAAGGCTTTCAGTTCAGGTCTTAACAAACGAATAATTTTCAAGGAATCCAGGCAAACGGGATGCTCCTTTTGCCAATCAACATGGGGCAGATAACGCCGCAAATTATAGTCCATGATGCGATAATCATATTCCGCATTGTGCCCCACCAACACGTCACCGCCCACAAAGTCGAGGAACATCTGTAAGCCCTCCTCGTGCGAACGGATGGTTTGGTGCCTGCGCTCCTCGATGATTGGGTTGGGCACATCGCCCAGCATCTTGGGAATTTCTCGATCGGTCTCAATATGAACGGAGAATTTTCCCACGGTCTTGCCGTTTCTGATGCGCTCGGCTGCAATCTGAATCACATCATCGTCGAACACGCTCAGCCCGGTGGTTTCGGTGTCGAACACCACAATATCCTGCTCATTATAGATTCGCAGAAACTCCTGAATATAGGTCGAGTTCTCGTAATCGAAGAAATCGGACGGTGTGATGCCCCTCACTTCCAACCGATGAACGAACTGCCGTGCAGAGGCATTGCTCTGGAAAACCATCATTCCCTTGAGCAATCGAGACCATGCCAGAAAGTTATGCTCGTTGGCCAACACGCTCAGGTGGGCCATGATGAGTTTCACTTCCGGTGTGGCAAAGAGGTCGGTGCCCGACACCTTGAAGTGAGACTGGGCTCTTTCCGCCAGTTTGCTGCTAATCATATCGGCATCGTTGTTGGCATTCACGATGACGGCTGTGGTTTCATCGGGACAGCTATCAAAAAAGCCTGCCGCCATGCGCACCACATCGTCAAACTCGGTTTCAATGTCGTCACTCGCCATAATGCACAGTTCATTGCCCACGGCCGTATCGTCCTTTTTGGCTTCGGGCAGCAGCTCAGGGTCGAAATGCAATTCGCGAACGGCATAGGTGTTGAGCAAATCGACCAGATATTTGGGCGAGCGGTGATTGATGCCCAAATGATGAAGTCGACCCTTGCACCGCTGTTTCAGCAGCTCCAAAATCTGCAACTTGGCACCCATAAACGAGAATATGGCCTGCATCTCGTCGCCAAGATACATAATGGTGCCCTTATTGGCATCGGCGTTATTGCCTTTCTCGTCAAACTTGCAGGTCGAAAGCGCATCGATAATGGCCAATTGCATCATGTTCAAATCCTGCACTTCGTCTACCTGAATCCACGGATAGCGCTTGTACGAGGGCTTCTGCCTCAACGCGATATATGTTTTTTGCAACAAGTCCTCAAAGTCGAGCAGGTTGTTCTGCTGCTTATACGCCTCGTAGGCATGGGCATAGCGCATTTTCACAATGGTTTGCTCCGCTATCGGCCGCAGTGCCCTGTCGAAGGATTCCGAACGTACAAGGTCGAGATAAAAATCGGTATGCTCGTAAATATCTATCATTGCCGCAGCCGTAAACGGGGTGTCTTGCAATTTGCAAATGACGCGCAGCACAGCTATATCGTCCTTGGTGACACACTCCGGATGCAGTCGCAGCGGCTTGGGAATGTCATGTTTCAACTCATACATGAGGTGGGAGAAAAACATGATCTGACTGTAATACCGTCGGCGTCGGTTGTCGGCCAGTGCACGTTCCTCGTCTTCCTGAAGATACATCGCGAGTATACTCATCACTGTATCGTCATCAATGATGGCGCTATCGGCCGGAACCACGGCATTCTCGAATAGGAACCGCGAACAGAAACGATGCACATTGCCCACGAAAACGTCACCAGTGGCACGATCGTCTATATTTTCGGAGATACGCTCGCGCATCCCCCGGGCGGCCCGATTGGTAAACGTGAGGCAAAGCATGTCCTCGTATGCCACACCGAGGGCATGCGCCCGACGTATGCGCTCGGCCAGGATTTGCGTCTTGCCACAGCCCGGAGGAGCCAGAACGAGGTGACATCCATCGTTGACATCAATAATTTTCCGCTGGGTGGCATCGGGTGTCCATCCTGTGTTTTGATTTTGTTGCATGGTCCAAAGTTTTTACAAACATACTCATTTTTTGCAAGACATGGGTATGACCACACCGAAAATTCATCATAATATCCTATCTTTGCAACGATGAAGATTATTCGCAACCGCATATTGCCGCCCAAGAATTATGATGCTATCAACATCATGGGACTGCTCTTTTGCCGCAGGTCCACGAAGATTACACCTGCCATTGTTCGCCATGAGCAGATTCATACGCGTCAGATGATAGAACTGCTGTTTGTTGGTTTCTACGTTTGGTATTTCGTCGAATGGCTCATTCGCTTACCCATGAAAGGCAACGCCTATCACAACATTTGTTTCGAACGCGAGGCCTACGACTGTATGGATGATGAGCCTTACTTAAGAAAGCGCAAGCCTTACGCCTGGACGAAATACTATAAATTACCACATATCTGAACCGGGAAACGGTTTACAGTAAAAAAGTACGAGCCTTTGGGAAACCTCCCAAAAGCTCGTATTATCGGAATCGCATATTTTAGTTAGCTACATCCTCATCTGCTACTGCATCCTCCCAGTTGGTCCACATAGGAATATCTTCATTATAGCCATCATAGCCATAGTTCTGTCTTAGGTCAGCACCGTTATTAGCGGTAATGGCAGAGTTGGGAACCGGCCAGAAGATATTACGTTTATCAATCTTGTAATTCAACTCATGAGCATTCGAAACTATTGGACCATGGTTGAAAAGATTGTATGCAATGCATCTCTTGTACCAATAACTACCATCCGAAGGAACTGTTCCCTTGGGATAAATGGCCGTACCAGCCTGCTTGTCCCAATCGCTAATATTATAGGTATTGCCCCATTCATCAGGCTGTCCACTCTTGGCAAGACACCAGGAAACACGCACCATCTCTGGTTGACGCCACTCTTCGAGATAGAGTTCGCGTGCCCGTTCATCCAGAATATCACCAATGGTGACTGTAGTAAACATTTTCTTGGCATTGGCACGGGAACGGATGACATTCACGTCGGCAGCCGCAGCTGTTGCATTTCCTTGATAGAACTTAGCCTCAGCACGTACTAAATAAGCCTCGGCAAGACGGAACAGATACATGTTTGCATTATCATTACTGTTTTGAGCACCATTCAGCTGATTCTCCGTAGCACGGTTCTCGTAAAAGTTGTGTTGATAGATATAATACTTATAGAGAGGAGTTGGGTACCAGCTTCGAATAGTATCAGAGCAAAGTAAGTCTCCGGCATGTACGGTAACATTTCCCGTTTTGGGGTCGACATAGTCCTCCGTTGCATAAAGTTGCATATTCTTGCCATAATAAACGGAGTTCGGCTTATTGTAACGGATATCTTCCATTTCAAGCCAATTACCCACCTCGCGGTTATGGCGGAGGTCCTGTGTATCTTCCTCTCCATCATACACCCAGAGGGTTTTGTTGTAATGTGGAGAGGTGCGGAACACTCCAATACCACGGCCTATAGCACTTACCCAATCATTTTCGGCACGGAAATCCGAGTTGTTACCCGTAAAATTGGCATTGGGAGAGCCCATACCTGCCGGATCTCTGATAACACTGTTGCTCCAGTGAACACCGTGGCTTCGCATGATCATGTAGTTTACATGGCGTTCTTCACTAAAGTTTAGGATAGGCATTATCAGCTCCTTATTGTCCGCAGCACATACGTTTTCAGGACGGTTGAGGTCCCAAATCACATTGCGCGTTACCTTCCATGTTTTCTCATTGCCTGATGGAATGAAAGTTCCAAAGGTGGATGTCATGAGATGAAGACCATGATTGTTGATTAAATCATCACACATGGCTTGTGCCTTAGCATACTCGCCAGTAACGAGGTAGCATTTGGCCAACAGTAACATACATGCTTCTTGATTAACCATTCCAATGTAGGCCATGTCTTTCTGAGGAGGAACATGTTCTACAGCAAATTCCAAATCATGGACGAGCATTTTGAAAATAGCCTCCTTGGAAGTACTCTTATAGTTCTGCTTAGGTTTTGAAATAATCTTGGTTACCAATGGAATATCTCCAAATTGAAGCACCAAATGATAGTACATATTTGCCCTGTGGAAGTACGCACGTCCCTTATACACATCACGAGTAGTTTCGTCAAGTCCTTTCGCATCATTGATGTAGTTCAGCACAGTGTTGGCATACTTCACACCTGTGTAGCCCTGATCCCAAAAGCGTTGGAATGCATTACCGTCTCCTCCGCCTGCCAAGCCAGTGGTAGGAGTAAGCTTTTCTGCAAAGTTGTCTTGGAAGCCGTCACCCATATCGGTCTTGGCATAAAGACCAATATCACTCATCATGTAATTAGATGACAAGGAAACGTGGTTCCAGTTGCCGTCAATGAGAACGGTGAGCAAATGCCGGTCGCACATGGCCATAGCCGATTTCAAACCAGCTTCGTTGGTATAAGTTGTTGTCGGCTCATAGAACGACAGAGGATCCGGCTCGAGGAAAGAGTCTCCGCAGGACGTGGTTGCCAATGTCGAAAAAGCTACTCCTACCAACAATAAATGATTAATATATTTTTTCATAATTGTAATCAGAATTAAAGAGTTAAGTTTACGCCAAAGTTGAAGACACGTGTTGCTAATCCGCCTGTCTCCGGGTCTCCATATTCCCAGCTGTCAATTGTGAAAAGATTCTTCACATTGAAAGTCAAGTGGAGCCGTTCAATAGACAGCTTACTTGTAAATTTCTTGGGAACGGTGTAACCCAGTGTAACATTATCGAGACGAAGGAAAGACCGATTGTGCAACCGACGTGCGCTTGCACCATTGGGACTTGTTGCATCCAGGCGTGCATATTTATTGGAAGGATTGTCAGGTGTCCAGTACTCTTTCACGTATGTGTTATTACAGTTGGTCATCATAGATCCCGAATTATCATTGTTCATGAAGTATGAGGACAAGCTCTTATGCCCCATGTAAGAATACATTGAGAATGAGAAAGTAAAGTCACGATATCGAAAATCATTACGCATACTCCAGTAAACGGGAGGATTAGTCGTACCAAGGAACACCTTGTCTTTGTCATTATAAACAGGCACACCATCCTTGTCGTCCACCGTATAGTGGTTTATAACCTTGGGGTCGCCGGGCTTCTGCCCCACCTTGGCAGCCTCTTCCGCCTCATTTATCTGCCAGATTCCATCCGTTTCCCATGTCCATATTTCACCAATGGGTTTGCCTATATACCATCCGTTTGAAGTATCATCAAGCTCCTTGCCATTTTCATCATAGGTGTAGTAAAGATGCTTGATGGTATTCTTGTTGTATGAGAATCCAACGGATGTATTCCATTCGAAGTCCTTGTTCTTGATATTCGTTGAGTTCAGGGTAATCTCTATACCAGAGTTGTGTACCTCTCCAAGGTTCGTTGTAATGCTGCTGAAACCTGAGAAGTTAGGCAAACGTTGCGACATAATCATGTCGTGGGTCTTCTTGAAATACCAGTCTATGCTACCGGTGAGACGACTGTTGAGTATGCCGAAGTCAAGCCCCACGTTATACGAAGTCGTTTTTTCCCACTTCAAATTAGCATTTCCCAGCCGAGACATGGCCAAAGCCTGCATAGCCTCTGTTCCGGAGTTTGTATAATATACCATCGTTCCCTGATTGGACAGGTTGGACAAGGCAAGGTATGTGTCGGATAGTGAACGGTTACCGTTAGTACCGTATGACACACGGAACTTGCCCATGCTCAGCCAAGGCAAGGCTTGCTGCACAAACTCTTCCTCTGAGAATAACCAACTGGCACCCACAGACCAGAAGTTTGCCCATGGATTGTTTTGTCCGAAAGCAGAGTATCCGTCACGGCGGAGTGAAGTCGTGAGCATGTATCGGTCGTTATAGGCATAGAACAAACGACCAAGATAGGCAGCTGCGGATGCATGGGTGTCATAAGAAGAAAAACTACTCTTGGTCTTATTGGCACCATTAATATAGTGATATCCCAATACGTCGGAAGGCATAATTTCGCGTGCTGCGACATCAGTGCTCCAATAATAACGCTCCTCAGCCTCCTGTGCAAGAGTCACCGTGAAATGGTGCTTGTCGAACGTGCGATCCCACGTCAAAGTGTTATTGAGCGACCAGTCGTAATAGCGCGCACTGTTACGGTTTACTCCCACATCGGCCGGCACAACATTTGGCTTCTCTGCCGAGGTGAAATAGTTATCGTGATACCACTGCAAACGCGGAGAAAAGTTCAATGAATAAGTGAAGCCGTAAGGCAAGGTCACCTTAGCATTGAAAATTGAATTCAACACAATATAGCCACGCTCCAGATCCTGATACTGTCGTTCGAAGCCATAGTTATAACCACCATTGGTAGGCGTACCGTTCATTGGATACTGCACATAATTGCCATCAGCATCCTTGATAGGTGCGTATGGAGCATTGCGAAGCATGTTAATATCCCAATAGTTGCTACCCAGCGGAACCTGGATATCACCATCCGTACGACTTTGAAAATTAATATTAGCACCTATTTCCAACCAATGATTAATCTTTCCGTTAAGTTTCATATTGGACCGGAAAGAACTGTAGTCGTTCCCCCGAACCACACCTTCGTTGGAAAGCCAACCTGCCGAGAGATAATAGTTTACAGTACCGGTTGCTCCCGAGATGCTCGCATTGTAGTCTTGGTTGAATCCTGTACGGAAGGTTTCTCCATACCAGTCGTAGGTTCTGCCCAGCAAATAATTATCATACACATTCTTTGCCTCGTCGAGCAACAAGCGACGTGCATACAACGACTGCTCGCTTTCTCCCGAAGAAGCCACCTTGGGACCTGTCGTAGCCCAGTTAGCATACTGCGAACGGTTGGCAAAGTCGTAGTACCCCTCTGGGATTTTGCTGGCCGTGCTGTAGTATCCCCACGTGCCGTCCTCACGATAACCGTAAGTCTGAGCTTTATACCAGTCCTCACGGAACTTCATGTAGCCTTCGCCATCATAGACATCCCGATAGGCCGACTTCTGGTTGGCTGCAAAATTTGCACTGATGTTGATGGTTGGCTTACCTTCCTTACCTTTCTTCGTGGTGATGATGATAACTCCACTGGCTGCTCTGGCACCATAGATGGCTGCCGAGGAAGCATCCTTCAATACGTCAATCTGTGCGATATCATCGGGATTTATCTCAGAAAGCTCACCATAGAACACCATGCCATCAAGGATAAGCAGTGGAGAGTTGTGACTTCCGGAAGTGTAGAGGGAGTTCTGCCCACGAAGTTGGATGGATGCACCTCCACCCTTGGCGGATGCATCGTAACCTATCTGGAGACCTGCGTTTCCACGCAACAAGTCCTGCACCGTACCGGGGTTCTGGTCTGCAAGCTTGTCCGTTCTGATCTGGACAACCGAACCCGTCAAGTCTTTCTTACGCATAGTACCGTAGCCGACTACTACGATTTCATTTAAATTCTGCGAGTCTTCAAGTAGAGTCACATGGACAGGCCCATTTCCTACCTTCACAGTTTGGGTGGCAAAACCGACGTAAGAGATCTCAAGCTGATCTCCGGGGGCTGCCTTAATCTGGAAATTACCATCAATATCGGTGATTGTCCCTTCTTTACTACCGGAAACCCTAACAGTTACGCCTATAACAGGCTCACCTGCAGCATCAAGGACCTGGCCTCTGACTACACCAGACTGTTGGACGGCAGTTGTTTCATTTACACCCGCATGAGATGTTAATGGTATTCCTACCAGGCAAACCGACGCGATAGCCGATGTAAGCAAAAGACGCCTTTTCGGAAATTGCAATAAGTTGTGCTTCATAATTTTAAGTTAGTTATTTAAATAGGTGTTTATAAATTAAGGGGTTATTTAACTTCTATATTATTGATAGACATGGCAAATCTAACACTTTTTATTTAAATTTTAGTAACAAAATTAAATTATTTTATTACTCTCTCACTGTTTTAGCATATCACAAAGAAGCTATAAAAACAGAAGCAGAGAAAATGGCAACGAGGCACATCTTTATTGGTGTGTCTCGTTGCCATTTGTTTTACATATGTTTAGAGCTGTTTTATTACTCCACCAAAATGATGCCGCCCATCGGCTGGATCTTCACTTTGGCGTTTCCATTCTTGTCTACCTTGAGGGTGCGCAGCTCCGAGTCGGGCCACATTTGACCCTTTTTGGTTTTCTTGTCAAGATAATATTGCACGGTCTTGCCGGCCAACATGGGCAGGCTCAGGGTAAGCTCCTTGGTCTCATTGGTGCCGTTGATACCACCTACATACCATTTGCCGGCCGACTTGCGAGCCACAACGGCATACTTGGTGGGGTATCCGTCTACAAACTTTGTTTTTTCCCAGGTGGTTGGCAACTGCTTCAGGAAGTCTATCTGATGTTGCGGAAGCTCGTCCACCACATTGGGAGTGACCTCCACGCAGTTCACGCTGCACTGGTTGGTTATACTGGTGGCCATCTCGAACACGTCGGATGTGTAGCGCCGGTGACGACTTTTATTGTCCTTGCTCAACATGCGATTCATGATAACACCTCCCCAATCGAAACTTGCCACGGCGTTTCGGCCAAATGGATGCAGTGCCATGTCGTAGCCTTCGCGCTGTGCATGCTCGGAGGTGAAGAATACATTTTCGGATGCTAATGCTCCCTCCGACCCTACATAATTGGGATACATGCGCTCCCACCCGCGTGGCAGCGTGCAGCCATGGAAGATAACTTGCAGGCCAAAGTCGTTGGCGTCGCTGAGGATATCCTCATAGAGCTGCATGGTTTGTTGCTTGTCGCCGGCAAAGAAGTCCACCTTGATGCCTTTTACACCGATTTTCTGTAGCCACGCCATTTCTTTCTTCCGGTTGATGGCACGGTGCATGATGTTTCTCGGTCCCTGCGGTGCATCGTTCTCAAATCCGTTTGAATTGTACCAGAGCATCAGGCTCACGCCCTTGCTCTGCGCATATTTGGATAGCTGCTCGATGCGCTCACGCCCGATCTGCGTGTCCCACCAGTTGTCCACGAGGTTGTATTCATAGCCCATCTTGGCTGCCAGGTCGATAAACTTCACCTGGTCCTCGTAGTTAATGCTGCCATCCTGCCATATCAACCAGCTCCATGTGTAGCGACCCGGCTTATAATTTTCGGACGGGGCATATTGTTCTTCCACCACGTCATAGGGAATGGTAGTCTCTACGATTGGAGCCAACGTCGAACCCACAGTGAGGGTCCTCCATGGTGTTTCGCCGGGCAAGGAGATAGCTGCCCACGGTGTTCCGTTGCCATTCATCTCCCCTTCCTGCGGATAGGCAATGGTGTAGCCCTTTCCTGCCTGGTAGTCGCTCAGGCGGGCACCTACATATTCTCCTGAAACGCCCGTCTCCGAGACGAGCACCCATCCGTCGGTGCCCACATGGAACAAGGCCGGGAAAGTATAGCCCACCCCATACTGCGACTTCTTATCCATAGGCTCGTCTGAGCCGAACACCTCCTCGTAACTGGGTTTCGTGCGTTCCCAGCCCGTCATCGGCTGTATCTGGGGAGAGAGGAATGTAGTGGTATGAGCAGGCAGGTTAAAGCTGCTTGCCTCACTATAAACCACCGCACATTTAGGATTGTTTTGCTTGGGGCGAAGGAGCCGATAACGATAGGCCACATCATTGTTGGCAACATAGAAATCTATTTCCATTTCACGCTGATCCTTGTTTGTGAAAGATAGTGTTGCCCGCCGCGCCTGCTGCTCTACGCGGGAAGCCTTGGTTCGCGTCATCGTGTATTTGTTGGTAAACTCCTCGTCGTGCTTCACCGTCATGGTGAGACCTTCCGTGAAGTCACCGATATTGGTCTTCAAGCCGAGCGATGATGTGCCAAGCATTTGCTTTCCATCGTAAGCTACCTGATAGGTTGCTTTTCCACCTTCGTCCGATACACTAACAACGAGTTTGCCGTTGGGCGAGGTTAACGTCTTTTCTGTAGCCGCCAATGGCAAGGCAGCCATCAACAAGAGTGCAAAAAGGGTTGTCTTCTTCATTATAGATTGTCTTTATATTGATGTTTTTAGGTTGGTTCTATAATTGATTAAATGGCTACTCCCATAAATCATGACCATTTGTCCGATTGCAAATGTACGAAAAAACACAACAATAACCATATTTATCACTCTGTTTTGAGGCCTTTTTACAATTTGCCTACCAATATACATCTACATGACCTTAAAAGTGATTATCACCGCCCATCATCCCTACCGCACTATCGTGGAGGCGCAAACCGAGAAGCATGATACATGCATCGATACCATGATTAGACCTTCGTCTCAGCGTACTGCGTTCGAAATACAGTCGTACCACGTTCGACATACGCCCGTACTTCGAACGAAGTGCAAACGTGCTTCGAACGAAATACGGCATGATGAAACATGATAGACTACAGCATTTGACAAGTACATACAGGCCGAAAATACGCAATGGATGTAAAAAAGACATGACCGAGTATATAAACGCAAAATCGCCCGGACATCACGTCCAGACGATTTTCTACTTTTCAAATGTTTTAGCAATTTGTCTTTATGTAGTTATGATCTTAGAAATCGTATCAATGTGGTATTTCTATCGATGTTGCAAAGTTAAGTATAAAATAGTTCCATATCAAATAATGACACTTGTTTTCGTCGAAAATCAACGTAAACGTTTACGCAATTCTTGCTCGTTTTCATTTTATTTGGACCAGAATAATACCAAATAACCTTATTATGTATAACATCACATAACGCTTTGGGGGTGAACTGAGAGTGTTAAAACATGAGGGAGACAAGAGATGCAGCTTCTCCTTAACCACCTTGACATCACCGGTTTAAGCTTGAAAAGCCCCCGGCTATATTAAAAAAAGAGCATACCGCAAACTGTAAATTCCAATCTTTTCTGTATCTTTGCACATATATAAAACTCTAAATACAGTAGATGAAAGAATTTGTGATTTCCGAGGCCAAGGCCGAAACTGCCGTTCTCGTGGGACTCATTACTCCCCAACAAGACGAAGCCAGGACCAAGGAATATCTTGATGAACTGGAATTTTTAGCAGACACCGCAGGAACCGTTACCGTGAAGCGATTTACGCAAAAGGCCGGAGGGGTAAACCAAACAAGCTACGTGGGCAAGGGAAAACTTGCAGAAATCAAGCAATTCATACAAGAAGAGGAAGACAACGAGCGCGAAGTGGGTATGGTTATCTTCGACGACGAACTGTCGGCCAGACAGATACGCAACATCGAAACCGAACTGAAAGTGAAAATACTCGACCGCACATCGCTTATCCTCGATATTTTCGCCATGCGTGCGCAGACCGCCAGTGCCAAGACACAAGTGGAACTTGCTCAATACCAATACCTGCTGCCCCGACTGCAAGGCCTGTGGACTCACCTCGAACGCCAAGGTGGTGGATCGGGCAATGGGTCGGTGGGACTTCGTGGCCCGGGCGAGACCCAGCTGGAAATGGACCGCCGCATCATTCTGCAACGCATTACATTGCTGAAAAAACGCCTTGCTGACATTGACAAGCAGAAAGCCACACAACGGAAAAACCGCGGACGGCTCATCCGCGTGGCTCTTGTGGGCTATACCAACGTGGGCAAGTCTACCATTATGAATCTGCTGG
>CAYVGR010000034.1:0-14510 GCA_964450065.1 uncultured Prevotella sp. | reverse complement strand
TGTTTGTCAAGGACTTGCATTTATAACAAATAATTAAGCTGCGAATTTAAGGATAAAACAATATGCGTAAACAAAAAGGAACGAATATGATACAAGGATTAACCCCTGTCTTATAAAAAAGCCCTATCTTTGCACAAAACCCAGACTTCAAACCTACATAACTAAAAACATTGTAAATGAGAAACTTCAAGAGATGGAGAAAAGCAGGGGCTACTCTTTCCATGCTCTGCCTGCCCACCCTGTCAGCTTCTGCTCAAAACCCTATCATCAGCGATCAGTTTACTGCCGATCCGACTGCCCGCGTCTTCAACGGCAGGATCTACCTGTACCCCTCGCACGACATCAAGGCTCCCAAGGGACAGCGACAGGACTGGTTCTGCATGGCCGACTATCATGTGTTCTCATCCGACAATCTCGTCGATTGGAAAGATCACGGCGTGATCCTCTCGCAAACCGATGTGCCGTGGGGGAAACCTGACGGTTATTCCATGTGGGCACCCGACTGTGTCTATAAAAATGGTAAATACTATTTCTTTTTCCCTGATGCACCCCGAGGCGGAAGAGGCTTCGGCATTGGCGTTGCCACTGCCAGCAATCCCGAAGGCCCCTTTACCTGTGAGACGGAAAACATCAGGGGCATCTCGGGCATCGACCCCTGCGTGCTCCTCGACGACGATGGCTCTGCCTACATCTACTGGGGTGGCGGGGGTATTCGGGGAGCCAAATTGAAAGATAACTTACTCGAGGTGGACGGTGAGCTCAAAGAGATGAAACTACCTGAGCGCAGGGACTCCGCGGGCCATACCGTCAAGATGCCGCCCATGATGGTTGCCGGCGATGAAATGATGGGGTTGCCCAAGGGATTCAAAGAGGGTCCCTTCGCCTTCAAACACAATGGAAAGTATTACCTCACCTTCCCCTGGGTGCGCAAGGAAAACGGCACGGAGACCCTGGCATACGCCATGAGCGAGAACCCGCTCGGCCCCTGGGATTTCAAGGGCATCATCATGGCTGAGCATGCCAACGGCTGCTGGACAAACCACCACAGCATCGTGAGATATAAAGACCAGTGGTATCTGTTCTATCACCATAATGACTATTCACCACAGTTTGATAAGAACCGCTCCGTGTGCATCGACAAACTGTACTTCAATGCCGACGGCACCATTCAGGAGGTGAAGCCCACATTCCGGGGAGTGGGAGTGAGCAAGGCCACAAAACCTATCCAGCTCGACCGCTATAGCCACATCTCGGGTGAGGCAACGGTAGATTACCTCTCCTCGCGCATGCCTCAGATGGGTTGGCAGACAACGCTGAAAAAAGGAGGGGAGGTTTCTTACAAAGATGTTGACTTCTCGGGCACTCAGTCTGTGGCGGTGGCACGCGTGCAGGGCAATGGCACTATCGCCATCAGGGTAAACAAGAAGCTGGTAGCTACTATGGAAGTGAATGCCGTAAGAATGTCGGAGGAATACATTTCCACTCTACCCGTATCGGCAGGTACGGACAATATCGGAGACATTGAGGTTATATGCACATCTGGCGAGGTACAGATAGACTGGCTGCGCTTCCTGGGTGAAAAAGAGACCGTACCTCAGGCACCTGCATTGGAAGACTACTTCGAGAAGGCGACCTCATCGACAGCCGCTCCCGATGAAGAGGGATTCATTCGCCGATGGCTTCTGCTGGAGCCCATCAGCAAAAGGAACATGAAGGAATATAGCTCCAACCTCAACTTCTCATACAAGTTTATGTCCAAGGAGCTCGGAAAGGAATATTATCCCAGGCAATTCAAAAACTTTCCCAAAGACGGACAAAAGGTAACGATAGCCTCTACGGGGCAGACCGTCCAGTGGCATGCCCTCGACAGCAAACTGTTCAACACCAAACTCTTCCGCTTCGCCTCGGGCATGAAGAAGCAGATGTATAGCGTCTTGTTCTGGGGCACTACCATCATTGACTGCCCGGAAGAGATGCAGGAGGTGCGGCTGGCCGCCGGATCGAATGGTGCTTCGATGTGGTGGCTCAATGGCGAGCCGGTACTCACTCTCGAAAGCGACCGCCGCATGGTCAGGGACGACGGCACGTCACAGCGCCTTACGCTTCGCAAGGGACGTAACATTCTGAGGGTCGCGGTTCTCAATGGCCCTGGAATGAGCGACATGTGTGCCCGATTCGTTGACGAGAAGGGAGCACCCGTGACAGGATACACCATCAGAACCAGGTAAACTCATCGCTACTATAGACTTTACAAACATGAAATACAAAAATCTTTTGTTGCTGTTCATACTTGCACTCTCGGCAGAAGGCCGGGCACAGACTGGTAGCCCGTATATCCATGACCCATCGACCATCGTAGAATGTGACGGCAAATATTATACTTTTGGAACGGGCGAGGGCGGCCTCATCTCGGAAGATGGATACCACTGGAGGGGCGGTGCGGTGCGCCCGGGACGTGGTGCGGCACCCGATGCCATGAAAATAGGTGATCGCTACCTTATTATATATGGTGCCACCGGAGGAGGACTCATGGGCGGGCATAACGGCAGAATTCTCACCATGTGGAACAAGACGCTTGACCCTGACTCGCCCGACTTCAGATACTCCGACCCGATAGAGGTGGCCAACTCCGACGGACTGGAGGACTGTGATGCCATCGACCCAAGCCTCTTCATGGATCCCAAGACCGGGCGGCTGTGGGTAACCTACGGCACCTACTGGGGCAACATTCGCCAGATAGAGATCGACCCCCATACCGGCAAACGCGTTGCCGGCAATGTGGAGAAAGATATTGCCATCGACTGTGAGGCCACCGACATGATCTACCGCGACGGTTGGTACTACCTGCTGGGCACACACGGAACCTGCTGCGATGGGGTGAACTCCACTTACAATATCGTTGTCGGCCGATCTCGCAGTGTCAATGGCCCCTTCTGCGACAACATAGGACGCAACATGATAGCCGGTGGCGGCAAGATGGTTGTCGGTGCGGGAGACCGTGTGGTGGGACCGGGACACTTCGGTCGCACGATCATCGACAAAGGTGTGGAGATCATGTCGTGCCATTATGAGGCAGACTTCGACCAGGGGGGCCGCTCCGTCCTTGGCATTCGGCCGCTTCTATGGCAGAACGGGTGGCCCCAGGCAGGCAGCCGCTTCCACGGAGGCACCTTCGAGATAGAATCGGAACGTCGTGGCTATGCCCTGGAACTGGGCACCGACTTCGTCAGGATTCCCCAGGAACGACGGTTCTGGGGAGCACCTGATACGGCAAAGGTAAGGCCTATGGCCAGCCAAAGTCTGGAAGATGTCATCGACACATGGCCCAAAGGCGAAATAAGCGTTCGCTGCAACGACTATATGTTCCGTCCTAATCAGCGCTGGACGATCACCGCGGTTCCCGACAGCGGCGGATACCTCGGGCAACCTTACTACAAGATCGTCATAGAAGGCACCAACCGTGCTCTGGCAGCGACAGCCCAGAAGGAACTGACTACTGTCGCCAACTTTACGGGCGACGGCTCCCAGTTGTGGCGCATCGAGCAGCTCACCGACGGGACATTCCGCATTATGCCCAAAGTAATTCCGGGCATGGAAGGTATCAACGAGCACCTCTGCCTCTATTCTGCCGGCGACAGCACCCCGACCCTCGCCGAATACGATTTCGATAGCGACAACTCAAAATGGAATCTCAAACAACAATAAGCATAGATCGAATCAGTACAAATCTCTCATGAAAAAATTTATATTATCCGCCCTTGCTCTGTTGGGCTCCCTTACAGTTAGCTCGCAAAATCCCTACCTGCCGCTTTGGGAGCACGTTCCCGACGGCGAGCCTCGCGTGTTTGAAGATCCTGACCACCCGGGAAAGTACCGTGCCTATATCATCGGATCGCACGACCTTACCTATACGGCCTACTGCGGCAGCGACATTCGCATGTGGTCGGCCCCCGTCGAAGACCTTACCAACTGGCGCGACGAGGGGCCCATCTTCTCCTGGTTTGTGAATGGCCAGTGGGATACCATGTTCGCTCCCGACCTTGTGGAAACCACAGACAAGGCAACAGGCAAGAAAACCTACTGGCTCTACCCCCACAGCCGGGGCTGGCACCGCGTGCCTATGGTGTGCCGGGGCGACCGCCCCAACGGTCCCTTCACACCCGTCAACCTAACGAAGGACGGGCGTGAGTGCCTTCCCGGCTCTCTTATCGACTTCGATCCCTCCGTGTTTATCCAACCCATAACAGACAAGAACGACAAAGACTATGACACGGGCTATCGTGCTTACGTGTTCTATGGTTTCCAACACTCAACCGCCTGCGAGCTCGATCAGAACACGATGTACTCCATGCGTCCGGGCACACAGTTGCACGATTATTTCATTCCGGCAAGTGCCCGGTATGGTGTCGTACGCGATCCGGAGGGCACAACATATCCTGCGCTTTATAAAGGACAGAATCCCGGCGATTTCAACTTCTTCGAAGCATCGTCCATCCGTCAGGTAGGCAATAAGTATGTCATGGTATTCTCGGGCTACTCAGGCCCCGACTATGGCTTAGGATCCACTAACTCGGCCTTGCGTTATGCTTTCGGCGACTCTCCACTCGGCCCATGGCGCTCGGGAGGTGTCCTGGTTGACTCGCGAGGGGTGGTAGAAAACGAGGACGGTTCGCATCTTATGATTTCCAATGCCGCACACAACACGCACGGCTCCATACAGCAGATCAACGGCCAGTGGTACGTGTTCTATCATCGGCCGCCTCGTGGTTTCGGATTTGCCCGTCAGGCTATGGTTGCCCCAGTCAAGATCACGTGGGACAAGAAGCCGGTCGCCGATGGTGGCATGGTAAGAATTACCGCCTACGACCCCTATGCCAAGAACAACGAATGGACGGCCAAAGCCTCTGACGGCACCCAATATACGGGAGCAGAGGTGACCAGCGAGGGATTCCAGATCTTCGGTCTTCCGCCTTATCAGTATTATTCTGCAGGTATAGCCTGCTTCATGACCGGCAACGAGTGGCTGCAAGACAATTTTGACGTATGGAACAACGGCATGGAGCTCGCAGGCATCACCAATAAGGGAATCGTAGGGTTTAAATACTTCGGATTCGGAGGACTGAAGAAAGCTACCAAAGGACTTAACGCCTTCGAAGGCACCAGCAAGGGCGATGGCACCCTGCTGAACCTACGCCTGGTTCCGGGGGGCAAGGGTGCTTTCAAGATACATGCCGTTCTCGACAATCCATGGAGAGGCAGAGAGATAGCCGTCGTGGAGGTTGCAGCCGATGCCCCGCGACAGCCACAGAACTATCAGGTTGCGGTGCCTGCCGTCGAGGGACTGAAGGGCAAGCACGCCCTATATCTTGTGGCAGAAGGTGCAGAAATGGAAAAGAAGGAAGAAAACCGACCTCGCTGGGGACATCAGCAGCCTCAGCGTCCGGAGGGCCTCTTCGATCTTGTGGGGATAGGCTTTTCAAAGGCAGGGACAGCCTGTGAGGCTCCTGTTGTACCTACGGTAAAAATAGAGGCCGACGGACAGGATCTCACAATTCCCACAGACCCTGTGCGCTGTACCAATGCCAACGGTCTCACCGACCTTATACGCTATCAGGTCTATGCACCTCTCAAGGCTGGATCCACGCTGCATGCCACCGCAAGCAGCCCGGACGTGAAGATCGAGGTAAGTCCCATCGTGGAGAACCGTGCGACCATCACATGCACCTACAAGGGACTGAAGAAGATTTTCCTCATCAATTAGACCCATGTCAAGCCATCGGGGGCATCGAGATTCTATCGCCGGGGCATGGCGTGCTGATCCACCGCATGTCTCCGGTTTTGCCAGACTAAAATAACAATCATATCGAAACAACCTATCAACATGAAGAAAACTTTTATCTCGCTGATGCTACTCGCCCTGAGCGCGTCATCAGGTATGGCACAAGGACTAAAAGATGCCTACAAAGACTATTTCACCATCGGCGTGGCGGTGAATGTCCGCAATGTTACGGATGCAGCGCAGATGGATCTCATCAAGAAGGAGTTTAACAGCATTACCGCCGAGAACGACATGAAGGTGGCACTCATCCAACCCAAGGAAGGAGAGTTCCACTGGGAGAATGCCGACAAAATTGCTAACTTCTGTCGCCAGAATGGCATCAGGCTGCGCGGTCACAACCTCTGCTGGCACAACCAGTTTGCCGACTGGATGTTCGAAGACAAAAAGGGTAAACCTGTGAAGAAGGAAGTGTTCTACGCTCGCCTCAGAAAGCATATCCAGGCCGTTGTTTCGCGCTACAAAGACATTGTTTACGCATGGGATGTTGTCAATGAGGCGATGGCCGACCAGGCTTTCGCCCGCCCGGGACAAGAAGCCAACCCTTACCGCGAAAGCAGACTTTTCAAACTCTGCGGCGACGAATTTATCGCCAAGGCCTTTGAGTTTGCCCACGAGGCCGATCCCCAAGCCCTGCTCTTCTACAACGATTACAACGCTGCCGACCCCGGCAAGCGCGACCGCATCTACAACATGGTGAAAAAGATGAAGGACGCAGGTGTCCCCATCGATGGTATCGGCATGCAGGGCCACTACAACATCTACGGCCCTTCCGAGGAAGACATCGACGCTGCCATCACCAAGTATGCTACGATAGTCAACCATATCCATTTTACAGAGGTCGATCTGCGCACCAATACGGAGCAGGGTGGTCAGTTGCGCTTCGCGCGTGGCGAGACAAGACCATTGGCTCCCTATCTCCAGACCCTTCAGGACGACCAGTATGCCCGTCTCTTCCGTGTACTGCGCAAGCATGCCAATGTCATCGACAATGTTACATTCTGGAACTTGGGCGACAGAGATTCATGGCTGGGCGTGAACAATCACCCGCTGCTCTTCGACGAAAACTATAAGCCCAAGCGAGCTTATAACATCGTGAAAAACTTCAACCCCTCGCTCGACAACGCCACGATTGCCGAAGACTTCGTACCCAGCGAGCTGAACCAGCCCGGCCAACAGTACCCCATGGTCAATAGCCAGGGCTATGCCCGCTTCCGTTTCGTGGCTCCCGACGCCAAGTCGGTCATCGTAACCCTCGGTCTGGGCGGACGTGGAGGCACCGTGCTGCGCAAGGATAAGGACGGTGTGTGGACCGGAACCACAGAGGGGCCGATGGACGAAGGCTTCCACTACTATCATCTCATCGTAGATGGTGCCGTTGTCAACGATCCGGGTACGGGCAACTACTTTGGTTCATGCCGTTGGGAGAGTGGCATCGAGATTCCCGCCCACGACCGTGACTTCTACGCCGACAAGGCTGTCGCTCATGGCAAGGTCGTTCAGGTGCTCTTCCCTTCTAAATCAAGTAAGGTTAGTCGTCCCGCGTTCGTTTACCTTCCGCCGCAGTATGATGGCAAGAAGAAGTTCCCCGTGCTCTACCTGCAGCATGGCTGGGGTGAGAACGAGACAGCGTGGATGAATCAGGGACATGCCAATCTCATCATGGACAATCTCATCGCTGAAGGCAAGTGCAAACCCTTCATCATTGTCACCACCTATGGTCTGACCAACGACGTCAAGTTTGGCGCTATCCGCAAGTTCGATGCCAAAGAGTTCGAGGAAGTGCTTCTCAATGAGTTGATGCCTTACATCGACAGCCATTTCAAGACCCTTCCCAATAAGGCCAATCGTGCCCTGGCCGGCCTTTCCATGGGTGGCATGACCACCAAGCTCATCACTCTGCGCCGTCCCGAGGTGTTTGCTTACTGGGGGCTTCTGAGCGGTGGGCAGTATGCACCCGAGGAGATCAAGAACAAGAACGACGTGAAACTTATCTTCGAAAGCTGCGGCAGCAAGGAGCGTCCCGATGGCATCAGGCAGAGCGTAGATGCCCTCAAGGCCGCCGGCTACAATGCCCACGGCTTCGTTTCCGAGGGTACAGCCCACGAGTTCCTCACCTGGCGGCGTTCCCTGAAGGAGATGGCACCCCTGCTGTTCCGATGATATCACTACTTTTCCTAAATAATATCACACACTTTTTTCCTAAATAACATTACTTTTTTTCCAGTAAACAATTATGTTAAATTTTAACAGAGTATTAACATGGAGCACTTTGAATCTATGAAAAGGCCGTTGTTGTTACTGTTCTTGTTCTGCTTGATTCCACTTGGAATTTCGGCCCAGAACATTGTAGAAGGAACAGTAAAAGATGAAGGTGGAGAACCTATCATCGGAGCTACTGTCCGGGTTGTCGGCGACCAGGCTGGTACCGTTACCGATCTGGACGGAAGGTTTAGCGTGCAGGCTCGGCCGCAATCCTCAATCCGCATCTCGTACGTCGGCTATCAGACACAGACTATTGCTGTGGCGGGCCGTAACAACATCGCGGTGACGCTGAAGGTGGAGTCGAGTACGTTGAGCGACGTCGTGGTTATCGGATATGGTGTCCAGAAGAAGAGCGACTTAACGGGTGCCGTTGCCTCTGTCAGTGGTGATGATATCAAGAACCTTACCACTACCGATGCTGGCGCTGCCCTTCAGGGTAAGGTCGGCGGCGTACAGATTATCAACAGCGGAGCTCCCGGTGCCGGTGCCGAGATCCGTGTACGTGGCTACTCTTCGAATGGTTCCAACACTCCTTTGCTGATTGTCGATGGTCTGAAGGTGGACAATATCCAGTACCTTGACCCTTCGCTCATCAAGTCGATCGAAGTATTGAAGGATGCCGCTTCGGCAGCCATCTATGGTGCCCAGGCTGGTAATGGTGTTGTGCTCATTACTACAAAGAGTGGTGCCAACAGTGGCGGACAAGCACATATCAGCTATAACCTGAAGGCTGCAAGCCAGTCGATGGGCAAGAAGGCCG
Organism: uncultured Prevotella sp.; assembly: GCA_964450065.1. Lineage (GTDB taxonomy): Bacteria > Bacteroidota > Bacteroidia > Bacteroidales > Bacteroidaceae > Prevotella. Next base: position 5,649 of record CAYVGR010000034.1, on the reverse strand, counting down.
ACCTCTTTCATGCTGCTGACTATATCGAGTACCACAAGTACCTGGGTGACCTTACCGACGAGAAACTTCAGGCAAATGGTTACAACGGGACGGATACCGACTGGTATGATGAGGTGTTCGGCAATAGCTGGAGCCTTCAGCACAACCTCACCGTCCAGGGTGGTAACGACAAGGGACACTTCCTTGCGGGGCTTGGCATAGTGAATAACAATGGTATGGTCAGGGGCGACAAGGATGTCTATAAGCGCTTCTCCGCACAGCTGAACGCTGACTATAAGTTCTTCGACTGGCTCAACGTGACAAGTAGCACCTCAGTGGAGAAGTGGAGTGTCAAGTCGGTAGGCAATGGCTATCAGTCATTTCTCAACTCTGTAGTATCCATTGACCCGCTTACACCTGCATACGTATATAGTCTCGATGATATGGGTATGAATATGAAAGATCAGTGGGGTAAGGCAAATCATGGTAATGTGATGACTCCTCCCGAATATACCGATGAGAATCCGATCTGGTATGGAACCTCCAAGTATAAGGAAGATGCTACGGGCAATCCGCTTGCTATGCGCGATCGCACCAATGCTACCAATGATGGCGTCTCCGTGCGCGGATCGCTGGCTGCCAACATCACTCCCGTAGATTGGCTGACTGTCACATCTCGTCTGGGTTATCGTATCAGCCATAGCAATGGGCATAACTACACAGGTCCCTTCTGGCTGTCTTCGATGGCACAAAGTACGAGCTACTCCATTTCTGCAAATACCAATGCAGGACTCTATTATCAGTGGGAGAACTTCGCCAACTTCAACAAGAGTTTCGGCAGGCACAATGTAGGTGCGATGATCGGTATGTCGTTTACCAAGAACCACTGGGACAACACGAGTGCCTCGTCTTCGTCCACAGATCCTATCCTTGAGGGTGATGCAGCTCCCAACTATCAGTACATCGATTTTCTGAATGCAAATGGCAAGGCCAACCTCCTGTCAAATAATCAGCCAGGAGATGCTACCGAGCTTTCTTACTTCGGCCGTTTGTCTTATAACTACGATAACCGTTACTATTTCCAGTTCAATATCCGTCGTGACGCATTCGATGCTTCGAAGCTTTCTGCAGACAAGCGCTGGGGAACTTTCCCGTCAGTATCGGCCGGCTGGACGATCAGTAATGAGAGCTTCTTTAAGAATGCCGTCAGCAACGATGCTGTTTCCTTCCTGAAGCTTCGTGCTTCTTGGGGTAAGAATGGTAACGTCAATATCCTAAATGGTTACAAATATAACTCTACAATTGGCTTTGGTGGTTATTATAACTTCACGGAAAAGGCTACAACCGGAGCGGCTCCTACAGGATTTGCCAACCCCGATCTGACATGGGAGACCGCAGAACAGGTAGATTTCGGAATTGATGCCCGCTTCCTCAACGACCGACTGACATTTGGCTTCGACTGGTATCGCAAGATGACCCGAGACCTGCTCATCAACATTCAGCCTTATCCAGAGATTGGTTATAGCAGTGCAACATACAATACCGGCGAGATCCTCAATACGGGTGTTGATGTGGAGCTTGGCTGGCGCGACCATATTGGTGACTTCAAGTATAGCGTCAACACTAACTTCTCTACTTTGAAGAATGAAGTACAGAAGGTGAACTCGCTGCTCCCACGTTATAGCGAGGTGGGTATCAGTGGTTTCAACAACAAACTTCAGCCTACGTTCGAGGCAGGACACCCCATGTGGTATTTCTATGGCTTCAAGTATGCGGGCATTGACTCGGAGACAGGCAAGGCCCTCTATTACGACAAGGATGGCCAGATTACAGACGCTCCTACCGATGCAGACAAGCAGGATATTGGATCGGCTATCCCCAAGTTCACCTATGGTATCACCCTGAACCTTGAGTACAAGGGCTTCGACCTCACCGTGTTTGGAACAGGTGCTGCAGGTAACAAGATCTACAACCTTATGGTTTCAGCAGACCGTCCCGAGATCAATGGTATTGATACCTATTGGAAAGATTCATGGAAGCAGGCTGGTGACAACACCCAATATCCCGATATGAAGAAGGTTGCGACCGACTGGACGTTCTTCAGTTCAAGTGCTGCCGTCTTTAGTGGATCATACTTCAAGTTCAAGCAGATCCAGCTCGGCTACACCATTCCTGCCCGTTTGACCAGAAAGTTACTCATAAGCGCCTTACGACTCTCCATTTCGCTTGATGACTTCTTTACCATCACAAGCTATCCAGGTGCTGATCCGGAAACATCATCACTCAACAGTGGGGCTTCCCGCGGATTCGATAATGGTAACTACCCAACGTCCAAGAAGGTAGTCTTTGGTCTAAACATTACATTCTAATGAAAAATCGACTCAACGATGAAAAAACATATAATTCCGATGTTTGCGCTGTTGATCAGCGTAACATTCTTTACCTCATGTGAGGATAAACTCGACATCGAGCAGAAGGGAACGATTCCTACTCCCAACTTCTATAATAAAGATGCTGACTGCGAGAAGGCACTTGCCGCCGCATACGAGGCCTTCCAGGTGGAAACTATGGCGCGCACTTCGATAGGACCATCTATCTATACGCCATGCAAAGTGCTGGCCAATCACCCGGGCGACGATGTGAGCTACGGTGGAGGTAACTATGGCGACCACGAGTTTGGCGGATCGATAGACGAGTTCCGCTACCTCCATACCCCCGAGGCAATCAATGCCGTATATAGAGGGCTGTATCTCTCCATCTATAAGGACAATCTTATTCTGGATCATTTTCCTGAGCCGGCTACCGACTTCCAGAAACAGGCCGTTGCCGAGGCTACGGTCCTGCGTGCTTACAACTTCTTCATGCTGGCCACTTATTGGGGGCAGCCTCCTTTTGTAGATCATTTGCTGGACGCCGCTGTGGTTCCTACTAATAGCGAAATGACACAGCAGGAGTATTTTGAGTGGGTCGCCAGGCAGTGCAAGGATGCCGTAGGCAATCTTACCGAACGCGAAAGCGTGAACGACAAGTATGGCTCCTATCGTGTGACCAAGGGCTTCGCTTACGCGCTTGCCGGTAAGGCTCTGCTGTTTGCTGGCAAATATGCTGATGCCAAGGAGTGTTTCAAGAAGGTTATCGACTCTGGCAAGTATGCCCTTGTTTCCGGCGATGATTACCAGAAGCTCTTCCACGTAGAGGGTGACGGATGCCCGGAAAAGGTATTCGAGATGAACATGTACTACAACCAGGCAGCGGGAGACTGGAGCACAGGTAGCGGCTGGGGCTACATGAACCAGTCTACATGGATGGAGTCTAACTGCTTCAACTGGCGTGCAGGCAACTTCAAGTCAAATCCTGCCGGCAACTACTGCGGTATTGATGGCTGGGGCTCAATCGGCGTGCCCGAGTGGTATGGCGAGGAGTTTCATGAGAATGACGGCGATTCCAAGCGTTTCAGGGCTACTCTGATGCATATTGACGATGCTGTATATCAGACATCGGGCATTGCTGACATGAAGTATGTAAACGAGAATTTGAACAAAATGACTCCTGAGCAGTTGAAGGCGTCTAAGGAAGTGGGCATCTCTGATGTTACCCAGGGACTGTATGACCAGTCGTTCTATCTTCCTTTCAAGCATCTGATCCATGCGGCTGACTGTACAGATGGCGGTACCTATGGCAATAACCTCCGCCTGAACAACATCATCGTGATGCGTTATGCCGAGGTGCTGCTCGACTATGCCGAGTGCTGCCTCCAGACGGGAGACAACGGCGAGGCAAAGAAGTATATCAACATGATTCAGCAACGTGCAGGTTCCAAGACGGTAAGTACAACGGTCAACATGGGTACGCTCATTCGCGAGAAGTCGTACGAAATGTGGTTCGAGGGGTGCCGTTATCAGGATGTCATGCGTTGGAGCAGGGAGGCCGCGACCCAGAACCTCCCCGAGGTTACAGCCGCAATGACTCATCTGAAGAATGCAGGATCGGCCGTTCCTCATCTCTTCGACAAGCTGTTCCGCGCACCGAAGTCGGGCGAGCAAGTGACGTGGGAGCATGGTACCGAAGCCAACAGCCGCTTCTACATTATTCATACCCACGAGGCAAAGGATGCCGGCTTTGAGGTAGGGTGGCAGGAGAAGCACCGCCTCTTCCCATACCCGCAAAGCATTATGGACAACAATCCTAATCTCAAGCAGAATCCAGGCTGGTAATCATCATGCCTCTGCAAGGTCTGTTATAGCGAATAGAGATGGCACCCGTGGGACAGAACAGCATCAACGGCAGTGCCGTCGCTATTTGCCTGGCATCACTTAATTCATAAAAAGAATCATGCGAGAATGCTGATACAAGGGCATTCTCGCATGATTCTTTTTTATATTTAATGGCCTACCAGAAAACAATAATATGACTTACCCGCTGGCAGAATAAAAAGTCACGACCTTCCATCACGTTGTCTTTTCTGCAGCATCATTGACAGAGATACTCCCTGAAGAAGGCTTCCATCTGGTCAAAAGGAATAAAGTGGTTATTCCCCCCATCATACAGGTCGGTGTGTACGGCTCCCGGAATGATATAGAGAAGCTTGTTTGATGCATACTTAGACCCCTCGGTCATATCGCGATAGGCATCTCGGCTGAAATAACAGGAGTGTGCCTTCTCGCCATGAATCATCATCACCGCATTGCGGATCTCCTTGCTAAACTGTAACAGCTTGGTGTTGACGAAGGAGATGCAGCCTATCTTGTTCCAGCCTCCATTAGAATTGAGCGAGCGCTCATGATATCCCCGGCAGGTCTTATAGTAATCATAATAATCTTTCACGAAGAATGGCGTCTTGTCATCTATCTGTTCTTTCTCTATAACGCCACCTGCCAATTCATACTTTCCCTGTGCATAGTCTTTGGTACGCTGGCTGTTTAAGGCCTCGCGCGACGCATAGCGCGCGTCCTCGTCCATGCTGTCGAAGTAGCCATACTCATTAACCCTGCTCATGTCGTACATGGTCGATGTCACCGGAAGGCGTTTCACCAGTTCCCGTGCCGTCTCATTGTCTGCCAGCGTTGCGGTAAACTGCCTACCGTTTACACTTACCCTGATTTTTGTCTGTGCCATCACATTTGCTGAAATACCCATTATGAGAATGGCGAATAATAGAATACGTTTCATTTCTCATATACTTTAATATTATCGATGCAAAGGTAAAACATAAAAGAAAGAAATGTTCAGAAGGCAATAGACCTCGGTTTCCTGATATCATCTACTCGTTGGCGGGACTGATTTTTATCGCCGGATAGAACTGATGCGGGATCCATTTCTAACCACGAATTTCACGAATTCTCACGAATTAGAGCTCAACCTATCACACGTATGAGATCGGTAGGGCTGGCAGGGTAACGTGCATTTATCCTATTCACAATAGGCACGTCGGACAACCATAACATTCAGATTAACACCGTGTTACACGGATCAAAACTAAGAAGATACAGTGTGTAGGCTACATTCCATAAGGATACACGTCGCACTCATTTCTATGGCTATTGCGATGAATGCTTATTCGCGTTGCCATTAATGCTTATTCGCGTTACCATTAATGCTTATTCGCGTTACCATTAATGCTTATTCGCGTTGCCATTAATGCTTATCGGCGATACGATTAATAACTCGTTG
>CAYVGR010000033.1:0-14697 GCA_964450065.1 uncultured Prevotella sp. | reverse complement strand
ACGATGGAAGCCCGGTAAAGGCTTTCAACCTTGACAACCCACACAACATTGTGGTAACCAATACCGAGCTTGCAAACAAGGGCTACGAGTTCGTAGGCCTGCGGGAATCGTTCTATCACCTTCCCCACGAGTTCTATGTCAAGGCCGGCAAATGCCGCGAACTGCTCTACTGGGATCAGAACACCAGGTTTTGCGGGGTATGCGGAGCACCCATGCGCATGCATACCGATATCTCCAAACGTTGCACGGAGTGTGGCAAAGAGGTGTGGCCGCAGCTTGCCACGGCTGTTATCGTGCTGATACATCGTGGCGACGAGGTTCTTCTGGTGCATGCCAACAACTTCAAATCAGACTTTTACGGACTCGTGGCAGGGTTCGTGGAGACCGGAGAAACCCTGGAAGAAGCCGTCCGCCGCGAGGTGATGGAGGAAACAGGGATCAGCATCGAAAACATCACCTACTTCGGTTCACAGCCCTGGCCTTATCCCTGCGGACTTATGGTGGGGTTTAATGCCGACTATGTTTCCGGCAAAGTACATCTGCAAAGAACCGAACTCTCCAAGGGAAGCTGGTTCAGATACGACAACCTGCCCCGCATTCCTCAGAAGCTTTCCATAGCCCGAAAGCTGATAGATGCATGGCTCGAACAATACAACATCATATCCGAGCAAGACTAACATCTTGAGAAACAGAACATACACATACTAAGCAACTGTATTTTATGAAACTCTTAGAGAAAACTTTAGGATTCAATTCCACGCTCACACCATTACGAACAGAGCTTATTGCCGGTGCCACCACATTCCTCACCATGAGCTACATCCTTGCCGTAAACCCGGCCATCCTCGCCACCACAGGCATGGACAAGGGTGCGCTATTCACGGCAACTGCACTGGCATCTGCCATAGCCACCCTGCTGCTGGCCTTCATGGCCAAGCTACCCTTTGCCCAAGCTCCCAGCATGGGGCTCAATGCCTTCTTTGCTTTTACCCTTTGCCAGGCCATGCACTACACGTGGCAACAGTCGCTGGCTATCATGCTCATAGAGGGAATCATCTTCCTACTCATCACATTTTTCAATATTCGCGAGATGATTCTCGATGCCATACCGCAGAATTTACGATATGCCATATCGGGCGGAATAGGTATGTTTATTGCTTTTATCGGTTTGAAGAATGCTGAAATCATCGTGCCCAAAGAGGGAACTTTCGTAGGGCTGGGCGAGTTTACGCCCATATCCATTCTTGGCATCATCGCCATTATGCTCAGCGGAATACTCATGGCCAAGCAGATCAAGGGGGCATTGTTCTACGGCATCATCATCGCCACGATAGTGGGAATCCCCATGGGGGTCACGGCCATTCCCGACGGTTGGATTCCCGTGTCGGCCCCACACAGCCTCGCTCCCACATTCTGCCAGTTCGATTTCAACGGTCTACTCAATTATAACACCCTCCTGGTAGTCATTTCGCTGCTCATTGTCAACATCTTCGACACCGTGGGCACGCTCGTGGGACTGGCACAGAAAACCGGAATCGTACGTCCTGACGGCAGCATTCCGAGGGTGAAGGAGGCCATGATGAGCGATGCCATTGGCACCACCTGCGGGGCATTCCTCGGTTCGAGCACCATCACCACATACATCGAGAGCGCTTCGGGCATTGCCGAGGGCGGTCGAACCGGCATGACGAGCTTCGTGGTCGGCGTGCTCTTCCTCTTCGCCCTACTCCTCTCCCCCATCTTCCTGCTCATTCCTGCCGCTGCCACATCGGGTGCATTAGTCTTAGTTGGTGTGCTGATGCTCGATTCTGTGAAGAAAATAGACTTAGGCAATGTGGCCGAAGCTTTCCCCGCCTTCATCACCATGATCACCATGGTGCTGTGCTACAGCATTGCCGACGGTATCTGCCTTGGCATTCTGAGCTACGTCATTCTCAAGCTTTGCCTTGGCAAGTGGAAGGAGCTAAACTGGACTCTGATCGTCCTTTCCGTCATCTTCGTTCTCAACTTCGTTTACACATAATATAACATCAAACGCTTTGCCATTAGCGTTAAATTATGTAATTTTGCATTCATTCATAATTATCAACAAAATTAAAAAATGGACTGGTTAATCAATCTCTTTACCACCCAGGATTCGGTTGCGCATATAGCCCTGCTGTTTGCCATCGTAATTGCTGTTGGTGTACTATTGGGGAAAGTGAAAATCGCGGGCATATCGCTTGGCGTTACCTTTGTTCTTTTCGCCGGCATCGTTGCCGGACATATAGGTTTCACGGCTCCTACCCCAATTCTTACATTCGTGCAAGACTTCGGTCTTATCCTGTTTGTTTTCTGTATAGGCCTTCAGGTGGGACCCGGTTTCTTCGAAAGTTTCCGCAAGGGCGGTGTAACGCTCAACCTCTTGGCCGCTACGGCCATTCTGCTGAACGTCCTGGTGATGTTTGCCTGTTATTATCTGTTCTTCGATACAGACAATCCCAACAACCTGCCCATGATGGTCGGCACACTCTATGGAGCCGTGACCAACACCCCGGGACTTGGTGCGGCCAATGAGGCTTTGGCCGCTGTGTTCACCAATGGCAACATCCCGCAGATAGCCAACGGCTATGCCTGTGCCTATCCTCTGGGTGTATTGGGCATCATCGGGGCAACCATTGCCGTGAGATACATCACCAAGACCAAGTTAGAGGAGGAGGAATCGAAGCTCGACGAAGCCGAAGCCGAGAATCCACATGTCAAGCCACATGCCATGACGCTCAAGGTAAGCAATGCCCCCATAGCCGGGCGCAACCTCATGGAGATAGCTGAATTTCTGAACCGCGACTATGTTTGCACCCGCATTTTCCACAACGGGGAAGTGCACACACCCAAGCGCGACACCGTGCTCCATATTGGCGACGAGGTGCTCATCGTCTGCGCAGAGTCTGAAGCCGAAGCCATCAAGGCCTTCATAGGCCCGGAAGTGGAACCCGAATGGGACGCCTACCAAGAGTCCGACAAGCGGCAGATGATAGCCAAGCGCATTGTAGTGACCAACCCCAAGATGAACGGCAAGGTGCTGAGCAAGATGCAGTTCAACGGGCTCTATAAAGTAAACATCACCCGAATCTCACGTCAGGGCATGGATCTCTTTGCCAGCCGCAACCACCACTTCCAAGTGGGCGACAAAATTATGGTCGTAGGGCGCGAGGACAACGTAGAGCGCGTGGCCGACCTGATGGGCAACTCCGCAAGACGACTGAACGTTCCTAACATTGCCACCATATTTATTGGCATCATGATTGGTATTCTCTTCGGAAGCATTCCATTCGCCATTCCCGGCATACCCGTGCCCCTGAAATTAGGTATTGCAGGCGGCCCGCTGATCATTGCCATCCTTATCGGGCGCTTCGGCTACCATTTCAAGCTGATTACCTATACCACCACCTCGGCCAACATGATGCTTCGCGAAATCGGCTTGGTGCTGTTCCTCGCCGGCGTGGGCATCAAGGCCGGAGCCGGATTCTGGGATACAGTTGTCTCGGGCGACGGCCTGAAGTATGTATATACCGGCTTCCTCATCACCGTTATCCCCATTCTCATTGTGGGCACGATAGCACGCCTGAAGTATAAGTTCAACTACTTCACTATCATGGGTATGCTGGCCGGAACCTACACCGACCCACCAGCCTTGGCGTATGCCAACTCCAGCTGCTCGAAAGAAGCACCTGCCGTAGGCTACTCCACGGTTTATCCGCTCAGCATGTTCCTCAGAATCCTGACGGCACAGATTATAGTACTTTTCTTCTGCGCTGCCTGATAGGAGGTTATACACCATATTTTCGTCACCCCTTGCAAAGCCTGATATGTAACCCGTATCAGGCTTTGTCGTGTCATGCCGGCTCAGCTTCATTCCCGTGCCTTGTATATACCCACATCATACTCACGATATGGATGCTGAGATAGGGCAAGCCCACGTCCATGCTTTACCTGCTGCTGTGTCAGCACAAATTGTCAATCGTTGTAAAATAAAACTACCAAATCTCAGCGATTGTTTTATGAACAACCAGAGAAAAAGGCGCCATGTTTTGACGGGTGTATTCAGTTGGAAAAACAGAAATAAGCCGAAGACGTTGCGTTTACGCTCTTATCGCCTCGTGTTTTGATGTTCATGGCCATGTGACAGAAGTGTAGTCGCTGCATGTTTAGGGCTTCATCGCATAGCCATTCGATACTCAACGCTGCACAATAAAATTGGGATTGCAAGATAAGGTTTGCGAAGTAGCTGACTATTAGGCTACTACGAATTGTCTCAAAATTTGCGAATTTCGAGTCAAAGGATTTGCGTTTTGAAATACGCGAAATATGGAAGGGTGTTTGTCAAGATAAATACACTATTAACCATGTATGACAGAGACGGGGGCAAGCCCTCGCCTTTATACGAAAAACTGACCTCACCTACATAGAAAATCTGAACTTGTGATAAGCCAAAACGGGAAATGCCGTCGGGGCCAACTGTCTTCCAACAGCCATATATCTTCAGGCTTGCAGAAACAAGACTGCATTTGCCTGATTGGAATGTAAATTTGAATAACTTTTTTAAAATAACTTTGGTTAATTTGATTGAAATGAATACATTTGCCAATGTATTTACATGGAAGCCGGATCTGCGCTGTGAACCGGGAGGCGAAACAGATTGGTATGACCAAGGAAGTGGCAAAAGGAAAAGCTTCCGTGTTCCGGCTGCGGCCTGACAAGAGCTACCACCCTATTGCTTGAGGGGAATTTTGCAAGTGCAATAAAAACAAACCCCAACATTATCATTGTAGCACCAGCCGCAATACTCTTTCCTATCGTTTATATTATACTTTTTCGCATAAAGAAAAAAAAGTGGAACTTCCCTTTCCAAAACTTCCAAAACAAACCAAATCTATTTTGCTATATACATTATTGGTTGCTGAATTGTTCGTATGGGGCTACAATATCTATAATGGGAATTAAATTTGCTCGCGCACGAATTTATTTTGAAAATGTTTTGCGGGCAATTATTTGGAGGTTCGAAAAAAAACACATATCTTTGCACTCGCAAATTGCCGACATGGCTCAGTTGGTAGAGCAACGCATTCGTAATGCGTAGGTCCCCGGTTCGAGTCCGGGTGTCGGCTCTCCGTTCAGAACAGAAACGGTGTATGCAGACGATTTTTTCAGAAACGCTCTTTGTAGAAGTCTATAAAGACAGCAGCATGCGGAATTAGCACATCGGTAGTGCACGGGCTTCCCAAGCCTGGGAGGCGGGTTCGATTCCCGTATTCCGCTCTTTCCCTCATTATATTTTTTCTTTTATAGGCTAAGCACGGGCAGGCTTCTTCCTACCCCTTTATATTTCATCGTCTGACCACCATATCATCAGCCATCTACGTGCGCCACACGTCCGCATCATGCAACGGTCTCGCGAAAAAACACAGTATAACATTGGCGCTTTCAGCCAAAAGGGGTATCTTTGTGAAAGCTTATCCCTATGAAAGCAGAGAGACCGATGATACAAAACAACAAACCACTTACCGTTTATAAAGCCAGCGCTGGCAGTGGAAAGACCTTCACACTGGCCGTGGAATATATCAAGCTACTCGTGCAGGAGCCACAAAATTACAGGTATATCCTTGCCGTGACTTTTACCAACAAGGCCACCGAAGAGATGAAGACGCGCATATTGAGCCAGCTCTACGGCATTGCCAACGCGTTACCCGACTCTGAATCGTACATGGACTCCATGCGAAAAGCCTTTCCCAGCATGGCAGACACAGCCATACGCGATAGGGCTCAGGAGGCCTTGAACCTCATTCTGCATCATTATCATTATTTCCGGGTGGAGACTATCGACAGCTTTTTCCAAAGCATTTTGCGCAACCTCGCACGGGAACTCGGCCTTACGGCCAACCTGCAAGTGGGGCTCAACGACCTGGAAGTAGAGTCGCGGGCGGTGGACAACATCATCGAAAACATACAACAGGACAGCGACCCGCTGCTGTCGTGGATTATGGACTTTGTGACAGAAAAGATAAACGACGAGAAGAACTGGAATGTCATCGGACTGATCAAGGAGTTTGGCGAAAACATTTTCAAAGACTTCTACAAAGATCATCAGAAGGAATTCAGGCGCATTATGACCGATCCCAACTTCTTCAAAAATTACAACGCCAAACTCCGGGCCATAAAAAAAGAGGCCTACGAAACGATGGCCGGCTTCGCAAAAGAATACCAAGACCTGGCCGACAAATATCAGTTGGAGGATGCACACTTCAACAGGGGGAGCCAAAATGCGCCCGGTTATTTTGCCAAATTGGCATCGGACGATTTTCTTAAAAGCGACTTCCCCTCCAAAACCATGGCCAAAGCCATTGCCGACCACACCTCGATGGTAAAAAAGGCCGACATCAACACCCCAGAAGGGAAGATTATCATCAACGAAGTGGGAGCCTTGCTCGACCGTGCTGAAGAGGAGCGCAAGAAACAATGCGTGGTCATCAACTCGGTGGACCTGACGCTGCGCAACCTCCATGAGCTTCGCCTGCTCGGCCGCATTGAGCAGGAAGTGAATGCCATCAACATTGCCGACAACAATTATCCACTGAGCAACACTCAGAAACTGCTGAACGACCTCATCGACGAACAGGATTCGCCGTTTATCTACGAGAAGACCGGTGCACAGTTGCGGTATATCATGATTGATGAGTTTCAAGACACGAGCACTGTGCAATGGAACAATTTCAAGGTATTGCTGGACGACTGCCTGGCCCACAACAACGGTTCGCTCATTGTGGGCGACGTGAAGCAGAGCATCTACCGATGGAGAAGCGGGGATTGGAGACTGCTGCAGAACCTGACGCCCGAGAACGACAACCGCATACGAATAAAAACACTCGACACCAACTATCGGTCCAAACGTAACATCATACGGTTTAACAATGCGTTCTTCAAGATTGCCGCCAAGACAACCTCTGACAACGCGTTGGCCGAGCTACATGCATTTGACGCTCCGCCGGCCCTGCTTCGGGAAGCACTCGACATTCGACGGGCTTACGACGACGTAGTTCAAAAAGCAGCACCCAAACAACTTGAGGAAGATGAAAGCCATGCCGGGTCGGTGACTATCAAGCTACTGCCCAAGGACGATTACGAGAACAACGTTATAACGGAGGTGAAGCAACTCCTGGAACAACTCCTGGGAGCTGGCATACCTCCGAAAAAGATTGCCATATTAATAAGGAAGAAAAAACACATACAGCTATTAGCCAATTACTTCCAGCAAAACCCCATCACGGTAAACGGTAAGTCGCAAATGGTGAGCATGGTGTCTGACGAGGCTTTCCGGCTCGGTGCCTCGTTAGCAGTGTGTACCATTGTGAGAGCCATGTATCTGCTCACTCATCCTGACGACAAGCTGGCTGCCGCTGCATTGGCCAAGACCTACCGCAAGGTCTGCAACGAAGAGAAAATGACCGATGACAGTCGGTTGTTTGTAGGTAACGACGACCTGCTTAACCTTCTACCCACAGAGATGACCGAACGGTGGGATGCGTTGCTCTCTACCCCACTCATCGATATGGCAGAACAACTCTACCGTATCTTCAAGCTCGACAAGCTGGATGGACAAAGCGCCTACATGTGCGCATTCTTCGACCATCTCTCCCTTTTCATGCAAAATCATGTTGCCAATGTGGAGGAGTTTATCAAGGAATGGGAAAATACCATTTCCGACAAAACCATACACAGTGACGAGGTGGATGGCATCAGGCTGCTGACCGTGCACAAGAGCAAGGGGCTGGAGTTTGATAATGTCATCATTCCCTATTGCGACTGGGAGTTGGAGATGCTGGGCGAAGTGCTCTGGATGACGCCGCCAAGCGAGCCTTACAACCGACTTCCCGTAGTACCGGTCAACCTATATGCCAAAAGGCTGCAACAATCTATCTACAACATCGACTACCAAAGCGAGCATCTGAAAAACTATGTGGACAATCTCAACGTGCTCTACGTGGCTTTTACGCGTGCGGGCAACAACCTCTTTGTGATAGGAAGGAACGAAACTCCCCAATTCCCTTCAATGTTGATCAGGCAGGTCATCAACTATCGCGGAGCCGACCCCGATTACAAAGGCGATGACATAACACAGGCCCCGATGATATCGCTCGCCGACATGCTGCCCGAACACACGGTGGAAGACGATGAAAACGGTATCACCACCTTCCGTCTTGGGAATCTATGCCCCGACGAAGACACACACAAGAAATCCACTCGTAATGTTTTTGAACAAACAGAGGAGGGCATCAGAGTAGTTGTCAGGAACTATGAAGCTAAGGCCGGTTTCCGCCAGAGTAACGACAGTGCCGACTTCATCACCCCCGACGAGGAGTTAGAGAAACAAGAAAAAAGGCGAAGTTATATACAAACCGGCAATATCCTGCATGCTCTCTTTGCATCGATTAGAAACATCAGCGATGTGGGCAGGGCCATCAACCAACTGGAGTTTGACGGGGTGCTGTATGATAAACCCATGAACCGCGAAGAACTTCAACGTATCATAGACGAACGAATGAAAAGCCCGCAAGTAGCCAACTGGTTTGCTCCGACCTGGAAAGTATTTAACGAATGTGCCATCCTCTCCTACAACAGCCACTTGGGAATAGTGGAAGAAAAACGCCCCGACCGTGTTATTTACAATGGAGAGGAGATGGTCGTTATTGACTTCAAGACCGGCAGGGAATACGATGACCACCATGAGCAGGTGAGAACCTACATGGACTTGTTGCACGACATGGGCTATAACAACATATCGGGCTATCTGTGGTATATACGCACAAACCGGGTTGTAAGTGTAAAATAAGACATAGAGGTCTGTAAAAAAAGAAAAAGAAGAATGACGAAATCGTTTCTACAATATGTAGCCAAGGACATATTGGCCAAACATCCCGAGGGATTGAGCGACACGGCGATAGTGTTTCCAAACAAACGCGCCTCGTTGTTTCTCAACCGGGCACTCTATGAGGAAGCCGGCCGACCGCTGTGGAGCCCGGCCTACATCACCATCAGCGACCTCTTTCGCCAACACTCCGAATGGAGCGTGCCCGACCAGATACTTCTCGTCTTCAGACTTTACAACACTTTCTGCGAAGTTACGGGCAGCGACGAGCCGCTCGACCACTTCTATTCGTGGGGACAGTTGCTGTTGTCCGACTTCGACGATTTAGACAAAAACATGGCCGATGCCGACAAGCTGTTTATCAATTTGGAGGCCTGGCAGGAAATGAAAGACTTTTCTTTCCTGAGCGACGCACAGCGCGAGAGCTTGGAAAACTTTTTTGGCAAGATGCTCGACAACACCGAAATGCAACAGCGTTTCAACGATATATGGCGGCATTTGGCCGAGATATACCATCAGTACAGGAAGAAACTCGAAGCTGACAACCTGGCATACGAGGGCATGTTGTACCGACAGGTGGCCGAAACCAAGCAAATAGAGTTTCGCTATAAACATTATATATTTATAGGTTTCAACCTGTTGCAAAAGGTAGAACAACAATTGTTCCGTCGTCTCAAGGCGGAAGGACGAGCCGAGTTTTATTGGGATTACGACCAATACTACATGAACAAGAGCAATGAAGCCGGCAAATACATAGCAGAATATCTTGACAAATTCCCCAACGAACTATCCCCATCGCGTATCTCCAAAAACTTGTCGACCGATGAGATTTACAACAATATGTCGGCTCCGAAAGACATCACCTACATCTCTGCGCCCACGGAGAACATCCAGGCAAGATTCGTAAGCGAATGGTTGAAACAGGGCGACCGTATCAAAGACGGAAGTCGTACGGCCATTGTGTTGGGTAATGAAAACCTGCTGGAAACCGTCATCCACTGTCTGCCCGAGGAGGTCGAAAACGTGAACATTACAACCGGCTATCCCTTGGCATCGTCACCGGTCGGCACGCTGGTCAACGTGTTGTTGAACTTACAGCTGCTTGGAAGGGTGGAAAACAGTGATAAGTTCAGGCTTAAGTATGTTAACCAAGTGTTGAGACACCCGTACGCAAAATACCTTTCGGACGACTGTGCATTGCTTTTGAACGAGCTGAACACTCACAAGCATTACTTTCCCAACCGCACGTTGCTGACAAAGGAATACGACGAGGCCATGACTGACCTGTTTGCCGATGTGAAAGCGGAAGACGGCAAACTACCTGTTCTGTCGTGGATAGCGGGCATTCTGAAGCGCATCGGTATTGGGTCGAGGGATGAGCAAAATCCATTGATGCACGAATCGGTATTCAGGATGTACACACTGATCAACCGTTTGGACGACATCATGATTGCGACCACCGAGAAATCAGGATTGACGTATGGGAACATTGATGAAGAAAGCGGCAAGCAGATTGTATCGGTCTCTATCCTCCAACGACTCCTGACCCAAATGATACAAAGCACTACAATTCCCTTCCACGGGGAGCCGCTGTTGGGTATCCAGATCATGGGTGTGCTCGAAACGCGCAACCTGGACTTCGACCATGTGTTGTTGCTGTCGTGCAACGAGGGCAACCTGCCCAAGAACGTGAACGACGCATCGTTTATTCCCCATTCGCTCCGTGCTGGCTACGAACTTACCACCGTGGAAAACAAGGTAGCCATCTATGCCTATTACTTCTATTCGCTGTTGCAACGGGCCGGAGACATCACGCTGACCTACAACAACTCGACCGATGATGGGCAGCGGGGTGAGATGAGCAGGTTCATGTTGCAGTTCATGGTCGAGAATGCCGGCAGACAGCATATCGGCTACAAGACTTTGCAATCGGGTCAGGATGTCACCCTGATTCAGCGTCGCCCCATTGAGAAAAACGCTGTTATCAGGCAGAAACTCGACTCCATGGAGCATCTTTCTCCATCGGCAATCAACCGCTATCTACGCTGTCAACTGCAATTCTACTATAACACTGTGTGTCGTCTGCGGGAGGAAAACAACGACGATGAAGAAGAAATAGACAACGTAACCTTTGGCAATATCTTCCACAGGTCGGCCGAATTGATATACCTTGCCTTGTCCGATCATTGCACCAAGCCCGTCACAGCCGAAAGCATTGCGGTCTTTCAAAAAAACAAATCCATACTCGACCGACATATAGATCAGGCTTTCAGGGAAATACTGTTCAAGGTGGACGACAACAGATTCACGCCCCAATACAACGGCCTGCAACGACTCAACAAAAAAGTAGTAAGGTTGTATTTGGAACGCCTTTTGGCCTTGGACAAGCAGCTTGCACCCTTCGACATTCTGGCATTGGAGGGTAGTTTCTATGACAACCTGACATTTGAAGTACAGGGAAAAGAGCGCACCCTCAACGTGGGCGGGCAGATAGACCGCTTGGATCGGGTGATGAAAGATGGACAGCAAGTGATTCGGGTGGTCGACTACAAAACCGGGAGCCCGCTGTCTTCACTACCCTCGACGGTTGAAGATATCTTTAACCCTCGATATATCGACACCAAACACACGGCCTATTACCTGCAGGCATTTCTCTATGCCGGGATTATTCGCCATGGCGAGAAGGCGCAACAGACGGTCAACCCAGAGCAGCTGCCCGTGTCGCCGGCACTCTTCTTTGTCCGGCAAACTGCTTCCGACGACTACGACCCCACCCTATTGTTCACTGCAGGAAAGGGCAAACGTGAGAAAATCAACGACATCGACATGAAATACGATGAGTTCGTCCAAGCCCTCAAAGACCTCGTTGGCAACATCTTCGACCCCGAACAAAGCTTTGTTCCCACCGAGGACGGCACTCGCTGTATCACTTGTCCATACAAAGATGTTTGCGGGTTGTAGACCGGCCGTGCAACTCTATACAACAAGGAGATGACGATTATTAACATACATACCAAGGCTTTTGGCACGGTAGTTGCATATTGTATTTAATTAGCATTCAATAGGATTTTAACCTGAAAAGGATAAAAAAAGGATAAAACATGACCAGTCAATTTTCACCCAAAGTATCAGAAATACTTGCTTTCAGCAGAGAGGAGGCGACACGCCTGGCCAGCAGTTTTGTTGGGCCGGAGCATCTCCTGCTCGGCATCCTTAGGGAGAAGGGCGGTCCGGTAATAGACCTCCTTAACCGTTTGGAACTCAATATTCCCAATATAAAATCTGCATTGGAAGAGCGTGTGCGCACCGACCAGGGGAGCACGCCGGCTCATCCAAGTGAGCTTGTGCTCAACGACAAGGCCAGCAACATTTTGAAATTGGCCGTCCTCGAAGCCCGCATCCAGCATACTCAGATAGTAGATGTCCAGCATTTATTGCTCGCCATCTTGCATGATCAGATGAACAATGGTGCCAAAGAGGTGTTGGAGGATAACAAGTTGGACTACGAAAAGGCTATTCAGCAGCTGCAGAAGAAGCCGACAACCGACGGCTTGGGGCTGCCTGACGAGGATGAGGAGGAGTTCGAAGATGCCACGCCATTCAATCGCCAAGGCGGGAATCAGCGTCGCTCCACGACAACCGCACAGCCCAAAGGCAAGAGCGACACCCCGCTTCTCGATAATTTTTCGACTGACCTCACACGTGCGGCAGCCGAAGGCAAGCTCGACCCGGTAGTAGGCCGCGAAAAGGAGATTCAACGCGTGACCGAGATTTTATGCCGCCGCAAGAAAAACAACCCTATATTAATAGGTGAGCCGGGAGTGGGCAAGAGTGCTATCGTGGAAGGTTTGGCACAACTCATCTCGAAACGTCTCACATCTCCCATTCTGTTCAATCGCCGAGTGGTAAGTCTCGACATGACCGCCATTGTGGCAGGAACCAAGTACAGGGGGCAGTTTGAGGAACGTATCCGCGCGCTACTGAAAGAATTGGAGCAGCATCCCGACATCATCGTCTTTATCGACGAGATACACACACTTATCGGTGCAGGCTCTACGCCGGGCAGCATGGATGCTGCCAACATTATGAAGCCGGCCTTGGCCCGGGGCGTCATTCAGTGTATCGGAGCCACAACCCTTGACGAGTTCCGCAATTCCATCGAGAAGGATGGTGCTCTGGAACGCCGTTTCCAGAAGGTATTGGTGGAGCCCACGACGAGCGAGCAGACACTCCAGATTCTGGAAAACATCAAGGAGCGTTACGAAGAGCATCACCATGTATCTTATACGGACGAAGCCCTCAAGGCTTGCGTAAAGCTCACCGAACGATACATCACCGATCGGTTCTTCCCCGACAAGGCCATCGACGCACTCGACGAGGTTGGAGCCCGTGTGCACTTGCAACATGCTGAAGTGCCACAGGAAATCACCGACATGGAGAAACAAATAGAAGAAGTGAAGGTGAAAAAGCAACAGGCGGTGAGCAATCAGAACTTTGAACTGGCAGCAGGGTTCCGTGACAAGCAAACCGAACTGGAGCAGGAACTCGAGGACATGCAGCAGCGATGGCAGCAAGGCGATAATGCCTCCCGCCAGACGGTAACCGACAACGAAGTGGCCAGCGTGGTGTCGATGATGACAGGTGTACCCGTGCAGCGCATGGCAGAAGCCGAGGGCGAACGCCTGAGAAACATGGGAAACATTCTCAAAGAAAGCGTAATAGGACAAGACCGAGCCATCGATAAAATGGTGAAAGCCATCCAACGCAACCGTGTCGGGCTGAAAGCTCCCAACCGTCCCATCGGTGCATTTATGCTGCTTGGCCCTACCGGCGTGGGCAAAACATACCTCACCAAGAAACTTGCAGAGGTCATGTTTGGCTCGGAGGACGCGCTTATCCGTATCGACATGAGCGAATATACTGAAAGTTTCAACTCTTCCCGACTCATCGGAGCACCACCGGGATACGTGGGCTACGAGGAAGGTGGACAGCTCACCGAGCAAGTGCGCCGTCATCCCTACTCCATCGTTCTACTCGACGAGATAGAGAAGGCACACGGCAACATCTTCAACCTGTTGCTACAAGCGCTTGACGAAGGCAGGATGACCGACGGCAACGGACGGACGGTGGATTTCCGCAACACCGTAATCATCATGACATCGAACGCCGGGACACGGCAGCTGAAGGAGTTTGGCCGCGGTGTGGGGTTCAATGCCGGAGGTATATCGAATGCAGCCGACATGAACGAACATGACAAGGAATATGCCCGCTCTATCATCCAAAAGAGCTTGAGCAAGCAGTTCTCGCCCGAATTCCTCAACCGCCTGGACGAGATTATTACCTTCGACCAGCTTGACCTGAACGCCATCAAGAAGATCATAGACATCGAGTTGCGCGGACTCTACAAGCGTATCGGCGATTTGGGCTATACTGTTCAGATCACCGACAAGGCCAAGGAGTTTGTGGCCACCAAGGGCTACGATGTCCAATTTGGTGCCCGCCCGCTGAAACGGGCCATCCAAACCTATATCGAAGATGGGATTTGCGAACGCATTCTCTCTGGAGAACTTAAGTCAGGCGACACGATTTCGATTGGAAAGGTTCCGGGAAAGGATGAGCTTAGCTTTAAAAGTGGGAATTAACAAAAGCCCCACCGATGACGAATTCTTCAAATTTTAGATAACATCTTACCATCTTTGGATTTATTATTGTCCGCCAATAGTATTGAAAACATTTTTGATACTATTGGCGGACAATTTGTTTTCTACATATTCATGCCGAAAGTTTTGTATTCA
>CAYVGR010000032.1:0-15042 GCA_964450065.1 uncultured Prevotella sp. | reverse complement strand
CCGCCATATTCATACAGAATGCCGTGAATCGTTGCAAACTCACATCAAACAATGTAAATCTGTGGATAGAAAACAGCTACGTAGGAGAAGACTGGATACTGACACGCGACAATATCATTACCGGCATACCCAAGTGTGAAGCCAACTTAACCCTGAAACCGGGACAATGCATCGACGTAGTGCCGATTGGCGAAAACCAATGGGTGGTCAGACCATACGGATATTACGACAAGTTTGCTGGTTGCATGCAACAGGAAAGCCTGTTCCCCGTAGTGGACAGCATACAAGATATAGGACTCATGATGCGGTATATGCTACATCAGGACAATAGCCGGGAAGCGCAAGCCTTGTTTGACAACGCCACCAAGCTCAGTGCAGAAGATATCTCAGCCAAGGCCAATCTGCGCCGACTGACCAAGCAGCGTGAGGATTTCAGGGCTCAGTCGTGGACAAAAATTGCCGAAAACTACGAGCACAGCGTATTCTATCAGCTCGACCTTGCTGATGCCGCCCATGCCTTCTCATCACAACACATCAGCCTACCGGCAGAACTGCCCGAAGATGCCCCACTGATGATTCGCATCCACGATGCCATGTTCCGATCTGAACTGGAACGGCTCAATGGCGGTGATGGCAGGGTCAATGAGGAGAAAGCATTTGCGCTCCTAAGACAGGGACTATCGGCATCGGGCAGGACTGTCGGGAGCATGGACAACAGTTTTGCCGTCCCGGCTGCACTATCTGCCAAGCCGACCAACAGAGTAGCAGCCGACCAAATCGTGTGGGCGCGAAGCCCTGTACGCATTGACATTGCCGGAGGGTGGACCGACACCCCACCCTTCTGTCTAATGGAAGGCGGCAATGTCATTAACCTGGCTATCGAACTGAATGGACAGCCCCCTATACAAACATACGTAAAGCCCTGCAAAGAACCTCATATCGTATTGCGGAGCATAGACCTGGGCGCATCGGAAACGGTAACCACATACGAGGAACTCACCAACTACTACCACGTGGGTAGCCCATTCTCCATTCCGAAAGCGGCACTGGTCTTGGCTGGGATTCGACCCGATTGTCCGTCCACTCCATTCAAGACCCTACGCGAACAACTGCTGGCCTTCGGATCAGGCATTGAGATTACACTGCTTTCAGCCATTCCGGCAGGCAGCGGACTGGGCACAAGCTCGGTGCTTGCAGCCACCGTACTGGGTGCCCTCAACGATTTCTGCGAATTGGGTTGGGACAAGCAGACTATCGGCCGGCAGACACTAATCCTCGAACAGTTGCTCACAACGGGTGGTGGCTGGCAAGACCAGTTTGGCGGATTGCTACATGGTGTGAAGCTTTTGCAAACTCAATCCGGATTCGACCAAACACCTACCATAAGATGGTTGCCCGATGGCATCTACACCCAGCCGGAATATCGGCAATGTCACCTGCTGTATTACACTGGTATTCGACGTACGGCCAAGAACATCCTTTCGGAAATTGTACGCAAGATGTTCTTAAACCACCACGACGTAATCAGGCTTTTGCGTGAGATGAAGGCGCACACGCTCGAAATGTATGAAGCTATTCAGCATGAAGATTTTGTGGCTGTCGGACAACTCATCCGCAAGACTTGGCAGCAGAATCAGACCCTCGACAGCGGCACCAATCCGCCTGAATGTAAGCATCTGGGTGACATGATAGACGACCTCTGCCTTGGCTACAAACTTCCCGGTGCAGGGGGTGGTGGCTATATGTATATGGTGGCCAAGGATCCCGAGGCTGCCGCACGCATCAAACAAATTGTCCGCAACAAACCGCTCAACCCTAATGCACGCTTCGTGGACATGACCCTCAGTCGCCACGGATTGCAAATATCGAGAAGCTAAACAAAGATAAAGTAACTGTAAACAGGAATTGATGGAGTTCAGAACAGTAGTCGATATTTCGCATTCTCCTTGGAAAATAGAGCCTTGCGAACGCATGTTGTTCGTGGGGTCGTGCTTTGCCGACAACATCGGAAAGCGGTTTCAGGCAGAGAAATTCCAAGCGACAGTAAACCCCTACGGCGTGATGTACAATCCGGCAAGCATCCTCCACACGGTGGAACGCTTGATGGCAGAAGAAAAAATGCCCTTCGAGGCCGACAAACAGGGTACTGCAATCTTCACCCTCGGCACCAACCATGTGTATCTTCTCAAGGAAACCGGCGAAATTGTGGACAACTGTCAGAAGCGTCCACAACACCTTTTTGAGGAAAAAGAGCTAACTATCGATGAGTGTGTCGATTATATTACGCAAGCCATCAACCTCATCCACAAGCATTTTCCACTCATCCGATTCATCCTGACCGTTAGCCCCATACGTTATCGCAAGTATGGTTATCATGGCAGCCAACTGTCGAAAGCCACGCTGTTGTTAGCCATAGAAAAGGTTATTTCCCTGCATTCAACCGAAGGAAAGCATGCCAGCTCGGAACGAGAGCACGCTTTGAGCAGCCAATCATCCACTCTTTCCAATAAATCTGAAAAAGCTCTTGGAAAACCTATTCTGTATTTCCCTTCCTACGAAATCATCAACGATGAACTGCGCGACTATCGCTTCTATCAAGAAGATATGCTCCACCCCACCGACCAAGCCGTGGAATATATCTACCAGCGCATGGCCGAAACCTTCTTCTCACACGCCACTTTCGACTTCCTCAAAGCATGGAAGCCCATACGCGAAGCTCTTGCACACCGTCCTTTCAATCCCGACAGCGAGGAGTGTCAAGCCTTCTTAAAGAAAACAAAGGAACAAGAACGAACTCTCTTGCAGCAATATAAAAAGGAATAAGCCAAACGACTTATTCCTTTTTATATTGAAGATGAACTCCAAAATTTATATTGATCAGCATAAGCATTCCCAGCAGGGAACCGTTACTCCTTATGCTCGCGCTTGCGTGCCAAATGGTCAAGCGTAATCTTTCGCATACGCATGCTCTTGGGCGTAACCTCTACATACTCATCCTCCTTGATGTATTCGAGACATTCCTCGAGACTCATCACCACCTTCGGCACAATACGAGCCTTGTCGTCGGTACCCGAAGCACGCACATTGGTGAGCTGTTTGGCCTTGGTAACATTAACCACAAGGTCGTTGTCGTGAACATGCTCGCCTACCACTTGCCCGCCATATACCTCCTCACCTGGATCGATGAAGAACTTACCACGGTCCTGAAGCTTGTCAATGGCATATGCGAACGAAGTTCCGTTTTCCAAGGCAACCATCGACCCGTTGGTGCGACGCACAATGTCTCCCTTATAAGGCTGATATTCCTTATACCGGTGAGCCATGATAGCCTCGCCCTGACTGGCGGTAAGCACATTGGTGCGCAGCCCAATTATTCCGCGCGACGGGATGTCGAACGTAATGTTCACACGGTCGCCCTCAGTGTCCATACCTGTGAGTTCGCCCTTGCGACGCGTCACCATATCCACCATCTTACTTGAAAATTCCTGCGGCACATTGATGTCAAGTTCCTCGATAGGCTCACACTTCGCACCGTCAATCTCCTTATAAATCACCTGAGGCTGACCCACCTGCAACTCAAAGCCCTCGCGACGCATGGTCTCGATGAGCACAGAGAGGTGAAGCACGCCACGGCCACTTACAATCCACTTATCGGTAGAGTCCTCGGGTTGGCTTACTTTCAAGGCCAGGTTTTTCTCCAATTCGTGATTCAGACGGTCACCTATCTGACGCGAGGTGCAGTACTTGCCCTCTCGACCGAAAAACGGAGAATCGTTGATGGTGAAGAGCATGCTCATCGTAGGCTCGTCGACTGCAATAGGAGGCAGCGGTTCTGGACTTTCGTAATCGGCAATGGTATCGCCAATTTCAAAATGTTCCAAACCCACAACAGCACAGATATCACCACTGGGAACCTCATCGGTGCGCTTGTGGCCAATACCCTCAAAAGTATGGAGCTCCTTAATTTTGGTCTTCTCCCTGCTACCGTCACGGTGACAAATGGTGATATTCATACCATCTTTCAACATCCCACGGTGCACGCGTCCTACGGCAATGCGCCCGGTGTAGTTGCTGTAATCGAGCGATGTAATAAGCATCTGGGGTGTTCCCTCGATGTATTTTGGAGCCGGAATCTCTTCCACGATCCTATCCAAGAGATAGTCGATATTGCCGGTGGGGCTCTTCCAGTCATCACCCATCCACCCGTTTTTGGCCGACCCGTACACCACAGGGAAATCAAGCTGATCTTCCGTAGCATTAAGGTCGCACATCAAATCGAATACCATCTCATATACTTGCTCGGGACGACAGTTAGGCTTGTCCACTTTATTCACCACCACAATAGGTTTCAACCCTATCTGTAGCGCCTTCTGCAGCACAAAGCGAGTCTGCGGCATGGGACCTTCAAATGCATCCACCAGCAACAGACAGCCGTCGGCCATATTGAGCACACGCTCTACTTCACCCCCAAAATCAGAGTGACCGGGAGTATCAAGTATGTTGATTTTAGTACCTTTCCAATTAATTGATACGTTCTTGGAAAGAATGGTTATCCCTCGTTCGCGCTCCAAATCATTAGAGTCTAACACCTCGCCGCTGTTATTCTGGCCGTCACGGAACAGTTTTCCAGCAAGCATCATCTTGTCGACCACTGTTGTCTTGCCATGGTCTACGTGCGCAATTACTGCGATATTACGAATGTCCTGCATTGATTTACCTTAATATATGCTCTTAAGGTGGATTCTATAAACACCACCTAAACTGTTTGCAAAATTACAAAAAAGATTGGATATAAGGCTTGATTATCGAATCTTTTTCGTAACTTTGCACCGCATTTTCGGAGAGTCCGATGCATTTAATGCCGTCACAGACAGTGATTAAGGCCTGTAGACGACAGAAAGATGTAATAGATGCAACCACATTAATCAATTTACACACATGTATTTAGACAAGGAAAAGAAAGCCGAGCTCTTCGGCAAGTACGGCAAGTCAGCAACCGACACCGGCTCTGCAGAAAGCCAGATTGCACTGTTCACTTACCGCATTGCCCACCTTACGGAGCACGTTAAGGCCAACCACAAAGACCACGTAACTACCCGTTCGCTGACTAAGCTTGTTGGTAAGCGTCGTGGTTTACTCGACTATTTGAAAAACCGCGATATCGATCGCTATCGTGCAATCATTAAGGAATTGGGACTCCGCAGATAAGACCGCGGTGTCTCACGGTTCTCTCCTCTTGGGAGGGTTACCGGATTGTCACACAAACACAAGGCCATATCCTTTTTCAGGATATGGCCTTGTGCTTTCCGTTAGTTGTACACCCGCAACCCCGAAAGGTTAAGCATCCCCTTATAACGAGGGTATATTTTCACTGTAAACCAGTCGAGTATCTTTTCTCAATTTTGGAAGATATTTATCTTAAATCTTCTTCGGGTTCTATTTAAGGAACACAAACAGCAAAAATGTACAACGCAAGGATAAACAAGGCTTATGTCTGCTTGAAGATGAAAACAGCAGGTTCATGCTCTTTTGAGGTTTATCTTGATAAGGCTATTCCTATCCCAAACTCCGTTTTTGAAGCAGCAGGAAAGGTTAAAACTATTGACAAAACACCTTCTGATTTTCGCTTATTTGAAAATCAGTTGGCCTTCGCTCAAAATACGTGAAATTTGCGGCATTTTGTAAACACCTGACAGTCAGCGCTTTTGAAAAAACAGTCTTTCATTTCCAATTTTCCCAGCTGCTCTTGAATATCGAATGACAGCGTGTGAAGAGCTTAAACGCCGTGCGATTAAAGCTCTTCCACGCTGTCATCAAAGCTTAACCGCGCTATGAGGAAATACCAATTGCAACAGCCTTACATTTTTTGGTCGCGCTTGTTTCGTTCGTACCGAAAAAAGATGGCGCATTTTTCTCTATATGTCTCAAAAATAATGAGCCAAAAACGGTAATTATATTTTACTGTTTTAGAAAGGACGCATGCTTAAATCAATCACAAACTAATGCCATGGATACCATTCTATCATTGGAAATTGGTTACGAAACAATCATCCGAAGCAAGCTATGTTGCAAATGGGAAAGTTGGCTTGCTTCAGGTATTTACTCTTCCCATATTTCACGCAGGGGGTTCATTACAAACTCCCGTTCCCTCATTCTGGGATGCGGAATAACAAGGCCGGGCTCATCAATGCTGATGTCATCGTACAGCAGGATGTCGATGTCGATAGTACGGTCGTGGTATTCGCCGTTTCTCGTTTTCTCCATACGCCCCATTTCCTTCTCCACCTGCTTGGTCGCAGCAAGCACCTCACGCGGAGCAAGCCGTGTGCGACAGGCCACACACGCATTGAGAAACCTATTGGGCGAGACAAAGCCCCACGGTTCGGTCTCGATGAGCGACGACTGCCGCAACACCTTGCCTACCCTCTCACCCAGTCGATCCACAGCCTCGCCAATGAGTTGCCTGCGGTTTCCGATGTTCGAGCCCAGACCTAAATATACAATATGTGATTGATCCGTTTGCATTTCCAAACAGGTTCCGGAGAATCAGTCGACGATAAGCAAACTGTCGCCAAAACACCCGAACCTATATCCATGCTTCACGGCAAGGTCGTAGCACTCCATGACATTCTCATAGCCACCAAAGGCCGCAGTTGCCATCAACATCGTGGACTCCGGATGATAGAAATTGGCCACCATACTGTCGGCCAGCCCGAAATCGTAATTAGGGAAGATAAAGTTACTGGTCCACCCATCATACTCTTTCAGCAGTCCGTCAGTACCCACAGCAGTCTCCGTAGCCTTGATTACGCTCGTGCCAATGGCACAAAGGCGATGCCCCTTCTGCTTGGTCTTGTTCACAAGGTTGCAAGCTTTCTTATTGACAATCATCTGCTCGGAGTCCATCTTGTGCTTGGTCAGATCTTCCACCTCTATGGGTGTGAAATTACCCAGTCCGCAATGCAATGTGATGTACGCGGCATTGATACCTTTGATTTCCATGCGCTTCATCATCTCACGGCTGAAGTGCAGTCCCGTGGCCGGTGCTGTTACCGCTCCAATGTTCTTAGCATAGACACACTGGAAGAACTCCGAATCTTCAGGCAGCGCACGTGATCGCACGTGCATGCCTTTCATCGTGGGATCTGCCGGACGCCCATTCAGAATATAGGCTGGCAGTGGCATCTCACCCAATGCAAAAAGTTCTCTTTTGAATTCATCGTGTGGGCAGTCGTAGAGGAATCTGAGCGAGCGTCCACGGCTTGTGGTGTTGTCGTAGACCTCGGCCACCATTGTCCCTACATCATTGAAGAAGAGTTTGTTGCCAATGCGTATCTTGCGCGCAGGCTCCACAAGCACGTCCCAGAGGTGAGTCTCTTCGTTCAGCTCACGCAATATAAACACCTCGATCTTGGCATCGGTCTTTTCCTTTGTTCCATAGAGCCGTGCCGGGAACACTTTGGTGTCGTTCAATATAAAAGTATCATGTTCATCAAAATAGTCGAGCAAATTGCGGAAATCGAGATAATCGCCCTCGATGGGCTTGCCTTTCGCGTCCTTCCTATACATCTCTATCTCCCCGGTATTGCGGTGCAGCACCATCAGGCGCGACTCGTCCCGACGCGTTACCCGAATCTCCCCTTTGGTTCCGTCGTCGTTAGTAAATTCGCGCATAAAACTATGAGGATAGAGCGCCACAAGCTCCTCAGGCAGATTGAATTTGAATTGTGATAATTTCATATTGTTATTCCTTTTTATTTCTTGATGAATGCAATCAAATAGGACATGAGCACCAGTCCGTCTCAGGGCTCACCCCACCTCCGGAAGACTGTCCAGCCATTCCTTGATATGATCGAAATCAATACAGTTGTCCACCGTTACATCACCCACCCGCGTGCGTCTCAATGCCGTTAGGAAGGCTCCGCTTCCCAATTCTCGACCAACGTCGCGCGCCAATGCCCTGATGTATGTCCCTTTCCCGCAGACTACCCTTATGGTCATCTGGAATGTCTCGGGATCAAACTCCATGAGTTCTATCTCGTCTATACGCACCTTTTTGGATGTCAGCGTCACGGACTGTCCCCTACGCCGCATGCTGTAAGCACGTTCTCCTCCCACTTTCACGGCACTATAGGTGGGGGGCACCTGGTCAATGTCGCCTTCAAAGCGCTTCAAGACCTCGCGAACCATCGCCTCCGTAATATGGCGATAAGGATAAGTGTGGTTCACAGTGTGTTCCCGGTCGTAACTGGCGGTTGTTGCTCCGAGTTGCAGCGTAGCCACATATTCCTTGGTGTGAGCCTGCAACTCTTCTATCTGCTTGGTGCACTTGCCCGTACACAGTACCAACACCCCCGTGGCCAAGGGGTCGAGTGTCCCGGCATGCCCTATCTTCACCTTGCGTCCCAATTTCCGCGACAGCAGATAGCGAACATGTGCCAAGGCTCCGAAGCTCGACATGCGATAAGGTTTGTCGATTGCAAAAATTTCGCCTTTGATAAAGTCCATTAACTTTAGTCTACCATGGCCAACGACTGTCCCGACAGCAGCATGGCAAGGATAATTCCTCCCACAATGATGCGATACCAGCCAAAGGCCTTAAAACCATGTTTCGTAAGAAATCCAACAAACCATTTCATGGCCAGCATAGCCACTACGAATGCTATCACACTGCCCACGATGAGCATGGTGATGTTATGGGGCGTGACCCATACAGTGTCCTCACCAAACATTTCGATAAGATCGAGCAGCGTAGCTCCGGCCATGGTAGGCACAGCCAGAAAGAACGAAAACTCTGCTGCATGCTTACGGGTCAGCTTCTGCTGCATGCCGCCAACAATGGTTGCCATACTCCGGCTGACACCGGGTATGACAGAAATGCACTGGAAGCAACCAATGGCAAATGCACGCTTGGGCGTCACTCTGTTCTCGTCGTGGCCTCGGTTGAAAATCTTGTCGCAAAACAACATGAATATTCCCCCGACTACTAACATGATGGCCACCACCAGCACTGAATCGAGCAGCCAGTCGAGCAATCCGCTCTTCTTGGCTGCCAAACCAATGACAACCGCCGGCAGGACACCAACAATGAGCAAGCCGTAAAATCTCTTTTTCTCGTTTATCTCCTCAGCATTACGGATCTGGAAAAAACGCTTCCAATAGAGACATACCACCGAAAGGATGGCTCCAAATTGTATGATGAACGTGAATGCATGTACGAAAGGGTCGCCGGGCTGCACACCGAGCAGATTCTGCGTGATGATCATGTGCCCCGTAGACGACACGGGAAGAAACTCTGTGAGTCCCTCCACAATAGAGATAATAATGGTTTGAAATAGATCCATCCGTTCCGCGCCTTAATTTTCCTCAGTCTCTGTCTTCTCCAAGTTCTTCCCACCGTCTGTCACAGGCACAGTCGTCTCGTCGCTGTCGTGACGTTTTGGATTGCGGACCACCGCATAAATCATGGAGACAAATCCTATAAAACAAACCACGGGCGCAACCTTGATACGACGTGCGCTGAATATCTCGGCATTGTATGCCTGCTCTGTTGAAGGCGCACCGCTCATCAAGATGAATCCGATGACAACTATTGCAAAGCCGATACCCAACAATATAAAGTTCGTACGGCCTAATGCTAAATTTCTTCTGTCCATTATATTTTGCGTTTATGCTTGAGAAATGATGGTATTAAATCTTGTATAACTCGCCGGCCTTCATCTTCAAGAATTTATTTACTGAGATGCTGGCACACAGGGCCGTAATAACAATACCAAAGAGTATCACTGCCCCACCCGTAATGACCATTTCACGCCAAGTGACAACTGTGAGTATTTCCGGCTCATAACGATAGAGCGCATAGATACATCCGGCCAGGAAAAGGTTGGCCAACACAGCCGCCAAAAGCCCGGTAACAACAGCCCTGCGCACAAACGGGCGGCGAATAAAGCCCCACGACGCTCCAACCAACTTCATGGTATGGATAGAGAAGCGTCGGGCATAAATATCAAGCCGGACAGTGTTGTTGATAAGCGAAAACGACACGAAAATGAGCAATATAGCCAGCACCAGCATGCCCAAACCTATCTTGGCAAGGTTTCGGTTCACAGTCTCTATGAGGTCTCGCTGATAACCTATTTCCGTCACCTTGGGGTATTTCTTCAGCTCATGGGCTATCCACGCCAAGGAGTCGTTGTTGGCATAGTTGCTTTTAAGGGTGAGTTCTATCGACGACGAGAACGGATTTACACCATCCGTAAACTCGGAAGGGTCGATGCCCATCTCCTTGGTGGCCTCTGCCAAGGCTGCCTTCTTACTGATAAAATTGGCTGCCTTGATATACGGCTTTGCGCCAAGCCCCTTGCACATTGTCTGTGCCTCGGTATCGGTCATGTCCTGTTCGAGCATCATCGTTACCACAAGGTTCTCCTTAACATACGACGACAAGTTGCGTCCAGTGAGCGTAGAAAATACGTCAAGACCAAGCAATATTAGCACCATAGCCGTACTGATGCATAAAGTAACGGCTTGCAGACCGGATGGCCTGCGTCCTGTATTATGAGTTTTTCTCATTGACAAATCAACAATAATCAAGCAAAATCTGTACAAAAGTAAGAAAATATTGACAACTGCCCAAGCCTTTAACGAGCATTAACGATTTACACTGCATATCAGCTCTGTGGCTTCGTTTAATTACTGCACACGCATCATCAGCTCATGTGAAACACGTGCAATGATTGTTCTTACTTTTTCATCAGCATCATATATGACTTATGATATTTCCTTATATTTGCACAGAACGACTAAATAGGGTTCGCTAATTTACCTGACCTTACCACTCATTTGTGTGGTCGAGGTAAATTGGCGAACCCTAATGTGTAGACTTTATTTGATAAGGAATTCCTTACAGCGATATACAGAGATCAACCCTGCGTGCGTAGGTACTCAAATCCGATTTCTGGTCAATGTCATACGACAAAGTCTTGATTTGATCAGCCTCTACTCCATGGTGGAGTAAGCACGACTTAACACTTTTCATGCGTCGCATGGCAAGGTCCTGGTTGAAAGACTTGGAACCATCTTTACTTGCGTATCCTGCCAACTTTACTTTCAGGTTTCGGTTGCTAACCAGAAGTTTGGCTGCATCTTTGAGCGTATGCGTTGCTTCGTTAGTGAGCTTATCTGACGATATTTCAAAGAACACCTGTCGAACATTCGTGTCAAAAGGCGTTGTTACTCTGGAATTCGCCAACTCATCAACTTGCGGTTGCTCCACGCTGTCTGTCTCTGCCTCAGCACCTTTCTCTACAAGAGGTTTTGCCATAGGTGCCGCATCCCATTTTCGGAGCATGTTCATACGGTTCGCCATAGAGTCCATTTGGTGCTTTATAGCTGGATCCTGCACCGTTCTTCCAAGGGTTTGCAGCTGGGTTTGCAACTGGTCGATTTGCTCTTGCATAGATTGTGTCTGTTGAAGCTCTCTTTGTGTAGCTTCCTCAGATTGCGGATTTTGCATATAGTTGATTGGAGGGTAAGCTCCCATGCCCACCCCCTGTGGCACATAAACCGGTATTCTCTCGACTTGTCTTGACATGGTGTTATAAACCGGAATGGTGCTACCTGGTTGATAGCCTCTGTTGTATCCATACCGGTTAGTACTTTTGGCTGGCCTATATGTATTTCGTTTGTTGCTAATCGCTATACGCCTTAGCACGTCTATCAGCTCATCTTTATCCACAACTATCGTGTCACCCATATCAGACCAAGCACCTTGTGCAGATGCTTGACCTGTATACATGAAGGATAGAGCAAGAAAGGCGAGCGAGGCCAGACTATGTTTCTTTTGCATGTGTATGAGTTTTTAGAATATGAATGAATATCCCACAGCTATCTGGTTCTGCTTGGTCAGTCTGCATGCGGAATAGTCTAAGAACACTTTTCCGCCCAGCATCTCGGTGTTAACTCCAAAGATGAGATTGGAACCAAAGTGCGTGTCTTTGCCATGGAATACACCAAGGCCAAAGCCAGCATACGGTGTGAATTTACCAAAAGAAGTCACTTTGAAGTTGTAAACGATGTTTGCCGATATGCCCATACCGCTTTTGTTGGCCATAGCCGCATATAATTCGGGCATGAAGTCCAAGTTTGTGGCTGCTACCTGCATATAGCCTCTCACACCAACATTCCATGTGCTCAAGTCGCCAAAGCCAAATCCTGTGAAAGCGCTGAGACGGTTAAGTTTCAATCCTCTTCCAGTAG
Source organism: uncultured Prevotella sp. (assembly GCA_964450065.1). GTDB lineage: Bacteria > Bacteroidota > Bacteroidia > Bacteroidales > Bacteroidaceae > Prevotella. Next base: position 2,784 of record CAYVGR010000032.1, on the reverse strand, counting down.
CAGACTGCTGTGCCCCTTGGCTATAAGGCGATGCAGGCGTCAAATTGGCTCCTGCCACAACATTGTTTCTGTAAGCATCGGTTCCTGTCGTAACATTGTCTCTGTAGACAACCGTATTTTCACCACTGTTTCTTTGGCTTATCACTTTGTTAAGCTTTTCATTCATGATGCGCAGCTCTCTTCTCAGCAGTTCCGTCTCATTGTTTTGAGCGGGTTCTACTCTCTGTACAGGAGCAGCGGAACGGTATGTTTCCTGTGGCTCTACATAGTTGTAGTCATAGTTATAATTATAGTCATGGTTATTGTATCGAGCGCCCTCATGAGCCTCTCTTGCAATGCGAGTAACCAGTTCGTTAAGCTGCGCACGTGTCATCTTGACATTGTTGCCGGAACTTTGTCCCAATTCGTTCACCAATTTTCTCTTGATAGCCATCTCATCGTTCTCGATGTCTTGCAGTTCTTGCTTATGGCGATCTTTCAAACGTGCGATCTCGGCTACGCGGATAGTGTCGTTAGCCTTCAAAGCTTGGTCTAAATCTCTGTCTAAACTGTCAATACGTTTTTCGTAGTCAGCTTTAAGTGCATTAACACGCGTTTCGTATTTTGCAATTTGCTGGTCGTATTCGGATATCTTGGTATCATATTCGGATATCGTGCTATCGTAATCAGCGATTTGCTGGTCATAATCTTCGATCTGATCGTCATATTGCGACCTCATCTCGTTGATTTTTTTATTAGAAGCCTCACGCTGTTCGTCAAGTCTGCGGTTGAGTTGTGTTCTGTATTTCTTTTCGCCGTTGGCTCCCATACCCAGGTTAAACCTCAATCCTGCATTATACATCACGCTGGTGTTGATGTGGTCAGTGTTTTGGATATCTTCTTCCTTAACACCCTTACCTGTGGTGAACAGAGCGTTTGCAGTACCGAAAAGTGCCACATACTTTGACAATGGAATCTCCACTCCGGCACCTCCGAAAACAAATGCAGAGCTTTCGGCGGTCGTGTTACCATTCTTATCAGCATACTTGGAGCCTACGTTCATGTAACCTCCACCGAGCTGCAAGTACGGATTGATGCCTCTTGGGAAGTTCAGACGGGTGATGATGTTACCACCATACAGTGCTAAATCCTTGTTGAACGACAGCGAGAGCTCGTCGGCATCCTTGTTGGCCTGGTAATAAAAGCCCCTGATACCTACAAGCGACGAGAAGTCAAAACCTGCGTTTCCTCCTACCAAATAGGTATCGGTCATCGGCATATCCTTGTCAAAGTCGATGTAAGCCATGGCCGGCTCTGCAACGAACTTCAAGCCCTTAAAGCCGCCGGAGAACAATTTGCGGTACTCACGACTGATGGCATTGTCGTCATTATCGTTTCTTCCACCCAAGTAAACATCGAGGGTTGCGCCCGCAGTCCAATTATACAGATGATTTCCGCCATCGGTCTTGGTGTATTCGGGACGCATGATGTAGTTTCCCTTGCTGGCGTTAAACATGGTGTTTTTAGCTTCGAGTGCAAGTGTCGCACGACTGCTAAGATTGAATTTGGCTCCTAAGCCAAGCACCACAAAGAGTTGTTCATCTTTCATAGGAACATCTGTTATCAGAATATCCTCTTTATAGGTGTTGTATTTCATTTTCTGCACACCGGCACCAGCTGTGATGTATGGAGTTAAAAATGTTTTCTTCCACAGGTTGAGTTTCATCTCCCCACCATATTTGGTCAGGTTTAATTTGGTGTCCTTGATGTTGGCAGCCCACAGCATGTCAGTCTGCCAGTTTTGCATACGTACTTTGGCATTTACATCATCGCTGCGAAAATAGAATGCACGCAACTCGAGGAGTGGTCCGAAACCAAATCCTACTTTTCCACCGTATAGCCACATGTTATCAATGGAAACATGTTATCAATGGAAAGATCCTTGTCCCACCAGATGTATTCTGCGGCGGGAGATACGGTGAACGACACGTCATTGACCTGTGCCACCGACTTAAGGGATCCTAAGAGTAGCATGAATGCCAAAGAAAGAGTTTTGATAAAACTTTTTTCATTGCTAAATATTTTATAATAATATTAATAATTTTGTCTATAAAATATGTACTTGGTATGCGGGCAAATGGCTTATTCTTGGGACATTCCGTGAACAAGTCCGTTACTAAATTTAAAACAACGCAAGTACTTCCTTCATAAATTTTTTGCAAAGGTAATAAAAATATGTAAAGTTTACAAGAGATTTGGCCATTATTATAGTTTATATTGTTAATCTCCTGGAAAAGTATATAATCTGAACGAGTTTGCAATTCACAATTCATAATTTTCAATTCACAATTATGCTTCGCAGTGGCAATTCATAATTCATAATTCAAAATTCAAAATTAGGCTGCGCGGTGGCAACGCATCACACAGTAGCAGGAAGTCGTGTGATGTCGTGGATGTTATTGCAAAATACGTTTGTGGCTCGGTACAGATTTAAATTATGACATTGTAACGAGATTACCTGCAAACCATTGACAAACCACGGCTTATTGTCCGGAGGACAACCTTTCAATAGCCCCTCGGTTGGAGCGAAGTGGAAACCAGGGGGTAAAGATTCCGCCATAAGGTTACAGTCTGAAAGACTGCCCTTGCCTATTCAGGTAATGATAGTTCGTGATTGTTCATCAAGTCCAAGGGCAACATGATGATGTTTTGCATGATACTGGGCAGTCTTTCAGACTGAATTACTCAGGCTCATTCTGTTTACCGTAAGCCCAAAGGGCATACGGCTATTCAAATACAGTCTTT
>CAYVGR010000031.1:0-15165 GCA_964450065.1 uncultured Prevotella sp. | reverse complement strand
TCTTCGACCATGCCGATATGTGGATCAACTGTCGTGGAAAGTTTACCTCCGACAATTTCGAGGTGGCCGGATCCGACCGCATATTCCACCCTGCCAAGGCTTGGATCAGCCGCAGCAAGATGCTTGTCAAGAGCGAAAAAGTAGCTCATCCCGTGGCCGTGAGGTACGGTTTCAAGGATTGGGTTGTGGGTGATGTCTTCTCCGACGACCTTCCCGTGTCGTCATTCAGGTCGGACAACTGGTAAGACAACACCCACATACTCAACACAAATAAATTCCCGCAACATCTCGTATTGCAACCCTTTTTGCTATGATACATAAAATTTCATTTTCCTTTTTCCTATCCTTTATCATATCACTCACCATTTATGCACGCTCCTTGCCTGTAACAGGACTACAGGCTCCCGAAGTTTCTGTGGCCGGTTTCTATCCCATCGCTAATCAGGGGCGGCAAATATGGAACTTCAACACAGGTTGGCGGTTTCACTTAGGCGACCTGCCCAATGCCTCAAACATCGACTTCGATGACTCCGAATGGGACATTGTGTCCACACCCCATACCGTGCAACTGGTTCCCTCCGATGCCTCGGGCAACCGCAACTATCAAGGCATTGCATGGTACCGCAAGCATTTTGTGGTGCCCGGCAACCGTGCCGAAGTGTATTTCGAAGCCGTCATGGGCAAACAAAAGATATATGTAAACGGACAGCTTGCACGCGAACATATCGGTGGCTACCTGCCCTTCACTATAGACCTGAGCAAACACGGGCTCAAGAAGGGTGACCGATGTGTTATCGCCGTGATGGCCGACAATAGTGATGACAAATCATATCCACCGGGAAAAACGCAATACACCCTCGACTTCGCATACCATGGGGGCATTTATCGCGACGTCTGGCTCATTGGTAAAAATGACATATCGATTACCGATGCCATCGAAGTCAACCGCGTGGCAGGTGGTGGAGTGTTCGTACATTTTAACAACATCTCAAATCAATTGGCTGATGTGCTGGTCAACACCGAGGTTGACAACCGTTCCGGCCGATCTGCCTCGCTCACTGTTGAACAGCAGTTGATAGATGCTGAAGGCAGAATCGTGGGCACGACACGTGGCAGACTGCGTGTTCAAAGCCAGGGTATGGCAACCATGAAACAACAGATCCGAGTGACCAAGCCACACCTGTGGTCGCCTGAATCGCCCTACCTCTATCACCTCGTCACCCGTATAAAACATCGTGGCAACGTAGTGGACGGGGGCAAGACACGCATCGGCATACGCAGCTTCGAATTCAGAGGCAAGGAGGGGTTCTATCTCAACGGCAAGCACTACCGTCAGTTTGTAGGTGCCAATCGTCACCAAGACTTTGCATACGTGGGCAATGCCTTACCCAACAGTCAGCAGTGGCGCGATGCCAAACGACTCAAGAATGCAGGATTCAACCTTATCAGAACAGCACATTACCCACAAGACCCGGCCTTTATGGATGCCTGCGACGAATTGGGGCTCTTCGTTATCGTAGCCACCCCAGGCTGGCAGTATTGGAACAAAAATCCTGAGTTTGGCGAACTCGTGCATCGCAACACACGCGAAATTATCCGCCGCGACCGCAACCACCCATCCGTACTGATGTGGGAACCAATACTCAATGAGACGCGTTTCCCCCTCGACTTCTCCTTACAAGCCCTGCAGATCACCAAAGACGAATATCCCTATCCTTACCGACCCGTGGCCGCTGCCGATATGCATTCGGCCGGTGTGAGCGAGAATTACGATGTAGTGTATGGGTGGCCCGGTGATGATGAGAAGCCTGATGCACCCCGGCAAAATATCCTGACACGCGAGTTTGGGGAATATGTGGACGACTGGTATGCCCACAACAACCTGAACCGGGCAAGTCGCTCATGGGGTGAGAAGCCTCTGCTCACCCAGGCTTTGTCGCTCTCGAAAACCACCAACGAGATGTTCCAAACCACCGGTCTGTTTCTTGGCGGATGCCAATGGCATCCCTTCGACCACCAACGCGGTTACCATCCCGACACTTATTTTGGTGGAATCTACGATGTTTTCCGCCAGCCCAAGTATGCCTATTATATGTTTGCCTCACAACGTGATGCCCGTAAAGACGAACCTATGGTGTTCATCGCACACGAGATGACGCAGTTCTCCGATAAGGATGTAACGATATTTACCAACTGCGACAGCGTGCGTCTCACAGCTTATGAGGGGGCTAAATCGTGGACCCTAAGCACTCAACACCCGCTAAGCAAAGACTACAATGCCCCGCTGGTATTCAAGAATGTATGGGATTTCTGGGAGGCACGCAACTACAGTTATACTCAAAAGTCGTGGCAGAAGGTGAAATTCGTAGCCGAGGGCTATGTAAACGGCCAAGTGGTATGCACCACAGAGAAGATGCCGTCGCGCCGAAGTACCAAACTTCGGCTGTATGCTGACCACATGAACAAACCGCTCGTGGCCGACGGATCCGATTTTGTGGTAGTAGTAGCCGAAGTTACCGACGACAACGGCAATGTGCGCCGATTGGCCAAAGAGTATGTACGGTTTACCGTTACCGGCGAAGGAGAAATCATTGACAACGGTGAGATCAACGCCAACCCACGCCTTGTGGAATGGGGTTCGGCTCCCATTCTCGTGCGATCAACCACCAAAGCCGGAACCATAAAGATTCACGCTGAAGTGCAATTCCCAGGCACCCATGCACCCACGCCGGCCGACTTGGAAATAACGTCCGTTCCTACCAATATGCCTTTCTGCATGATTGAGCAGAACAGCATGAACCGCACCAATGGCTCGACTTCTGCCGGCAAGTCCAAACACCAGGCCACCAAGCTGACGCAAGAGGAAAAAGAGCAAATGCTCAAGGCCGTGGAGCAACAGCAGGCTGACTTTGGAATAGGAAAATAAGCACACACACAAGCTGTGTTCGGATGACGAGAAAGGCAAAAGCAACAGACCTTTTTAACACATGAAATAATCTAACAAAGCCCTTTGTATATTTCGCGTATTTGAAAACATAAAATGTTTTGCCCGAAATACGCGAAAATTAAGCCACTTTCGCAAACACCTGATAACCAAAAGATTATCAGGATACAGCTTTTGTTATTGTTATTTCAGTCCAATAAAGGCTTGCCATTAGTATTTAATCGTTGCATGACAAAGGCTTAATTACCAGGTCACTAAGGCTCTGTCACAGCGTAATAGAGGCCTACTCGCACCATGACAAGATACCAATCGCAAACGGCATGCGTCTTTTTCTCTGCAAGAAAAGGAAATCATGTCCTCAACTCCAAGATTTATTCTCTGGAAGGCAAAATAAAAACGACAAGTTTACAGCATAGTTTTCTTGACAAAAACAAGGAAGTAGGGGCACGACGACACCATCAAATCGAATATGGAGTACAGGCTTGAAACTACTGATAAAGTCCGGTTTGCAACACTCTTTCAGGTTCAATAGTAACCTTACTCTCGTCTAACTTGCTTCGGTCCAAACCAAACACTTTGATAAAAAACTCGTAGTTGGCCATGCGCTTGCTGGGGCCATAGTCGTGCCCTTCGGCTGGCAGATGCACGTTTTCCACCTTGGCTTCAGCTCCGTAAAAATCATATATACGCTGCAGATATGGATATTCCAATGACGGCACGGATGCTGTCCAATCTCCACCGTCGCTTACCACCTGCATCGGTTTGGGTGCAAAAAGAGCAGCCAGTTCTGCATTACACGTGCCACCGCCCGACAAATGTATAGGCTTTCCGCTCTCACAAGGGCAGCCACCATCGAAATGTGAAGCCAAGCTCACCGTAGGAGCAGCTGCCGAGAAACGCTCGTCGATTACCGACAGCAACACTGTGTGAGAGCCTCCACCCGACCCACCATTCACGCCAATGCGCTGATGATCGATATCCTTGCGATTGCTGAGCATATAATTGAGCAGCACCTCTGCGTTCAGAGCCTGTATTACGTGTGCTCGCTCTGTACGGTGGCTGGAAGCACCATATTCGTGCTCGCTCTCACCCCAACCATACAGATCGAAGTCTACACACACGGCACCCATACGTGCCAACGTGGCCAAGCGTTGTTGCTCGTCCTTGCGATACCGGGCACCATTGAAATGGCCGTCAGGACAGATAATAAGGGCGTGCTTGCCTTTGTGCCTGGGAGAGTAAATACTGCCAAACACATGTTCGCCCGGCAATGTCTCAATGCAGATATTCTGCACGGTATAGCCGTCATACTTGCGTATTTTCGAGAGAATGGGCTTCTTATACACCAATGAATCAAGATATTTATCTATTTCCAAACGCTGGCGCACCTCCTTACGCAGGCTATCCCTGCGAGTCTCAAATTCTGCTTTGTTGCCATAAAGTGTGGATAGGTATTTCAGCATATCGGCTCCTTCGTCAGTGTGCCTGCGTGGATATTCATAAGGCTTTATCTTATAAACACCCTTGCCCTGATTCCACCAGTTGAAGTCAAAGAATTTGCAAATATTGTCGAGTGTTTTCTCCAGCGAATAGGGACGGATACGGAAGTCGGCATAAGGCAGCATCTTGCCCACCGTGTCCACATTATATTTAAAACGCACATGGAATTTATTTTCCACATCTTTCATCACGTCACTCAGGTTCCGCGTATAGTTGTCTTTATAACTGTTGGTCTGCGCACCGGCTGCCATACCCATTCCGCAACCAATAAGCAGCATTGCAATACTTCTGGATATCATATTTGTATGGTTTTCATTGTTTCTCATCCCGTAACTTATTTTTACTTCTCGGTCCACGTTTCCGTGTGACATTCAGTGCCTTTCAGTTTTATTTTATCACCGGATCTTGGCATCACCAGCATGGCATTCACGCCTAAAGGCACGTCCGTTTCGATCATAAACTGTCCGTTTTCGATACGCCAACATACCTTAACACGACCTTCGGAAATCACTGTAGAACCCTTGCACCATGTAAGTCTGCCCACAGGATGAGGGGCTATCGTGACCCGGTTGCCCTCGATCTGTATGCCTAAAAAATCGGGTACCAAGTGATTGTTAATGTGTGCCAGCATAAAGTGGTTCATCGAGGAACCCATATCCGGATTCCATTGTTCGGCCAAGGTGGTCATTCCCTTCTTTACCTGGTTGCCATACCCAGGTGTCCCGTCGTGGTCGAGCATCTCGTAGAGCAAATCCGCATATCCGTTGTTGACCAACGATCGGAATAGATAACGGTTGCCCACGTCGCCCGTGGTTAGCCGCGTGCCACGACTTCGAATATCGGCAATAAGTGCATCGAGGACACATTGTCGTTCTCCGTCACGATAAAGCCCCATTTCCAAAGCAATGGAATATGCTGTCTGACTGCTCAAGGTGAAGTGCGCAAGAAAGGCCTGCTTTATACTATCGGCCCGCATCTGTAAGGATCGGGCGTCTGCCTCGCGTCCCGTCAGCTTGGCAGCCAATGCCATCATTTTGGTCCATTGGTAATAGTGGGCAGTGGAAACTAACGGCACGGGGGTGTTTTTGGAAAATCCGGCACGTTCTCCAGTATAGTCGTACCAGTCTCCCAAACCCTGACTCAGGATATAGGCACTGTCCTGCGTGGCTAAATAATCCACGTACCGCTTCATCTGCGGATAGTATTGGCGAATCAGTTTATCCGACCCATAATGACGGGCATAGTTGAACGGCAGTGCCACAAATGCCCCTCCCCACTCCGGACTCTCGGCAAACGGGTCCATCCATGGGCCTCTGAAATACGTATATTCGGGTGCCGTGGTGGGCACAGCTCCATTATCATGCTGGGCATCGGCTATCTGGCGCATGGTTTGTTCTATCATCGCCCTGCAATCATAATTATACATCAACCCCTCGCCATTAAGCCAGTCTTGCTCGAGCCACCCCAACTTCTCACGATGTGGGCAGTCTGTCCAAACGCTCTGCCAGTTGCTTCGGACAGCCCGATCTATAATGCGATAGGTTACATTAAGGCGTGTGTCTGAACATTCGAAGTCGCCAATCTTCTCAGCCGAGTTGTACACGAAACACGATTGAACCTTCTCTATTACCGGCAGACCCTCGTCGTTGCTATCGCCTTGCATCACCGCTCCCTCCACTCCGATATACCTAAAACCGTAGTAGGTGAAACGAGGATGCCACCTTTCGGTACCTCCCCTGAGCGTATAACTCACGTAATAAGGACGACCCGTTTGCTTTTGGTTGATGTGTCCGTCATCAGTTAGGGTTTCTCCCATCCAAAGTTTCACGGTTTGTCCCGCCTTTCCACGCACGGTTATCTCAGGAAACCCGGCTAAATTCTGTCCCATGTCGAGCACCTGATGAGGCAAACGTCTGGCCACATCGAATCGCTCCATGATCTTTACGGGTTTGGCTATTTGCGGGCGGAGCATTCCCTTGGGCGCTTGTTGTATCACCACCGGATAACAGGGCGTGTTAGCTTCCAGTCGGGCATCGTAGTCTTCACCACCATAGAGACTGTTAAAAACAATGGGGCTATCCTGCCATTGCCAGCTGCCATCGCTCACCAACTGCTCGGTTGATCCGTCGGTATAGGTCACGTTCATGTGAAACAACAACGTGGGAGGACCAAACGAGATGAGCAACTTGCGGTATCGCCCTCCTTGCTCGTTGTAAAAACCATTGCCCAGCAGCACTGAAAACTCATTTCTTTTCTTCAGCTCCCGAGTCACATCATAAGTATTGTAAAACACGGTTTTGTCATAATCGCTCCACAGCGGAGCCATTATGGCATCGCCAACTTTCGTACCATTGATCGAAAGTTCATAGAAACCCAAACCGCATATATTGACAACTGCTCGCTTGATTTTCTTGCGTCGCGACCAGGAACGTGTCAGAATGATGCTGCGTCGCGACAGAGAGTCGGCTGCCTGCCATGCAGCCTTAACAGCAGCTTTTCCAAGCACGCTGCCCGTATAAGTCCTGCCGGACGGTATGTTAGCCTGCTCCCGGGTAATGGCTCCAATCCATTGTGCCTGACCAAAATCGTCGGAGGCCGTAAGGAAGAGTGGAAATGACAAAAAGAAAAGGACAAAGAGAAAACCCCACATGCCTTTCCTTTGGAATAAGGAAAAGGCATGAAAGCGATTCTTCTGGATTGAAAAAATATTCATAAAAAGAAAGACAGAGGAAATAATATATAGTTTACATCTTCACTTCTAATTTACCCAACGTGTCTCTCCGGGCCACCATACAGCCGTCTACGTACACACACAGTCCCCGACCGGCCTGATAATGCGACCCGTCCTCGTCCCAGACAATGGTAATGTTGTGATTGTGATAGCGCACATTATCGAGACAGAAGTATTTCCATTGACCTTGGGGCAACAGAGGGTTCACTTCCAACACGTCGTCAGCACGTGGACGCAGGCCAACAAGTCCCGTAATAATAAGGTCATTGAAGGTAGAATGATTGTAATAACGGCTACGCTCCTGATCTCCTTTCAACCAATACCCAGTGGTCTCGTCAAGGTATTCGCCAATGTATGGCCTGCCCCGATGACTCTGGCTTTGCACGTATTTCTCCATTTCCGAAAAATAAAGAGAATCCATTTTCACTTCCCCCATGGTGGGTTGAGCCTTATAATTATTCATGTAGTTAGCCATGGCGGTAAGGGTTTGGCTTGTCGCAAAAGGCCACACCGCACCATCCCATTCGCATTGGCCGGTGCCGTGGCTGCGGAATTCGGGATGTCTCTGCTCGGCTGTGGTTTGTCCGTAGGGAGCCGAGAAGCCTTTAGGATTGGCTGCTTCGAGCCAGGCGTTGGCAAATTCGGAACGATCGTCGGGCAGATTGAAATACCAGGGCATAAACCCAATGGCTTCCCTGACATGGGCAAAACTGTCGCGAGCCACAATGTTATTGCCCTGAGCATACACGGGTTTGAGCACCTCGAAGAACTGACTTTCCCTGTTCCACAAGCGTGTTTGCACCATCTGTTTCAAGCTGTCGGCCTTGGCTTGGTACAGATTGGCTGTGGTCGCATCGTTGGCCAGCCGTGCGATGTGTTCAATGGCTCTGGCATTACCATACATATAGCTGTTGATGCTGGGACGTGCATTCTTCTCACGCCGCCCGCCACTAATGGTTTCTTCCATGGCATCACGAACATCGTATTGCCAATAAAGCGTGTTTCGGTCGCTCTTTGAGCCCTTCTTGTCGGAGAATGTTTCCAACCATCTGTGGTCATCCCATAACTTATACTCCCACATGAGATTGGGAAGCATGGCGATAGCCTGGTCTTTGCGACCATCAACTAAATAACGACCCCAAATGCTCGATGCAATCCAGCTGCTGTAGGCGTTTATTTTCTTCATGGATTTACCATTGTTGCCATGAAACCACGTGTTGATTATCTGGTCGAGGTAGGTATAATCGCGTAGCCAACGGCTCTCGTGGATATGGTGACCCACAGCAGACGCAATGAGGTTATATTTGTCGGCATACGAGCGACGAACGAGAAACTCGGTCATGGCATAGCCTACACTGGTCTTCTCAATATGCTTGCGCAATGTCCACCAACGATAATACCACATCTGTTCAAAGTTTTGCTGCGGACAATCGAACAACGGAACATTCTGGGTCATCCATTCCCAGGCTTCGTTATTGGGTATGGCCTGCACAATGTTCTCATTCTCCATGTTGTTGAAATAATCCACATAATGCTTATAGTCAGCCACATTCAGCACAGCGGCCGTATTGGCAGCATCAGTGCTTGAAGTCTTGAAATTGGCAATGGCATAGACAGCCGGGAGGTCGGTAGCACCCGCATTGGGCAAAATTCCGTCCCAATCGGCCGGGGTATCCACCGTAGGAGTGGTACGCTGTGCACCTGTGCGGAGCATCACGCGCTCTATACTGGCTACAGGGGCGAAGAACATGCGTTGTCCTTTCTTTTCCCCATTCACAAAAAATTCGGCCAGGCGATTGGTCACGCTCAGCTTTACTTCCACATGATATACCTTGTTGGGCTTATACTGTATGATATTGCCATATCGGGCTCCACCCTTGCCTCGCATCACTCCCTCGTCGGTGAGTTCGATTCGGGAGGCAGCTACGCCCTTCGCATCCTGAAATTCTATTTGGAGCAAACCATTTTGGTTTTGTCCGGCTTTGATATCAAAGCTCACCCGCAACTCCTTGCTGGCCGGAATCACCCGGTCTATACGTGCATAGTCGAAGGGATCTTTATCGCTCAACACAAGCCATGCCCCGTCTATACTGACAGGTGCCATCGCTGGCGAATAGATGTTCCATGAAGTAAGATCGGCTAAAGTTTTGGCTCGGGCAAAGTCATCGTTGGCATGTGCACGTGCCTTCGTAGTAATTGGAACCGGGATGCGGGCCACCCACATATCTTCCTTATTCATGGAATAGCACACCCATAAATTACTGTCGGAAGGCACTCCGTTGCCTTCCATAATACCGCGTACGTATTGCGGACCGAAGCTCTTGTAGTTTCCACCGTATCGCATAGGCGGCACTTCGCCGTTCACAAGGTTGAGAGTTTTGTACTCCAAGCCATCACCCGACAATGACAAAGCCAACGGCCAACGAAACTCAGAAGGATTGTAAATAGTGGCATAGCTACCGTCAGTAAGGCGCTGACCCCAGATTTTAGCATTGCTATTGACAAACCCTTTGGCTCGTTCAACAGGCTGCGACCATGTTTGTCCACCATCATCTGATATGGAAGTAAGAGCATGTTTCCACAAAGCCACGATGCGTCCGTCGGGCAATGTGTAATCATTATATGCCTTGTAGACCTTGTTCAAGGGGATAAGCGGGTCGTTTCTATCGGCTTCTTCTACCCATCCCATACGCATCCGCGGACTGGCTAATATCTCTTCGCAAGCCGTACGCAATGCCTTGTCACCTTTTTTGTAGTTGGGATAGTCGGTATTCTTGGGGCCAAAGCCGTGATTATAATATATAAAATAGATAGGACCGAGCTTTCCGTCTTTCTTAATTTCTCTGATAACACGACCGATGCCATTGCCATCGTTGTTATGATCCTTCTTATGCATGCATATGCCGTATGCGCCCAGAGCATAGAGTCGGCCGGCTTTCGAAACATAAAAACCCTGTCTCTGGTGCACCACGGCAATCAAATTTTTGGCCACGCCCTCCACACCTTCCTTCCTAAAGCCGTCGGGCACCTTGTATTCGGGGAACAGTACAATTGGGTTACTCCATGAATAACCATTGGAAGAGGTTTGCATCATGGTGCGTGATGGTGGTACTTGCTCATCTTTCTCGTCCGAAATATAGTGCATGTAGAATTTACCCTGCCAATAAGCCAGCATAGGCTGATGGTTGTAGGTCCAGCCCTGACCGTTGGCTTCGGATGGATATTCACGATTGGCACGCATTGTCTGAATGTTGTGCACACCAATAACAGGCGAAAGTCCTCCGTCATGACGATTGGGATTGCTCAGCCCCGTACCTGTATAGTGTACTTGTGTCTGCGCCTTTAGTTCTCCAATAAGCCATGGGCAGGGCATGTTTATGAGAGCCATAATACCCAACAAGGTTGGCATGGTAAGGAAAGAATGTTTCATTTTCGTTTTTTAAGTTGGTCTACAATATGCTTGGGAACTGTCGTTATCGTGCCATGCTTATGGAGCTTAGGTATAAATACCTCTTTCTCGGCATTCTCGAAATGCTTAAAATCACGTGTCTTCACCGTGCCGAAGTCCTTGGTGCGATAACGGTCGTAATAGATATAATAGTCTTGATCCACCTTAACAGCTGTTGGTCCCTCGGCAAAATGTTCGGTAAAAGGAGCCGATGGTGCTGACCACGGACCATGAGGGTCAGTGGCAAAACTAACTTTCAGATTACGCTCAGGACGTGTGTTGTCTTTAACAATCATCACATAATCCTTCTCTCCACGCTTCAAAATAATGGCATCTATGGTACTATAACCCGGCTCTATCAGTAGTTGGGCAGGGGTAAAACTACGGAAGTCTTTAGTTGTGGTGTAATATAGCCGATGATTATTTTCTTCTTCCTCAATGCCACGATCAAACTTTCCAGGCACACACGATGCCCAGAATATCATGTATTCATTCCGCACGTCATCGTAGAAAAGTTCGGGAGCCCATACGTTTACCGTCGTGGTGTCGGTCATGGTCTCTATAAAGCGCTGTTCACTCCAATTAATAAGATCCTTGCTCCATGCATAACCAAACCCTCGATCGCCTCGCCAGCTCGATGTCCAAACCAAATGATAGATACCCTCGGACGAGCGTACAATCGATGGGTCGCGCATAACTTTCTGATTTCCAACCTCTGGTTTCAGCCACACACCAGGCAAACTGTCCCATGTCAATCCATCTTCGCTTATCAAGTAGCGCAGTCCTTCGGTAGCCGGTTCATGGAATCCGGTGTAGAGATAATAATCGCTGCCACACGATGCCAAGCCTATTAATAGGACAAAGGCAGAGGCAGTCTTGCGTAATGTCTTCAAGTTTATCATGTGTCTAATGCTTAATTATAATTTTACTGTGACTTCCTGATTTGCAGGAATCTTAACAGCAGTCTTGCCAGGCAGGTGTAGCCAGCCCTCGCCCTCCGACGAATGTACTCTTACTTGCTTTCGATCCATATACACATGCACCTTTCCATTGGGTGTGGGCACATCGCCTTCCATCCACTTCAAACCTCCTAATACTGGTGTTACACTATATTCTGCATAACCAGGCTTGGTGGGTTTTACCCCAAGGAAATATTTACCCAATAAGTAAACAGGACTTGCTCCCCAGGCGTGGCAAAGACTCTTGCCATACGGCCGACCATACATACTCAAATGAGGCTTCAACTCTCCTGCCTTGCCTTTCTTGGCAGGTGCATCGAGCGAAGGGTCATAGGCCTCCCAAAAAGTAGTGGCACCATGGCGAATCATACCTCCCCAATATTCCTTCATCTGTTTCATAACATCGGCCTGATCACCAATAGCACACAGCGCTTCCATTTCATAGAAGCGCATATAGGGCGTGGTAATGGGCATAATATTGGGATTATGCATCACGCTTTTGATCACATCCTTCTTTTGTTGCTCATCAAGCTCATCATAAAGAATACCAAACATATTGGCATACTTGGTGATAAGTTCGTTCCGTTTGCCTTCTTCTATATGGTGTAAGAGAGCTTTACTCTGTTCGTCCCAGAAGGTAGGAAGTAGCTTGGCGCGCAGCTGGACAGCCAGTTTTTTATACCTATCAGACTCGTCGGCATTCCCAACAATTCCTGCACAAGCTGCCATGGTTTCCAAACTTCTGACAAAGAGTATCTGCTCAAAACTCAACACACCTTTCTTGGGCATTGGTTTTGGCGACCAATCCACAAACACCCAATCGCCCGGCAGTCCCTCTACCATACCCGCTTCGTTGGTTCGACCCAATACATAGTTCATTAGCGATTGCATACGAGGATAGATCTGCTTTACAAAATGACTATCACCGGTATAAAGATAATAGTCGTAAATGCCCATAAACCAATAGAACGTATAGTCCATAATGGTGTTGATATGTGCTGTAACCGGATCTTTTCCACGCAGCTGCCATGTGGTACGCTTCACGCTATTGCTGTCGAAGAATGAGTAATAATTCATCAAATAACTCTGGTAGGCATCGCCACTCCATGTCCATCTGTCGCGCTTGATACCGTCTATGAAGAACTCACGTGTGGTGAGATGCAAGGTATATATGCCTATGTCCCACATCTTATTCACCATTTCATCATTGCATCTAAATGTACCACGAATGTCTACCGGTAGATATTCATATTGCATGGACAAGTCCTTAAAAGCCACACCGCCCTCCGTCTCTATATAAACATATCGGTATGCCTTGCTGTTGGGTGTAATAAAAGAGACATTGCCTTCGTTGGTATCAACGGAACAAACTGTATTTGTAGACAGGTCGGCCATTTTTCCATCTTTGAAATCAAAGGCGTCGAGTGTTTCGCAATACTGTTTATCCTGGGCTTCCTCAGCACTTTCACCATAATAAACAAGCAGACGACCAGTTCCTTCAAGATGTTCAAAAACCAAATAACCAAAAGTTTCCCTCCCAAAATCATAGAGTATACCACCATTAGCAGTCTTCGTGACAGCCATAGCCTTCTGCGGTTCACGCTTCAATCGGAAGTTAGAAGGCTTATCGTCTGCTGTGTTGAAGTTCCATGTGCCGGCATCCATATACAGGCTTGCGCTGGTATCGCTGGCTTTTCCACTCTCATCAATCCATTCCTTGTCCTCATTGGTCACCTGCCACGTGGCATCGGTTTTGACGGTTTTGCCCGATATGAAGATTGCAGGAGGAGTCTGCTGATTCCACACCTTGATGTTCAGACTATGCTTTCCAGCGGGAATATGAAGCGTTTTTGGCATGCCAAACATCATCTTCCCATCAAGTTTCACATTATATCTGCCCTCAGCCGTAATGTTTACAGTCTCCCCTTGTGCCAGATTGAGCTTCTTGGAGAACTCAACTGTTACAAAATGGGAGTCGGATTTCCAGAATGGAGGAAAAAAGGTTCCACGCTCGGTACGTCTGTTGTTCATCTCATTACCAAGCCAAACTTCATAGTCTCCGGGGTACCATATCCATGTCTGCGCATACAATCCCAGGGACAATCCCATTAAAAATAAAGTAGAAAGGATTTGCTTTTTCATTATTTTCTGATTCCTGCTTGTTGTTTAATCTGTTCGCTTACCTGCGGACCGTTGTTTTTCCACACATTGCCCGGTCCATTGGCATTTTGCAGATACTTCTCACTCGGTGTCCAGTTGTTGCTCACTGTAATGTGCGAGCTTCCCTCATCCGTATAGAGATAGAACCAATGTTCGGGGTCGTGAACATACGAAGGCTTGTAAATCTGTTCCACAACATTCTCCGTTATTAAAGTTCCCGGCTGATTGCCAAGCGTGTAGATACCAGCACAATCATACATGTGTCGGGCATAATGGTGAATATAGTTGGCTCTAACAAGGTTGTTTCCCAGTCCAACACTGTCTCTGTTCCACCCCCACCCCACGCTGATACCGCTATAGGGAACATCGCTAATCTCGTTGTGCTCTATCTTTATATCTTTCACATAGCCGGCAGCAATGGCCACACATCCCCATTCCTCGTTGCCAATATCCGTAAACCGAGAGTTGGCTACAGCCTGACCACTGCAAATGGCGCGACGATCCATGGGAAGATAAGGCAGATGAGTCTCCAATCCTACAGGTGAAAAGCTGCCAAATACTGCTCCATTGCAGGCTATGTCAGACAATGTGCAATCGTAAATTCCACCTCCATGACAAAACTCCTGATAATCTATGCCACTGCTACCCAGGTGTCTGAACTCGCAATTCTCAAACCTTATATTATCGGCTCCATAAAGCTGAACAGCTGCCGAGGCCCTGCCCAACCAATCCTGGTTGTCTAACTTGTGATTGTTAGGGCGGTCTATCTGCGGTCTGAGCTTATAACCCTCCACAATGTACATACCAACCTGCAAGGGCACATGACCGTGAGTGCCGGGACGTAGCCATGATGTGTGCTGGAAACTGATATTGCTGAACCTGACACCCTGTACCGGACGTTCGGGCGTTCCCAACACATTGACCAGCGTTTCCAGAGCCGGCATATCTGCAATCGCATCGTTCATGTCCTCACCCTCGCGTGGCATATAATATATACGATGTGTACGGGCATCGGCATACCATTCTCCCGGCTTATCGAGTAAAGTCAGAGAGTTTGTGAAATAGTACGGTGAGTCATGTTCACTGTTATACATTGGAAACGGCCATGGACGCGAAAACTGAATGCGCCGCTCTGGGTTACAGAACTGTAGTGCCGCACTGTCACCCCGTATGAAAATCCGTTGCAGTCGCAATACGGACACTTCCCACATCTGGTGCAGCACCATCTCTGCATAGCGCGATGCGGAATTGAGCTTCACCCAGCCACTGTCTTTTACAGCCCGGAGTGCCCTTGCATCTACTAAAGGAGCTATTGCTTCTTTAGTTACCCAAACAAAGCCACGCTTCTTGTCCACACTCACAATACGTTGCATATCCTCGAAGTCGACCACATTGCGCGCACGCACAGCCTTGCGACCGTTCA
>CAYVGR010000030.1:0-15191 GCA_964450065.1 uncultured Prevotella sp. | reverse complement strand
GCATCGAGAATAGCCACGAGCGACACCTCAGGCAAATCGAGTCCCTCGCGCAACAAATTGACTCCTACGAGCACATCGAAAAGCCCGGCACGCAGGTCGTTCATAATCTGCACACGATCGAGCGTGGCCACATCGCTATGGATATAGTTGGCCCGGACATCGTGGTTCAGGAGAAACTCTGTCAACTCCTCGGCCATGCGCTTGGTCAGAGTCGTCACCAACACGCGCTCGTCCTTCTCAGTACGAATCTGAATTTCGTTGAGCAAATCGTCAATTTGGTTTTCCGATGGCCGCACAACAATCTCGGGGTCAAGCAGTCCGGTGGGTCGGATTAGCTGCTCCACAACCACCCCCTCGGCTTCCTGTAGCTCAAAATTGGCTGGCGTAGCCGACACATAGATAACCTGCTTGGCCAGTTCGCGGAACTCCTCAAAGCGTAAAGGACGGTTGTCGAAGGCAGCTGGCAGACGAAATCCATACTCCACAAGATTCCGCTTTCGGGCACGGTCACCACCATACATCGCACTTATCTGTGGCACACTGACGTGACTCTCGTCGATAACAATAAGGAAGTCGTCGGGGAAAAAGTCGAGCAAGCAATAAGGGCGTTGTCCCGGATCGCGACCGTCGAAGTAGCGAGAATAGTTCTCTATGCCCGAACAGTGGCCGAGTTCCTTAATCATTTCCATGTCGTACTCCACGCGTTCTTTGATGCGTTGAGCCTTGATGCCGTCGCCCAACTCCTTAAAAAAGGCTATCTGGTCCACCAAGTCGTCCTGAATATGGCGTATGGCGATCTCGGTCTGCTCCTTGCTCGTCACGAAGAGATTGGCCGGATAGATGTGGTATTCCTCAAAACTTTGCAACGATCGCATGGTAATAGGATCGGTCTCCTCAATGGAATCGATTTCATCGTCCCACCACGTCACTCGCAAAATATAGTCGCTATAAGCCATGGCTATGTTCACCGTGTCGCCCTTCACGGAAAAGAAACCACGTTGAAGTTCCACGTCGTTGCGGGTGTAGAGGGCATCGACGAGTCGTCGCAAGAACTCGTTGCGGTCGAGCCGCTGTCCACGCTTGATGCTGATAACGCTCCGTTGCATGGCCACGGGGCCACCCATACCATATATACACGACACCGACGACACTACAATCACGTCCTTGCGTCCCGACAGCAGGTCGCTAACAGCCCTGAGGCGCAGCTTATCAATTTCGTCGTTAATGGCAAGGTCTTTCTCGATATAGGTATCGGTGTTGGGCAGATAGGCCTCCGGCTGGTAATAATCGTAGTAGGACACATAATAATCCACAGCGTTTTCAGGGAAGAATCCTTTCATCTCCTCGTAAAGTTGAGCCGCCAGCGTCTTGTTGTGACTGAGAACCAGAGTGGGCTTACCCACATTGGCAATGACATTGGCCACGGTAAACGTCTTCCCCGACCCCGTCACCCCTAATAACACTTGCGCCTGATCACCGCGGAGCACACCCTCGGTGAGCTGGGAAATGGCCTGCGGCTGGTCGCCCGTAGGCTTATATTGAGACGTGAGTTTATATTCCATAACATACAAAATTACTAAAATTCCTTGGCAAAGGCAGGGTTTTTGCTAAAAATAACTATCGCTTCTTTGTGAATCAGAGAATTATATGTATTTTTGCAAGTCAAAAGGTTGAATATGAAGAAAATGGTTTTGATTGCACTCTCCACGGTTTTGCTTTTCGGCAGCTGTGCCAAGGAGTTCAATCGAGTGTATAAGTCGCCCGACTACCGTTATAAGTACGAATATGCCAAGGAATGCTTTGCCAATGGCAAATACAACCGTGCCGCAACCCTGCTTCAGGAACTCATCATTCAGCAAAAGGGTACCAACGAAGCACAAGAGAGCTTATACATGTTGGCCATGGCAGAGTTTTGCGACCGCAACTACGAAACAGCTGCCGAGACTTTCAAGCAATATGTGAAGTCGTATCCGCGCGGGATTTACGCCGAAATGGCATCATACTATGTGGGCGAAAGCTTGTATATGACCACGCCCGAACCCCGATTGGACCAGAGCAACACTATTCAGGCCATTGCTTCATACCAAGAGTATCTCGACCTTCATCCCGGTGCCAAGCTCAAAGACCAGGCGCAGCAACGGCTCTTTGACTTGCAGGACAAGCTGGTTGAAAAGGAACTGTACTCTGCCCAACTATATTATGACCTCGGATCATATTTCGGCAACTGTGCCAGTGGCGGCAACAATTATGAAGCCTGCATTGTGACAGCACAGAATGCACTGAAAGATTATCCATACTCGGCGCGCCGGGAAAGCTTTGCCGTGCTTATCATGAAAAGCAAGTATGAACTTGCCAAGCAAAGTGTGGACTCGAAAAAATTGGAGCGATATCAAGACGCGGAAGACGAATGCTATGGCTTTATCAATGAATATCCTGACTCCAAGGAGCGCAAGAACGCAGAAAGCTATATCGAAAAGTGCAAGAAATATACAGTCAATGCTGTTGACTAAACAAAACAGTCAACGGCTTTGTTTTACAAAACAATATTTGCAATTACTAAATTTTATAATATATAATGGATTACAAAAAGTCAAAAGCTCCGGTAAATACTGTTACACGCAACGTCATGGACTTGTGTGAGCAGACTGGTAACATCTATGAAAGTATAGTGATTATTGGTAAGCGTGCTAACCAGATTTCAACTGTAATCAAGCAAGACCTGAACAAGAAGCTGGCAGAGTTTGCTTCATATAATGACTCACTCGAAGAGGTTTTCGAAAACCGAGAGCAGATTGAAATAAGCCGTTATTACGAAAGGCTGCCGAAGCCAACCATGCTCGCTACACAAGAGTTCCTCGAAGGTAATGTCTATTTCAGGGATGCCTCCAAGGATTAAGGCGGAATCTATCTATCACCACCGCCAATATTAATATAAACCACGTGGGTGATGTCTTGTCATCAGTTGGTTTCTTTTTGGTAAAACCCGTAAACGGATGAACGTGTGCAGTTGACTGCATGACCGAGCAATCATCCCCGTTGATACCGAAAGAAAGCAAAAGATAACAAGAAGAATTGAAGAAGCCCACTGTAACAAGAAAGTTCGGCAGATCAATGATTCAGCGTAAGCAAACTATTTTTTTATTATTGGCACTATTGGCTCTCATTGCTTGTCTCTGCTTGCCTATTGGTAAGATTGAGCCTAAAGGCATGGGCATGCTAACTATATGGTACAACTTAGGATTGTTCACCGATGGAGCAGTTCATGCCCAACCCATCCCTTTCGTCGATTTGGTTGTGACCGGCATCCTCTCTTTCATCGCAATATTCTTGTATAAAAAACGCATGATTCAGGCCAAGCTATGCACCGTGAGCATGATACTTTGCGTGGCATGGTATGCTTATTATGCCTTTTGTGCACTCTATGAGTTCCAGACCATTGGCACTTTCCATGCAACTTTTGCAGCTTGCTTGCCATTCGTAGCTTTCATTTTGCTCATTATGGCACACAGAGGCATCATTGCCGATGAGAAACTGGTAAGGTCTATGGACAGAATCAGATAGGAGCCGCAAGCAATCTTGAGGCAGGTTCTAAGAGAATCAAGTTTTACGGTGGCAATTTACAAATTCCACCTTTATTAAATAAAGGATATCGCAAACCCCGGAAAGTTTATCTTTGACTTTCCGGGGTTTGTGGTTTCTGTAGGATGCAATGGCAAATAGAATATCCTGTGAAGATATGTTCCTTTTTCGTTCCTATTTCTGTCACACACCCTTTCTCCTTGATTATTTCATTTTAGCGGGTTGTTCCTTTAGATAGAATTCCCTATATTTGTCAGTAAGAACAACTGCAGCCTAAAACATAGACTAATGAGTTTTAATCTAATCTTTAATAGTTTTATATGCATTCATCATTCTATCAATCTATCTTTTATGTTGGGCTGAGTGCCGTATTGGGGCTGGGCTGTCCGGCTTCGATGTCAGCTTCTCCAAGCTTGAGTGTGGCATCACCCGACTTGAATGTGGTAAACGACATTCAACAAAACAAGAAGGTCACCGGAACCATATCCGACAGCGAAGGCACGCTCATCGGCGCGACCGTTATGGAGAAGGGTACAAACAACGGCACCGTGACCGACCTTGACGGGCATTTTACCCTTGAGGTCAAGCCCAACGCCGTGCTGGTGGTGTCGTATGTGGGTTATACAACACAGGAGATCTCCGTAACGGGCAAGACAACCCTCAACATCGAGCTTGCCCATGCCTCGAGCAAAAATCTCAACGAGGTGGTGGTTATCGGATATGGCACCCAACGCCGTGAAGCCGTCACCGGTTCGGTGGCCAATATGGGTGGTGAGACACTCAACGCCATTGCCGCTGCCGACGCTGCTCAGGCACTGCAAGGGCGTGTGGCCGGCGTGCTCATGACCCAAACCTCATCGCAGCCCGGCGCGGAGATGCAAATCCGCATTCGTGGGCAGCGTTCTCTCAACGCGAGCAACGACCCGCTTATTGTGCTCGACGGTATTCCCTTTATGGGTAACCTGAGTGACATCAATCCCACGGACATCAAAAGCATGGACATCCTCAAGGATGCCTCTGCCACAGCCATCTACGGTAGCCGTGGAGCCAATGGTGTGATCATTATCACCACTCTCAAGGGTGCTATGGGCTCTCCCGCCAAGGTAACCTATAATGCATACGCAGGTTTCCGTAAGGTGTTCCATAAATATCCGATGATGGATGGTCCACAGTTTGTCAAACTTCGTAAGGCTGCCGGCATGTACGAGAACACTGTCGATGAATCTGACGATATCAGCACAGATTGGCAAGACCTATTTTATAAGACCGGTTTCACGACAAACCATAACGTGAGCGTGGCAGGCGGTACCAATGGAGGAAGCTACTCGTTTGGTGCCGGCTATTATGATGATCAGGGCGTGGTGCCTACGCAGGAATTCAGCCGTATATCCGTCCGCGGAAACTTCGACCAGAAAGTGGGCAAGTGGTTCCGCTTCGGGCTGTCCACCAACAACAGCTACCGCCAAGTGAGCGGCAACAACGTTGGACTGTATAATGTGCTGAGCATGTCGCCGTTGATTTCTCCCTACGATGCCGACGGCAAGCTGCGGCGCACCGTGAACATGCCACTCGACAATCAGTGGGTGCTGACCAAGGACGTGGCAGAGAGCCTTAAGGACGTATGGCTGAACGAGAGAAAAGGCATGGGATCATACAACACATTATTTGGTGAGGTGACATGTCCATGGGTTGAGGGGTTGAAATACCGCATCAACATTGGCCTGAACTATCGGTCGAGCAAGACCGGGGCTTTCACCGGAACCGGTATTACCAGCTCCACAGCTGACACGCCCAATACTGCGTCTGTACAACAGAATGTGTATAAGAATTGGGCTGTGGAGAATATTCTTACCTACGACAAGACTTTTGCGGAGAAACATCAGTTCAACGTAACGGCACTCTATTCGGCTGAGCAGACCCAGTTTGAGCGCACCTACATGAGCGCCAAAAGCATTCCGGCCGAGTATTTCCAATATTACAACATTGGTGCGGCCGACGGGGAGATTGCCGTCGACCCGGGTGAGCAGCGTTACTGGCGTAGTGGACTCATGTCGTGGATGGGGCGTGTGATGTATTCTTACGACAACCGCTATATGATTTCTGCCGCTTTGCGCGCCGATGCTTCTTCAAGATTGGCCAAAGGCCATCAGTGGCACACCTATCCCGCTGTATCCGTTGGATGGAACATATCGCGTGAGGCATTTATGAAACAGTATGAATGGATTGACAATCTGAAGCTGCGTGCCGGATACGGCGAGACGTCCAACCAGAGTATCTCACCCTATTCCACGCTTGGCGCCCTGAGCATACGTCCTTACAACTTCGGGCCGACAAACACCGGTTATGCCCGAGGATACTATGTCTCCGTATTGCCCAATGCCGAATTGGGATGGGAATATTCTTCAACATGGAACTTCGGTCTGGACTACAGCTTCTTCCACGGCCGCCTGAACGGTTCTGTGGAGTATTATGTGCAGAACACCCGCGATCTGCTCCTCGGCGTGTCGCTCCCTGCGACCTCCGGCGTGAACAGCTACACGGCCAATATCGGAAAGACCCGCAACAAGGGATTTGAGATTTCTGTCAACGGTATTATCATTGACAATAAGAACGGATGGAACTGGGAGGCCGGTGTGAACTTCTATCAAAACCGCAACAAACTGGTGGCACTGGCTTCCGGAGCCGACCGTGACGAGGGCAACCGCTGGTTCGTGGGGCATCCTATCGACGTGATTTATGACTACAAGAACATTGGTCTCTGGCAGAAAGACGACCCCTATCTGGATATTCTCGAACCCGGAGGAAACGTTGGCATGATTAAAGTGGAATATACCGGAGATTACAACGCCGATGGTACGCCGGTACGTAAGATCGATCCCGATGACCGTCAAATCATGAGTATGGAACCGGATTTGGTTGGTGGTTTTAACTCAACGGTGAGCTACAAAAACTTCGACCTTACGGTGATAGGCTCCTTCCAAATTGGGGGTAAACTCATCAGCGCCATCCATTCTTCAAACGGTTACCTCAACATGCTAACGGGCCGGCGCGGGAATATTGACGTAGACTATTGGACGGAGGAAAACACAGGTGCCAAATACCCGAAGCCGGGCGGAATCCTCAGCAGTGATAATCCGAAGTATGGCAGTACACTCGGATATTTCGACGCAGGCTATCTGAAGATTCGGACCATCACTCTGGGATATAATTTCGATAAGCTCAAAAGTGTGAAAGACTTTGGCATCAGCCGCCTGCGCCTGTATGTTTCGGCACAGAATCCATTTGTATTCTTCTCGCCTTACAAGAATGAATGCGGGCTCGACCCTGAAACCAACACCCTGAGCAACAATCCGGGTACCATGGCCGTGACCATGCAAGGTCACACGGGAGCTCACCTTTTGCCTGTTGTGGGCTATAACACCCCCTCTACCCGCACGTTCCTCATTGGTATGAACTTAACATTTTAACGAAGAAATCCACTATGAACAATATCATTTATAAATTCAAAACAGCAGGCGCAGCCTCCATTGTCCTGTTGATGATAAGTTGCGGCAACGTGCTCGACGAGCAACCACGCAGCATCTACGATCCCGGTTTCTTCTCAACAGAGACAGGTATTACCGGCGGATTGACATCACTTTATGCTCACCTACGCGACACCTACGGACAAGCATACTATTACAACAACTGTGAAACCGGCACTGACGAATACACTTACGCCCAGTCAGCAGACGGAAACTTTAAGGATGCGGACTTCTCCGGCGTAGGTACATTGACACCCTCATCGAGTCGTGCTGATGTGCTTTGGGGCAGTGCCTTCACCTATATCAACACAGCCAGCGGCGTAATAGAGAATGCCCTGACAGCCGGACTAAGCGAAAGCTTGATCTCTGAGGCACGGTTCTTCCGTGCATTCGGTTATTTCCGCTTGGTGCAGAGCTTCGGTGGAGTGCCTCTCGACTTGGGTGCCGGTGAGTTGAAATTCAACTCTGCACCGACACGGACATCCGTCCGCAACACTGTGCCCGAGGTGTACACCAAAGCCATCTTCCCCGATCTGTTGACAGCCGTAACCAATCTTCCCGACAATCCACGCGTCATTGGAGGCGTAACCAAGAATGTGGCAAGACTCGTTTTGGCACAGGCTTACCTGACTTATGCTTGGTGGCTGGAAAATCCGGGCGACATCCCCACTTATCCCGCATGCGACCGGGTAGACCCCAATGGGAAGGATGCCAAATATTACTTCCAACAAGCCTACGCCCTTGCCATGGAGGGAATCAATAATCCCGGCCCATACAAGTTGCAGGAAACCTTTTACGACGTAAACCTCGCACAGAATGACCGTAACAGCGAGTGTATGCTTTGGGCCGACCATACGGAGAACAGCGAGTATTACAACGGAGGATCGCTCACCTATGGAAGCGGAGGTGCCCCCGACAACTTCGCCTCTTGGATGGTATGCTGGAACTATCCCAACATGCAGGCCAAGACGCTCGACGGCAAATCATTCAACCCTGTACGCCGCGAGGCATGCCAAGCTCTCGGCCGCCCTTGGACCCGCATGGCTCCCATGCAGGAGGTGTTTACCAAGACCTTTGCCGACAAGACCCGCGACTCACGCTTCGACGGCACCTTTACCAGTGTCTTTCGTGCCAACTGGAACAAGGACACACAGTATGATGGTGCTACGGCTTATAACGCTAATGGGATGACCATTGCTCCCGGCGATGCTGTGTTGAGTTTCATCGACACCGACGAAGGCATCTCCTATCCATCGGATGGTGGGCCCAACG
Source organism: uncultured Prevotella sp. (assembly GCA_964450065.1). GTDB lineage: Bacteria > Bacteroidota > Bacteroidia > Bacteroidales > Bacteroidaceae > Prevotella. Next base: position 6,816 of record CAYVGR010000030.1, on the reverse strand, counting down.
CCGTGGGAGGCGGCACATTACCCGGGCGCGCCGACTATGTGATTGGGCCGTCGGGTATCAGTCGCTTTACCTATCCCATTCTTTGGAAACTCGGCCCCTATCGCACCGATAACGGCAATGGACTCGGCCAACCCAATGCCGGTAGCACCCGACCCTATGTTATCCTCAAATTCTCTGAGTTCTATTTTGTCGCTGCTGAAGCTGCCGTCAAGCTTGGCAACAATACCGCAGCTCGCGACATGATCAATGTGATACGTGCCCGTGCCGGCAAATGGCGTTTCAGCAATGCTGCCAACACAATAAAGGTGGAGGACCACAGCGAGGCAATGACCGCAGCAACACCGGCCACTATAACCATCGACTACATACTCGATGAACTAAGCCGTGAATATTTCGGAGAGGGACACCGGTGGTTCGACCTCGTGCGCACCCAGAAATGGGCGGAACGTGCAGCAACCTACACCATCGCCGGCAACGCCGCAGGCGACCACAAGCCCGTGACTTACAAGCGTACCATTGCCAAGGAAAATTATCTGCGCCCCATTCCACAAGGCCAAATAGATGCTCTTGAGATGACAGAAGCGGAACTCGATGCATACCAGAATCCCGGATACAAGTAATTTTATAGAGTCATAACATCAGGCCGTATCATCGCGATACGGCCTTTTTTATTATTGTCTTGAATTATAAATAAAAAGGGTGAAGGATTTCTACATCCGATATCTGTCATGTCATACAATTGTCCTGTTACCCCTAACAACCATGGAACAACGCATGAAAGAGAGCCTTCCTTGCGCCCTTTATACACTAACGACTTTATTATATGATATGTAAAAGGAGTCTCAGACACTGGTCCAAGACTCCTTTTACATGCTATAGGATGTGGAATGTTACAATCCGAGCTTACCCTTTACCTTGCTTGCAGCATTATCTATAGCTGCACCGGTCTTTTGTTTGGCATCGTTAGCAGCATTGTCTACGTTTTCTCTGGCATTATTGGCAGCTTCGTTGGCAGCGGCATTAGCAGCATTCTTAGCCTCTGAAACGGCATTTTCCGCAGCATCCTTGGCAGCTTGCTTGGCAGCAGCAGGTGCGTTTTTCAAAGCTTCAGCAGCAGCTTCGGCATTTGCCTCAGCAGCGGCACCTCTTTGAAGAGCCTCGGAAGCCAAGTCTACAACGTCGTCGGAAACAGCGTTCTTAGCATCGTTAAGTGTCATCTCAGCAGACGTGGGCAAAGCCTCGATACCGGAAATCAGGTTGGCTATAGTAACATCTCCGTCAGCCACGCTCTTGATTTTGGCTTCGTGTTCTGCAATAAGTTTCTTGACCCGCAGGCCATAGCCTTTTACCTCTTCCAAGTTACCGGAATTAGCCAGCGTCTTATATGCTGCCTCAAGGTTGGCCAATGCTTGGGTCACTTCTTCGGTATTCCCTTCCTCCAGTGCATCGGTCAACTGTGTACTCAGCGCGTTAAAGGTCGACACGGTCTCGGGAGCGAGATCGGCGGCATCTACCATTGTACTGTCCTTCAAGGAGTCTGCAGCCTCTGCATTGGCGTTTGATTTGTTTCCACAGCTTGCAAATGTAAGTGCTGCAACTGCAGCTACAGCAAAAAATAATTTCTTCATAGTCGTTTTCTCTAATTAATATTGCTATAAAATAATGTGATATTTAAACTTATTTCATTTATTTTATAGTGCCAAAGATAATGAAAAACAAACCATGACAACCCCATATTTTGTGAGTTTTAACATATAAAATGTTAAATATGAAGGCGTTATATTTAGTGAACACCGCTAAAAACAAAAGAAAAAAGTCCGGGACATCATGCCCCGGACTTTCATTATATAAGGTGTGTTCAGCTATTAAAGCTCTTCACTCCAATCCTCTTTCGACTTACGCACGTAAGATTGATAGCGCAATTTCGCCATCTTCTCAGCTTCAGCAAAGAGCTCTTCAGCCTCATGTGGATAGGCTTTGGCCACTGACGAATAGCGAACCTCTCCCATGAGGAACTCGCGGAAGTTCTCCCATTTAGGAGCCTTGCTATCGAGCTGGAACGGGTTCTTACCCTCTTCAGCCAACTGTGGGTTATAGCGCCACAGGTGCCAGTATCCACACTCCACAGCCAAAGCTTCCTCACGCTGCGATGTTCCCATGTTGCGCTTCATGTTCTTGGTACCCTTGATGCCATGGTTGATACACGGAGAGTATGCAATAACGAGCGATGGTCCAGGATAAGCCTCAGCCTCACGAATGGCCTTCAGTGTCTGGGCATTGTCAGCTCCCATTGCAATCTGTGCTACGTAAACGTAGCCGTACGTGGTCTGCATCAAACCAAGATCCTTCTTGCGAATGCGCTTACCGGAAGCAGCAAACTGGGCAATGGCACCCAACGGTGTTGACTTGGACGACTGACCGCCAGTGTTGGAGTACACCTCAGTGTCGAGCACGAGAATGTTCACATCTTCACCGGTAGAAAGCACGTGGTCGAGGCCACCGTAACCGATGTCGTAAGAGGCACCGTCACCACCGATAATCCACTGGCTGCGCTTTACAAGATAGTGGTCGAGCGTCTTAAGCTCAGTGCAGATGGGGCATCCTTCCTTAGCACCCTTCTCAATCCAGGGCTTCAACTCGGCTGCAGCTTCCTTGGAAGCATCGGCATCGTTCTTAGAAGCAATCCACTTTTCGGCAGCTGCCTTAAAGCCTTCGGGCGTGTGCTCATCAGCCATACCCTCATTAAGCAGGACGGTGATACGCTCACGCATCTTCTTGTTACCAAGAGTCATACCAAGGCCAAACTCACAGAAGTCCTCAAACAAAGAGTTGTTAAAGGCAGGTCCGTGTCCATCAGGATTGGTGGTATAGGGAGTAGAAGGAATTGATGCTGAATAGATTGAAGAACAACCCGTAGCATTGGCTACCATCTCACGATCGCCAAAGAGCTGAGAGATGAGCTTCACGTATGGTGTCTCACCGCAACCGGCACAAGCTCCGGAGAACTCGAACAACGGCGTGGCGAACTGAGAGTTCTTAGGACTCTGCTTGATATTCACCAAGTGCTGCTTGGAAGTTACGTTCTTCACCATGTAATCCCAGTTCTTAGCTTCCTGCTGCATAACAGGATCGTCCACGTTGAACGGAACCATCTTCAAAGCCTTTTCAACCTCTCCGGTCTCTCGGTTCTTCCTGCCGGGGCAGATATCAGCACAGTTGCCGCAGCCCAGACAGTCCAATACAGACACCTGGATACGGAAGTGCATGCCCTTCATTTCCTTAGGAACATTCATGTCGAGAGCCGTAAGGTTCGCAGCCTTATACTCCTCGTCGTCCATAACGAATGGGCGGATGGTTGCGTGAGGACAAGCGAATGCACACTTGTTACACTGTATACAGTTTTCAGGAGTCCACTGGGGTGTGAAAGCCTCCACGCCACGCTTCTCGTAGGCCGAAGTTCCATTCTGCCAAGTACCGTCTGCAGTACCATGCTTCACAAAGTCGGAAACCTTCAGCAAGTCACCGGCCTGTGCATTGATTGGACGAACAAGTTCCTTAACGAATGCAGGTGCGTCATCGTTCACGCCCTCATCGTCGGGCAGGTTGGCCCATGCCGGATCTACCTTCAGTTCCTTGTACTCACCACCGCGGTCTACGGCAGCATAGTTCTTGTTCACCACATCTTCACCCTTCTTGCCATACGACTTCACGATGAAAGCCTTCATCTGCTCAACGGCAAGGTCGATAGGAATAACGTTGGTAATGCGGAAGAATGCCGACTGCAGGATAGTGTTGGTGCGGTTGCCCAGCCCAATCTCCTGACCAATCTTGGTAGCATTGATATAGTACACACGAATATTATGCTTGGCAAAGTGGCGTTTTACCTTGTTAGGAATAAAGTTTACCAACTCCTCGCCGTCGAAGATAGTATTCAGCAAGAATGTACCGTTGTCGCGCAAGCCACGGGTAACATCATACATGTGCAGGTAAGCCTGAACGTGGCAAGCCACGAAATTAGGTGTATTTACCTGATAAGTTGAACGTATCGGGGTATCGCCAAAGCGGAGGTGTGAACAGGTGAACCCACCGGACTTCTTAGAGTCGTATGAGAAGTACGCCTGGCAGTATTTGTCGGTGTTGTTACCGATAATCTGTACCGAGTTCTTGTTGGCACCAACGGTACCGTCAGAACCCAAGCCGTAGAACTTAGCTTCGAACAGTGAGTCGTCGCCCATAGGAATCTCAGGAACTGCAGGCAGCGAGGTAAAGGTTACGTCGTCTACAATACCCACTGTGAAATGATTCTTGGGCATTGGCATCTCCAAGTTGTTGAACACAGAGATAATCATAGCCGGAGTAGTGTCTGCCGAACTCAAGCCATAGCGTCCACCTACAACAAGCGGTTTGCGCGGGTCTTCATAGAGGGCCGACTTCACATCAAGATACAATGGTTCTCCCTCTGCTCCCGGCTCCTTTGTGCGGTCGAGCACAGCGATGCGCTTCACGCTCTCGGGGATAGTCTTGCGAATGGCCTCCACAGAGAACGGGCGGTAAAGGTGTACGGCAACCATACCCACTTTCTTGCCCTGCTTCATCAGATGGTCGATGGCCTCGCGGGCAGCTTCTGTAGCCGAACCCATGAGCACGATAATGTTCTCGGCATCCTCGGCTCCGTAATAGTTGAAGAGGTGATACTCACGGCCGGTAATCTTGGAAATCTCGCCAAGATAGTGCTCCACCACCTCCGGAACTTTGTCATAGTATGCATTGCTGGCCTCGCGGTGTGCAAAGAAAGTCTCCGGGTTCTCGGCAGTACCACGTGTCACAGGACGCTCCGGAGAGAGTGCACGGTCGCGGAAACGCTTCACGGCGTCCATGTCAACCAGATTCTTCACGGCTTCCTCATCGATAGCCTCGATTTTATGATACTCGTGAGAGGTGCGGAAACCATCGAAGAAGTTGATGAACGGCACGGAGGTCTTCAGCGTTGCCAGATGGGGCACAGCTGAAAGGTCCATCACCTCCTGTACAGAGCCCGAGCAGAACATGGCAAAGCCGGTCTGGCGGCAGGCCATTACGTCCTGATGATCACCAAAGATAGACAGTGCATGAGTAGCCAGTGTACGTGCGGACACATGGAAAACACATGGCAGCAACTCACCGGCAATCTTATACATGTTCGGAATCATCAGCAACAGACCCTGCGAGGCAGTGTAGGTTGTAGTCATTGCACCCGACTGCAGCGAGCCGTGAACAGCACCGGCTGCTCCTCCCTCGGACTGCATTTCCTGCACAGATACTGTCTGGCCAAACATGTTCTTACGACCTCTGGCAGCCCATTCATCGACATGCTCTGCCATTGGCGAAGACGGTGTGATTGGATAAATCGCGGCAACCTCACTAAACATATAGCTTACGTGAGCGGCAGCGGTATTACCATCACAAGTCATAAATTTCTTTTCTTTTGCCATTTTAAATAGATAATAAAGTTTATAATGTTCTTGTAATGATTAAAACATATTAATAAAGAAATCCGAAGAGCCACAAGGGAATCTGGTTCCCGTGTCCTATTTCGGTATTATATAATGCGTATATTGTCTCGCTGTTGAAGCGTTGTTTTCCGGGGGCATGTGCATCGCATATCCGGAACTTTCGGTTTCCATCTATGAGATAACTATGCGCACTCCTTCCCTCGTTCACCTGATGATCCTTCCACAGACAGTTTACCAAGAAAGTCTCCATCACCTCCTGCGGCTCCACTTGGATGGGATAGATGGCATACATCAGATTCGTGTTGTGGAGCATTACCTTTGATGGTTTCCTGGGAAAATGCCTACCGTAGTTATAGATCATGTTGATAAGCCGGGCATCGGCTAAATACTTAATATAGTTCATGACCGTGGCACGACTGGTATCAATTTGTTCGGCCAGCTTACTGATATTGGGCGTATGGATACCCTCCACGGCAAGCAAATAAAACAACTTTTTAATTTTTGTAAGATATTTCAGGTCTATCTGCTTGATAAGGAGAATATCCACCTCGGTCATCATATTCATGGTCTTCAACAGATTTTCCGAAAAATTACGGTGTTCCATGAAAAACGGGTAGAACCCATGATGCAAATAGTCTTGAAAATATTTTAGCGGACTTACATGGGGCAGTATCTTCCTCACAATCTGCTCATGCCCATTCAGTATCTCATTGAGCGTATAGGGTTGGAAACTTTGTCCGGTCTGCAAGTTCAGAAACTCCCTGAACGACAACCCCCTGAGGTTATAACTCTTCACAATGCCATTCAACTCAGGATTTTCCTCCTTCAATCGCATCACACTCGACCCCGTGAATACTATCTTCAGTTCGGGGAATTCGTTGTAACATCTCCTGAGCTCCGCGCTCCATTCGGGCTGCTTGAACACCTGGTCGATGAGCAGCGTTCGCCCTCCTTGTGCCACAAACTCGCGTGCAAAATCAGAAATACCACGACCCTGGAAGTAGAAATTGTTCATGTTGACATAGAGACACTGCCGGTCATCCTTGCCAAATTTTTCGTTGGCATATTGCAACAGGAACGTCGTTTTCCCCACCCCGCGCGTACCTTTAATACCTATCATACGGTCGTTCCAGTCAATCTCATCCATCAAGGTGCGACGAACCGGGGCGTTCGTATGTTCTACAAGATATGCGTGGGTGCGAAAAAAAGCTTCCATCTACTGCCTTTTTGATTAGCTTTGTTATTTATGCAAAGATAATATTTTATTTTATAATTGCAAACTGTAGATAGCAAAACTTTTGTTTTTTTGTAATTTTTGTATTTT
>CAYVGR010000029.1:0-15896 GCA_964450065.1 uncultured Prevotella sp. | reverse complement strand
AGTTCTTCTGCGCAGAAATGGGACGACAGATACATCGTTATATCAAGGCTATGCACGGTTCGCTGGCCATGTTGAAGAAGTTCGAGGCTCGTGCCCAGCAGTTTGATATTCCCGAGCGTGAGGAAGCTTTTGCCCGCTACATAGATCTTAATCGTAAGGTGATTAAGAATTTGGATTGGCGCATGCTGATAGCGAGGGCTATTGCCAACTATTGTGACTCGTACTCTTACTTCTGTAGTATGGTGAGTGATGAAGAAACCATGCGGTTTTATGAAGACCGAATGAAAGCCAAGTATATTCATTTTCACGAAGTGTTCGAGGAGAATGAACGCTATGGCATCAAGGATCACGAGGGTAAGATGCTCGTTTCGGCCAGTTATACATTTCTGCGCACTCCCTATGTCTATGTAGATGATTTGCTCACAATGCCAATCATAGCGCAGAAAGACGGAAGAATGGGACTGATATTACCGGATTATCACGACACGGTTGTGGTGCCTTTTGAATACGATGATATTTCTTTAAGAGACGAAGAGCCATGGTTTGAGCTGCACAAGGACGGTGTGGTGAGCTATTGGCCGGCTGATTAAATAATGAGCCAGTGACATCCTCTGTTTTAAAAAACAAAATGTTTCTTTTGCTTGCAATCTTCGGATTGTGGGTATTGCTGTTTGTTTTGCAAAAGCCTGTGTTCCTCTTGCTTTATACCGGAGGGCTTGTACAGGCTTTGTCTGTGATGTGGCACGGCCTTCCGTTGGATTTGTCGATGGCCGGATTCTTGTCTGCTATTCCGGGATTGCTTCTTTTTGTTAGCAGCATTCCGTGTAGGGTGTTGCACACTGAGCGTAGCGAACGTATGGTTAGAAGACTGTTGCAGTGGTGGTTTGTTGTTGCAGCCACAGTGGTTTCACTGGCTTTTGTAACTAACTGTGCGCTCTATGACTATTGGCGCTTCCCTTTAGATGCTACTCCTGTTTTCTTCATTACGTCTTCGCCCAAGGACGCTTTGGCCAGCGTGTCATGGTTGCAGGGGTTGGCTGGTGTGGTTGCCGTAGTGGCTATTGCATTTGTCATTCAGTGGCTTTTCAAAAAACTTGTCAGACTTTTCGACCGTTCTGCTTACAAGAAGATGTTACCATGGAAGGCACTGGTGATGCTGCTGGCTACGGCTTCATTATTTCTTCCCATTCGCGGTGGTGTCACGGTGTCGTCTATGAATACAGGCAAGGTGTACTTCTCAGATAATCAGTTGCTTAATCATGCTGCAGTGAACCCTTTGTTCTCATTCATGGAAAGCATGCTGCATCAAAGGAATTTTGCTGACCAATATCGATTTATGGACGATGTGAAAGCACACCAGCTGACTGAGAAAATGTTGCAGTCTCCGGGTGTGCCAAACGATTCCACCCACATTTCCATACTCTCCAACCAGCGTCCGGACATCTACTTGATAATCCTGGAGAGCTTCTCCGACACATTAATGAGGGTGAATGGGGCGACTCCCTGTTTGAATCGGTTAAGTCAGGAGGGTGTCTATTTTTCCAATTTTTATGCGAACAGTTTTAGGACAGACCGTGGATTGGTATCTATTCTACATGGCTATCCGTCTCCGGCTACAGTTAGTTTGATGAAGTTTCCTAAAAAGACGGCAAACATTCCCTCCTTGTCAAAATATTTAGGCAAGGCTGGTTGGAGCTTGAGCTACTATTATGGTGGTGATGCCGACTTTACAAACATGAGGTCGTTCTTGGTGAATCAAGGTTTCCAAAATATAACGGAAGATGTAGATTTCCCTATTTCCGACCGACTGAGCAAATGGGGGGTGCCCGATCATTTGTTGTTTAAGCGTGTGGAGGAAGATCTAAAAAAGGATCATTCTGTGACTCCACAATTTAGGGTTATTCAGACTTCCAGTTCTCATGAGCCTTTTGATGTGCCATACACCCGGCTCCAGGATAAGATCTTGAATGCCTTTGCATACACCGACAGTTGTGTGGGGAGCTTCATAAAATACCTGAAAGCATCGAACAGGTGGGATAAGTCATTAGTCATTCTTGTGCCTGATCATTTGGGAGCTTGGCCTCAAGGAGCAGATAATTTCGCATCATGGAGATTTCATGTGCCTATGATTTGGACGGGAGGAGCGGTTGTGGCTCCTGCAACGATAGACACTTATGCCTCTCAGCAAGACATTGCCGCCACACTACTTGCGCAACTTGGAATAGTGCAGAATAACCTGAGATTTAGCAAGGATATATTCAACACACAGGCACCCCACTTTGCCTTCTTCATGATGAATGATGGTTTTGGGCTCATTGATGAAGACAACGAGCTGATCTATGATAACAAAATGGGCAAGATCATTACAGACAAAGGCCCTGTACAAGGCAAAAACCTGTCTTTGGGACAGGCTTATATGCAAATAATTTTTGACGATATAGCTTCACGATAATGATTGACTTCTGGCTTTTTATTCTCTATACGCTTATAAGTTGGGATACCAATCTTACACTTTGGATTAATGGGATGTATATAGATTACTGGGATAATTTCATGGAATTATACAGTGGAAAGTTTATATGGATACCCTTTTACGTGTCGGTTGCGTATGTCATTTTCAAGCATTATTGCTGGAAAGCCGCTTTGCTTTGCATAGCAGTAGCTGTTGTTTTGTTAGTTATCAACGACCAGATAAGCTCTTCGGTCATCCGGCATCTTTTCAGGCGTATGCGCCCCAGCAATTTGGACAATCCAATATCCCACATGGTCCATGTGGTGGACGGCTATCGCGGCGGACGCTTTGGCTTCCCGTCAGCTCACGCTACAAATACTTGGGGATTTACATTCTATATTATTTATATATTTCGCCGACACTTGTTAAGTGTAACAATGGTGTTGTGGAGCATACTTGTATGTTATTCAAGGTTATATCTCGGAGTGCATTATTTGGGAGATCTAACAGCTGGAATGCTCTTGGGCTTGCTCGATGCAACTGTTGTTTACTTTCTGTTTAAGCATTTTATGCCGAATGTCGTAGCCACATTCAAGCCCAATCAAGCGGGAGCACCGGGCCTCTATCTGCCGGTATTTGTTTGTTGGGCTTCTACCGCAATCATGTTGGTGTTGGCCTTTTTCATAGATCCCTGATGATTTATACTTTCTAATACACATGCTGGAAATTCATCCAATAGCTTATTTTCATTCTCCCTTTAGTTCAAAGTTTGGTATTCCCAAACAAAGTGGACTGGTGGAGGAGTTGGCGGGTACAGTTATTTTCGTTCCCGAATATCGCAATGCTGATGCTTTGCGAGGTGTAGATGAGTTCGACTTTCTTTGGCTTATCTGGGGCTTTTCGGCCAATAAGCACGGCGCAACAAGCCCTATGGTTCGTCCGCCCCTATTGGGTGGAAACGTCAGAATGGGAGTTTTTGCAACACGTTCTCCGTTTCGTCCTAATCCCTTAGGGCTGTCATCAGTGAGGTTGGAACGAGTGGAATGGGAGAGTGCGAAGGGTCCGGTGCTGCATGTATTGGGTGGAGATTTGATGGATGGCACGCCGATTTATGATATTAAGCCATACATCGGCTATGCTGATTGTCATGAGGGAGTGCGGTCTGGCTTTGTAGACCATCATCCAATTCGGCGGCTAAAAGTGGAAATGCCAGACGACATCAGATGCCGTTTCAGCGAAGCAGACCAGAAGATTCTTGTGAAAGTGCTGGAACTTGACCCTCGCCCTCACTATCAAAAAAATGAACGTCAGGTTTACGGCATGCCCTTCAGGGAGCATGACATTCGTTTCACGGTATCAAACGATGGTGTCCTCACGGTGGTGGGAGTTGGTCATTCGTACGATAAGAATGCTGAGCTCATAAAGTAGCCAGATTGGCAAGGAGACAACAAACAGTGTGAAGATGTCTCCTGTGGGCGTGATAACAGCAGCAATAATTACTATAATGACAAGGGCATGGCGCCAATATTGCTGCATCCATTCAGCCTTGAGCAAGCCAAATATGGCCAACAGCCAACTGATAACAGGTATTTCAAAGAGTATCCCAAAGACAAGACTCATCATGAGCAGGGTGTCCATATACGATTGTAGCGACAGCATATTGTGGATGTCGGCACTCACTTGGTAGGTGCCCAGAAAGCGAACCGTAAGTGGGAAGATGATGAAATAATTGACCAACATGCCAATGACAAACATAACATATCCACTTAATATAATTCGGTACGCATAGTGCTTTTCATTGCGATAGAGAGCCGGTGCTAAAAATTGATATAGCACATACAGCACGTATGGCGATGCAGCCAGCACACCGAAATACAGTGCTGTTTTCATGTGTACCATGAACTGCTCGGTGAGTCCAACGTTGATCAGCTGAATTTCGAAGGGCTCAGCACGCATCAGGCGATAGGTGACAAAGTCAGACCGACTTGGAGCCAGGACGATATCGAACAACAGCTCCTTACATCCAAAGGCCACGATGAAACATATCAGACTCACCACAATGATACGGATAAGATACCCTCGCAGTACGTCTAAATGCCCCCAAAACGTTAGATCCTCTTGTGTCATTATTGCATTGGAGTATGTTGCGAATCTGTTGGAAGTTGACTAACCAACAGGCTGTTATTCTTCTTTCTTAGTTTTCTCCTCTGTTGCTTGACTCTTGGTGTTGTCGTCCAAGGTGTTGTCAATGTTGAGATCCTTTTCCACCTCGTTGAGTCCTTCCTTAAAGCTCTTCACTCCTTTACCCAAACCCTTCATAAGCTCAGGAATTTTCTTGCCTCCGAAAAGCAATAGGATGATGAGAACAATAACAATAAGTTCAGTTGTGCTTAATCCAAACATAGTCGTATGTTTTTTATAGTTGATATAGGTTGTTAGTTTTTTTTGCAACAAGAAATCATAAGGACCTGCTGCACGAGCCAATGTGCGGTCTTCCTACTCCAATATTTTAGTCATGGTCATAGCAGATATCAGGCCTTCGGGATTAATGCTTGCCGTGATTTGATACCGGGCCTCTTTCTCTTTGCTTTCGTCTGTACGTTCTATTTTTTGTATGGCAGAGAAGACAACGGTATATTCGTACTGCTCATCTCCAATTTCTTTTTTGTTGATTTGGTAATCGTTCGTGAGGTGCCAGTTCATGTTGGTGATGTCCTCTTTATATATTTTGTTCATAAAGGTCACCACGTCTGCTTTCGAAGCGTTTGTCTTTCCTAAGAAATTGCTGATTACAGGGGTTACCGAGGCTTGCAGTTCTGTTTCGTTCCTCGTATTGATGCTTTGGAAGAATCGCCGTAACGATGATGCTACCATGTTTCGATCTTCGTCCTGCACGGTTTTGGTCTTGATTTCCTTTATCATCATGTTGGCCTCGTCCACGTGCTCGCCATTGGCATGTCGGGTGAGGTATAGTTGCATGGCATCCACCGTGTTTTCGTTAAAGGCATCTTCCCAGTCGATAGAGTCGATTTTGTGTTTGGCTTCTATACTGTATTCCGAGTTGGGGTGTTTGGCCAGATAGGCTGCCAAGGCAGTTCTCGAACCGCTTACCAAAGCATTGGTCCAGTCTTTGTCTATGTTTTTAAGAAGCTGGAGACGCAATACAATAGAATCCCTATGGCTTGCAGGAGCATCAAGATGATTGTTCAGATAGGTTTGTAACACCGTCGGGTCATCGCTTTGTATCGCAAAGGCAAAGGCCTCATTTTCTTTGGTTTGCTTAGCATGATAATAGAAGTAAAAGCCCGTACCACCAAGCATTAATGCTATACACAATGCTGCTATGAGCACCGTTACTTTCCTTTTCTGTGTTTTTTTGCGTGGTTGTCCTCCGTTGTCAGGGGTAGGTGATGCCACGGACGAGGAAGTCTCCGGCGCTGATGTATGTTCACTTGGTGCGGAGCTTGCCGAGCTTTCGTCGGCTTTTCTCCCGGAGACGTATGTAGGGTGTTGACAATTCGGGCAGCAGGCCTGATTGCTAAAATAGGTCTCGCCACATTGTGTGCACTTTGTTATTTTTCCTGCGATCTCAACTCCGCAGTTCGGGCATATAGGTGCTTTGTCGCTTATCTGCCGTCCGCATTCGGGACATTTGATGATAGCCATGATGTTTTGATTTCTATATACAGTTATATTTCCGTGTGTTATGTTTCTTTATCCTCTATATTCTGTTTGTATCGGAATCTTATTTCGCGCAGCGTGTGGTCTCCCATGAATCTGCTTTTGTCCACATATCCGTTGATTCCGTCTAAGTGTCCCTTTCCGGTATATTGCCAAAGTATAAAGTCGAGGTCGTCTTTCAACACGGGAACTCGTTCCGTGTATTGGGCAATCATCACCTTATAGTTTTTTAGGGAGCCTAACAAGAACTTGTCATAGAAGTTTGCCCCGGTATAGATCAGGGGTTTTTGCTTGTATGCCTGTTCCACAAGGTCGAGAAACTTAAACAAGGAGTCGCGGAATTCATCGATCGACAAGCCATTGGTTGTTTCCACGTCTATCATCGGGATGAGGTCTTGGTGGGCAGGTCGGCATTGTGTCATAAAATTCTCCAGCTGTGTTTGCTGTGGCGTTTTAGGCCGATAGAAATGATACGATCCCACTTTCAGTCCGTATTGATGGGCTAAGTCTATGTTTTGCTTATATCGAACGTCTATATGGTCCCCGCCTTCCGTTGCTTTCAGATATACGTATGCCATTTTGCTTTTTCCCACAGACTCCCAGAAAACGGTGCCCTGATAGTGGCTCAGGTCTATGCCGTGAATATGGCTGCATGTATCCTCGCATTCCACATATTGACTTTGAGCCGTAGCGGTAGCCAATATGAATATGCTGGTAATGAAAGTTATAATACGCTTCATGCTGCAAAGATATACAAAAGAATCAAGAATTGAGCATGTGATTTGAACGATTTATAATTATTTTAAGGTCATGCTTTTCGTAGTATAAAAAGTTTATATCAATGACCTCATGGTATGTTGTTATATGTCAATATTTATATACCATAAAATGGGGTTTGTTTCTTTTGGTTTTAGCTTTAGAATAGCTTTTTGCAGCCTTGATTTTCTACATATTGAGCAAAAAAATGCTATGCCGTTTGCTCTGAAAAACTCATCAGTCTGCCATGAGGGTTTAATGGCACTGCGATTAAGGCTTGGTTGGCTTGCGTTGAAGTTTTAATCATTTTGCGTTTAGGCTTTTATCGCGATACCATTAAATATCTTTCGCAACATGCTTCGGCTTTGAATTTAAGTCGTTGAAATCGTGATGGGTCACAACATCCTGCTTATCAAGATCTTACGAAAAGTGCTCAAAATTCGCGTATTTCGAACCGGCGGTTTTGTTTTTTGAAATACGCGAAATATAAGAGGCTGTTTGTTAAAATATTTACAAGTTATATGATGACAACTTTCTGATAAAGTTGTACGAATGTTTTTTCTGATGAAATTCTTGTTTCTCCTATTGACAGCAAAAAGAAAGCCCGAACAACATTGTGTCATCCGGGCTTAACTATAATTAGAAGGTTAATTGATGCATTATATTACCCCTTGCGCCATCATGGCCTTGGCCACCTTCAGGAATCCTGCTATATTGGCTCCCTTCACGTAGTTGATGTAGCCGTCTGCCTCCGTGCCATACTTCACGCAGTTGTCGTGTATGTCGTTCATGATGCGATGAAGCTTGGCATCCACTTCCTCGCCGGTCCACTTGATACGCTCGGAATTCTGAGTCATTTCGAGTCCCGATACCGACACTCCACCGGCATTGCTGGCCTTGCCCGGGCAATAGAGTACCTTGGCATCCTGGAACACCTTGACAGCCTCGGGTGTAGAAGGCATGTTTGCCCCTTCGCTGACAGCAATCACACCGTTGGCAACCAATGCTTTGGCAGCTTCCTCGTTGATCTCATTCTGCGTGGCACATGGCGTTGCAATGTCAGCTTTTTCAAACCAGGGCTTTTTGCCGGCCACATATTTTGCCGTGGGATATTCCTCTGCATATTCCTTGATGCGCCCACGCTCAACATTTTTCAGTTCCATGATGTAGGCAAGCTTCTCCTTGTCTATACCGTCGGGGTCGTAGATATATCCATCTGAGTCCGAGCAGGTCATGGGAATGGCACCTAACTGGAGCAGCTTGTCCATGGTGTACTGAGCCACATTGCCGGCACCCGAGACAAGAACCTTCTTGCCTTCCAGATCTATGTTCTGTGTTTTCAGCATGTTTTGCAGGAAATACACGTTGCCATAGCCGGTGGCTTCAGGGCGGATAAGCGATCCTCCGAACTCCTGTCCCTTGCCGGTCAAGATGCCCACAAACTGGTGAGCCAGGGCTTTGTATTGGCCAAACATATAGCCTACTTCGCGTCCGCCAACGCCTATGTCGCCGGCAGGAACATCACAGTCGGGGCCGATATAGCTCCATAGCTCACGCATGAAGGCTTGGCAGAACCGCATGACTTCAGCATTTGACTTGCCACGTGGAGAAAAGTCGGAGCCACCCTTGGCACCACCCATGGGCAATGTAGTCAGGGAGTTCTTGAAAGTTTGCTCGAAAGCCAGGAATTTTAAGATGCTCTCATTCACCGAGGTATGGAAACGGATACCCCCTTTATACGGGCCAATAGCATTGTTGTGCTGTACGCGGTAGCCCATGTTGGTGCGAACGTTACCCTTGTCGTCTACCCAGTTTACCCGAAACTTGATGATTCTGTCCGGGATACACAGGCGCTCTATGAGGTTTGCGTGGTCAAATTCGGGATGCTTGTTGTATTCATCCTCAATGGTTTCGAGCACCTCTTTTACAGCCTGAAAGTACTCGGGCTCGTTGGGAAAGCGCTGTTGAAGCTTCTCTATAACTTCTACTGTTTTCATAACATAACTATTTTAAATTGTCCAACAATCTTCTTACGATACGTTTTATATTTTCTTAATACGGTTGCAAAGATACGTATTTTGGCTATAAAACAAAACAAAAAGGAAGAAATATTAAAGAAAAAGCGTTAAAAAGAAACCCGTGGGAGTGCTGGGTAGCTGTTGGGGGAGTAAGAAACGCATGCTGGGTGGCTATTGAAAATCGTTTATGGTAGCCTTTCAAAGTTCTCTCATATTTATATTATAGAACAGAAATAGAGATAACAAGCAATATGAATTCTTAAAAAAAAGAAAGCGATGGCCTTCACAGGCAACCGCTTCAACTCTTCAATAGGTATTAGTTTCCTTTAAGGTAAAAAGATTGTTTTCAGGATAACAGTTGCAAAGATAGTGTAATTTTAGTTATACAGCAAACTTTTTTGCTTAAATTTTTAAGCATATTTTTCAGACCGAAATATATTTTAGCCTTTTCCGTTTGATTTTTGTTATAATATGAGAAAGGTAAATTTGCAGGGGCTGGTTTGCAGAGTCTCTCCTGGTTTTATTTAAATATGTGGGCAGAGCGTGGCATGTTTGGTTTGGCTTGTTCGTTTTGTAGTGTTAACTTTTTACCGGAAGTATCGGAAAGTTCGATATTTTTTCGTAAGTTTGCATACAAATTAGCTAATTTCACGACATGGGAATATTCGGATTATTCAATCACAAGAAAAAGGAAACGCTCGACCAAGGTCTGGAGAAGACCAAGCAGAGTGTTTTTGGTAAATTGGCACGTGCAGTTGCCGGTAAATCGGAGGTGGACGAGGATGTGCTCGACAATCTTGAGGAAGTGCTCATCACTTCTGATGTTGGGGTGGACACAACGCTGAAGATTATTGAGAGGATTGAGGAGCGGGTAGCAAGAGACAAGTATGTCTCCACGGCGGAACTCAACAAAATACTCAAAGAAGAGATCGCGTCGCTGCTCACCGAAAACAACTCGGACGATAACGACAACTGGGATCTGCCCACCGACCACCGCCCGTATGTCATTCTCGTTGTGGGTGTGAACGGGGTGGGAAAGACCACCACCATCGGCAAGCTGGCTCATCAGTTCAAGGCTGCCGGCAAGAAGGTCTATCTTGGGGCAGCGGACACTTTCCGTGCAGCAGCCGTGGAACAGATATCTATTTGGGGCGAGCGAGTGGGTGTGCCGGTCGTGAAGCAGCAAATGGGGGCCGACCCTGCCAGCGTGGCTTTCGACACCCTGCAAAGTGCGAAGGCCAATGGTGCAGACGTGGTATTGATAGATACGGCCGGGCGACTCCATAACAAGGTGGGGTTGATGAATGAGCTGAAGAAGATCAAAGAAGTGATGAAGAAGGTTGTTCCCACTGCTCCCGACGAGGTGTTGCTTGTGCTCGATGGCAGCACGGGGCAAAATGCTTTCGAACAGGCCAAGCAGTTCTCGGCCGTCACGCAAATTACGTCGCTGGCCATCACCAAACTTGACGGCACGGCCAAGGGTGGGGTGGTGATTGGCATTTCCGACCAGTTGAAGGTTCCGGTCAAGTATATTGGGCTGGGAGAGAAAATGGAGGACCTGCAGCTGTTTAATCGCAAGGAATTTGTAGATTCGTTGTTTTAAGGTGGGTTTTATAAATTACCACCGTAAGTTTAATAGTTTTGATGTGGGTGACGTCTTGTCATCTTTCGGTTTACTTTTGTCATCAAAAACAAGCTCGAAATCTGCCAAGACTAATTTATAGATCCCACTTTAAAGGAACAGATGAAGAAAAACCAAATAGACTTTGTCACGATGGGGTGTTCGAAGAATCTCGTGGATTCGGAACAACTCATGCGTCAATTTGAAACCCTGGGCTATAGCTGTGTGCACGATCCCAAGCAGGTGCAGGGCGAGATAGCCGTTATCAATACCTGTGGGTTTATTGACGCGGCCAAGGAAGAAAGCATTAACACGATATTGGAGTTTGTTGAGGCTAAGAACGAAGGGCGTCTCAAGCGACTCTATGTCATGGGTTGTCTGTCGCAACGTTATCAAGGTGAACTGGAGGAGTCGATTCCGGAGGTGGATAAGTTTTATGGAAAGTTCAACTATAAGCAACTTTTACAAGACCTTGGACCAGCGCAAGGAATAAATAGTAATAATGTTTCATTTACAAAGCACCGCGAGGGCATGTCCTCCGGACGAAAACTCACTACTCCCAAGCATTATGCCTATATTAAAATAGCAGAAGGGTGCGACCGTCGTTGTGCCTATTGTGCAATACCGCTGATTACAGGTAAACACGTGTCCAGAAGCATGGAAGATATTCTGGATGAGGTGAAACAATTAGTTGCGGAGGGCGTCAAGGAATTCCAAATTATCGAGCAGGAGCTTACCTATTATGGTGTAGATCTCTACGGAAAGCCGCGCATAGCCGAGCTTATAAGCCGTATGGCCGATATCGAGGGGGTGAAATGGATTCGATTGCACTATGCTTACCCCAACCAGTTCCCGTTTGAACTGCTCGACGTGATGCGCGAGAAGCCCAATGTCTGTAAATATTTGGACATTGCATTGCAACATATCTCCGACCGTATGCTCGACCGTATGCTCCGACACGTGAGCAAAGCCGAGACCATGGATTTGATAAGAAAAATCAGACAGGAGGTGCCGGGTATTACGTTGCGAACAACTTTGATGGTGGGTTTTCCGGGAGAAACGGAGGAAGACTTCCAGGAGTTGCTCGATTTTGTGCGCGAGGTGCGTTTCGAACGAATGGGCGCCTTTGTATATTCAGAGGAGGAAGGAACCTATTCGGCATTACATAATGTGGATGACGTACCCGCAGAGGTGAAGCAGGAGCGTTTGGACAGGTTGATGGCCGTGCAGCAGGATATAAGTACGGAGATACAGGCTGAGAAAGTTGGCAAGACCCTCAAAGTGATGATCGACCGAAAAGAAGGGGACTACTATGTTGGACGTACGGAGGCTTCATCCCCCGAGGTAGACCCTGAGGTGCTTATACCGGCAGGCAAACGTAACCTGCGAACGGGGTGCTTTTATGACGTGAAGATAACAGACAGTGACGAATTTGATTTATACGGAGAAGCATGAACAACAGGGACTTTATCGCAGAATTGGCTCGGAGATCCGGATACACACAGGTAGATACACAGAAAATGGTGACTTGTATTGTTGAAGAGATGGGAGAGCGTTTTGAAAATGGCGACAGTGTACAGATTAATAACTTCGGAACCTTTGAGGTGAAAAAACGCTTGGAGCGCATCATTGTGAATCCAAGTACACAGCAACGCATGCTTGTGCCACCTAAGTTAGTGCTTAATTTCAAGCCCGTAGCTGCCATAAAGGAAGAATTGAAGAACTCTTGATAAAAGCATTGAATATGAACAGAATAAGTAATAAGGAACTTGCACGGGTGCTTGCCGATAAATTTGGATTGACCAAGACTGCTTCCGAAGAGTTTGTAGGGCTTATATTTGATGTTGTGAACGATGGGTTGAAAGATGACAGTCAATCCAAAGTCAAGGGGCTTGGCACTTTCAAGATAACCAGTGTGGCACCTCGAAAGAGTGTGGATGTGAATACCGGGGACCCTATCATCATTGAGGGGAGGGATAAGATAAATTTCACGGCCGACACAGCTTTGCGTAATCAGGTAAACCGTCCGTTTGCTCAATTTGAAACAGTAGTGTTGAACGATGATGTTGATTTTGACGACATAGATCGCAAATATGCTGAAAGTATGAATGAGACAGATCGTGAGGAAGAGGTGGACGAGGAAGTCAACGAGGACGAAACACCGGAAGTAGAGCCAGAATCTCAGACCACGAAAGAGGAAGCAGAAGCAAAACCGCAACCTGAGACTGATACAGCGGAGCTTGAAGAGAAAAAAGATGATGTGACGGAAGCAGAAGAACAGCCGTTGATTGTTTCGCCTGACCGGCTTGCCTTGCTGAATGGAGATGAGACGAGAGAGAGGGAGCAAACCGACATGAAGGTAACTTCATCTCAAGATTCTACTGCCCGGATTGAGCAGCCGTCATTTAAAAACAACAATGTTTTGGCTATTTCCGCAGCCCAGTTGTCTGCACTGAACGACGATGTTCAACCTGAAGCTCCGATAGAAGAGGACGCAAGCAATGATAACAACGAAAACTCTGAGATGGCACTTATCAAGAGTCATGCCACGGAGCTTCGTGAAGAAATGGAACGGCAGCATCGACATATCAAAGTGTTGATAGCTGTTGGTGCGTTGTTGTTGCTGGTGTGTGTGGGTGGAATAGTTTATATGGCCTCACAGTTGCATAAGCGAAATAACAGAATAGAGCATTTGGAGGCATTAAATGACATTGAAAAGACTGGGGAAGAGATGCCGGTTGTGCCACAACCGGTGGCGACAGAGCAAGTGAGCAAGCAGGAATTGGCAGACAGTACGGCGACAGTTCCAGTTGCTGCGATTGATGCAAGCCAACAAAACGAGACAGAGGAACCGGCAGAGCAGAAAGCTGAACAAAAGCAGTCGACTGCCAAGGAGCGTTCGGCTACACAGGCAAAGCAAATGGACGAGGCTCCCAAGAAGACTGTGGCAAAACAGACTGAGGCAGTTGAAAAGTCTGCAGGGTCAAAGACAGCAGCAGAACAACAGGCCAAATACAACAGTGATGTGAGAATCCGTACGGGGGCATACACCATTGTTGGTATTGATCATACGGTGACTGTCCGTAAGGGACAAACGCTGTTCAGTATCAGCAAAGCGTACCTTGGCCCCGGAATGGAATGCTATGTCGAGGCTGTAAATGATGGGCGAACAGAGTTTAAGGCAGGCGAAAAAATTAAGATTCCCAAGCTGAAGCTTAAAAAGAAGTGAGCGGAAAACTTATAGTCCACACATCATTTGATTATATTTTGTCGATGGTTGTTTAGGATTTCTGACTTAATTCGAGGCAACACCAGTTGTCTTGTGTTATCCGTCTTACCTCATGGAGGTTAAGACCATTGGCCACTTGTAGCAGTTTGGGGACATCTTCCTCATAAAATCCGCTGAGTATAAGCGTGGCTCCGGGTGTCATTACAGCTTTGATGGCAGGCATGTCTTGCATTAATATATTGCGATTGATGTTGGCTAAAACCATATCGAAAAGGCCGGACACATGGCTAAGTACGGATGCGTTGCCATGAAAAACGCTTAGATTGGAGACTTGGTTTTGTTCGGCATTGTGACGGGTGTTGTCCACACTCCATTCGTCGATGTCGTATCCTATCACTTCCTCGGCCCCAAGTTTTGATGCCGTTATGCCTAAAATGCCACTACCGCAGCCACAATCCAATACCCGTTTGCCTTGAAGCGACATGTCGAGAAGCATGGAAATAATCATCTTGGTGGTTTGGTGCGTGCCTGTACCAAATGCCTGGCGAGTATAAATGTATATGGGTATAGCATTCAGGGCTACGGATTGTTCACCTTGTCGGGCATCGAGAATGATAATGCGGTTATCGATATTGACAGGGGCAAATCCGTTTTGTTCCCATTGTTCATTCCAATCTATGTTTTCTACATCGCTTAAGGTATAGGTTATTGTGGTGTTTTCGAGCTGGAAGTCTTTGAGATTGTCATCGAGTTTTGGACGATCTAAAAGTTCTTTTTGCACATACCCACGTAGACCTTGAGGAGTGTCCTCAAATGATTCAAAACCGGCTTCTGCAACAGTATCTGCCACAAGGTCACGTGCCGTTTGCATGAGATTGGGAGTACAAGATATGCTAAATTCTGCAACAATATATTCCATAAGAGATCTTAATAATTTCTGCAAATATAAATAAAATAGGGAAAAACCTATTATGGTTTAGGGTTTTTCCGTATATTTGTAAGTAAATAATCGATATATTTGTTGTGCATAATAGTATATGCTAAAGGAAATTAAAGCCGTAATACACATTAAGATAATAAAGAAAAGGAGTAATAAGATGAAAAGGTTCTTTCTACTTTTAGTCATAGCAAGTGCAATGTCCATGCCAACCATGGCTCAGGGCGACGACCTTTACTTCATGTCAAATAGCAAGGTGAAGTCTGGCGAGACCGGCACTGCAAACGATAAACCGACATATTATCGTGGCTCAAACAAGAGTGTGGACGAATACAATCGTGCAGGAAGGTTCCGCAGCTATTACCAGAAAATAGGAACAGACTCCCTGGGCAATGATATAATCACCTTTCAAGGTGGTGACGGGATCGGTCCGGATACATCTTATATCGATACAGCCTATGTTTATCCGGGCACAATTGATTTTGACGATGATTTCGAATATACCCGTCGGATGAACCGGTGGGAAGGATATTATGATCCATGGTTCTATGGTTACGCTCCATGGCGGTTCGGTTGGTATGGTGGTTGGTACGATCCTTGGTATTATGGCTATGGTGGATGGTATGATCCATGGTATTATAGCTGGTATGGAGGTTGGTACAATCCTTGGTATTATGGCTATGGTGGTTGGTACGGACCGTATTACAGAGGTTGGTATGGCTATCCTCACGGATGGTATGGTGGAGGATATGTGCGCCGCGAGGGAGGCAATCCCCGTGGCTTGACAGGAGACAGAACGTGGTCGTATGGTAACCGCAGGTCTTCGGCAGGCACCGGAAGCTTTGGTCGTGGAGCAACGAATGGCAACAGACAATCCACGAACACATATACATCTCGCAGTAGAAGGAATCGCTCTTTCGGCGGAAGGACGAACCCAACTCGTTCTACTCCGCAAAACAGCCGAAGCAATAGCAGTTTTGGCAACTCAACAAGGTCTACTCCAAATTATAACAGTGGTAGCTTTGGTGGTTCCCGTCCTTCCGGTGGTAGCTTTGGAGGCTCGCGCTCGTCCGGCGGTGGTTTCGGCGGCGGTCGTTCAGTTGGAGGTGGCGGTGGCCACTTTGGCGGAGGAAGAAGATAACAAGAGAATACTTAATATAATATAAGAAAATGATGAAGACAAGATATTGTTTGATAGCAGC
>CAYVGR010000028.1:0-16118 GCA_964450065.1 uncultured Prevotella sp. | reverse complement strand
CCCTAGACCCACTGATTAAGAGTCAGTTGCTCTACCAACTGAGCTAAGGGTGCATGGCCTTGTGTTTCAAGAGCGTTGCTTCTGGAGTTGCACAACTCCTTTTTCAAAACGATTGCAAAAGTACAGTTTTTTTTTAATTCGGCCAAATTATTCTTATTTTTTTTGAAAAAGTTGTTCAAATCCGCATTTCATTTCTTTCTCAGGCCGTCATTATTCTTCGAGATATAAACGTCGTATGCCATGTTCTGATGTTTTTTTTCCGAAATATTCAGGTAAAAATATCGCGATGCCAGTCTGAATGGTCAATGACATGTCAATTTTGATTACTATTTTTCGGGTGGTTGCTTTTGGATCATCTGGAGAAAAATGCGCCATGTTTCTGCCAGGAAAACCTGCCGAAAAAATATAAAAATATCGGAGACGTCGCGATTGCTATCTTGTCGCCCTGTGTTTTGGGCTTCATCATCGTGCGAAAGAGCTTTGATCACTCGGTGTTTAAGGCTTCATCGCTTAGTCATTCGATACTCAACGACGCACAATAATCTTGGGATGATAAGGGGGTGCTTATGAAGTGGTTGATTATCAGGACACTACGAAATGTCTCAAATTTCGCGAATTTCGAGCCGAAGGATTTGTATTTTAGAATTCGCGAAGCATGGAAGGCTATTTGTCAATAAAAGATACGAATATTTAGGAGCCTGTAATTTAAAAAACAGATATACTTTTGCTTGAATTGCTCCGCAATATGTTCAACGTTGCGAAATGGCTAATCCTAACAATGGTAAACCGATATATAGCTTGCTATACGGGCATTTTGCATTGGTGTGGACAGATTGCCGTTTTTTTTCTGCTCTGTTTTGGGCGTTTGTTCGTATAAAAAGCACTAACTTTGTGATGCACTGGTGATACCGGTGCGACAAAACAGTTTGTAGAATCATGGACAAATTCAACACATATTCTTCTGAAAAGAATAAAGCGTGCATGCCACTTGCCACTGACGAGCTGTATATGCGTCGCTGTTTGCAGTTGGCACGCAACGGTTGGCAGAACGCAAAGCCCAATCCGATGGTTGGGGCGGTTATTGTGAGTCGGGACGGTAGGATTATCGGTGAGGGCTACCACGTGCAATGTGGCAGGGAGCATGCCGAGGTCAATGCCTTTGCTTCGGTTTGCCCCGAGGATGAGGTGCTGTTGAAGGAGTCTACGGTTTACGTTTCACTCGAACCGTGCTCGCACTGGGGTAAGACCCCTCCCTGTGCCGACCTGATAGTGAAAAAAGGAGTACGTCGCGTGGTTTGTGGTTGCATAGACCCATTTTCGGAGGTGAAAGGGCGTGGGGTAGAGCATATCCGCAAGGCCGGGATAGAGGTGACGGTGGGCGTGTTGGAACAGGAATGCTTGGCTCTAAACCGTCGGTTTGTTACGTTCAATACCGAGAAACGACCTTATATTATATTGAAGTGGGCACAGACCGAGAATAGAAAAATAGCTTTTTCTCCCTCTCGGAGAGAGGCGAAGGGAGAGGGACCCCTTATTTTATCTTCAAGCTTTACCAAGATGCTTGTCCACAAACTACGGGCCGAGAATGATGCTATCCTCGTAGGTCACGAGACGGTGAGAGCAGATCATCCGAGACTGAATACGCGGGATTGGAGCGGACGCGATCCGGAACGGTTGGTGTTGGCAAGTTGCACGGACGATGTGCCACAGTGGTTCAGGTGTTTCGACGATATTGATATGGTGCTGCGTTATCTTTATGACAATCGTAAGCAGAGTCTTATTGTAGAAGGGGGAACGCGGACTTTGAAGAGCTTTCTCGAACGGGGGCTATGGGATGAAATACGGGTGGAGACGGCTCCCCTCAGTGTGTCCGGGGGAATCGATGCTCCCGACTTGCCCGATAATGTCAGCCTTGCTGAATTGCGTACTTATGACGGGAACACGATTCGTCGGTATGTGAAGATGAATCGTGTTTGTGCAGACGATGAAAATTGCAGAAACCTGAATCTGCTTCGAACGCGAAATAACACCAACATGTCCTAATCGCGGGAACAAAGCATGATGTTGAGAATAAGACAAGGACTGCCGCCAGAACGGTTAGCAGCCCTTGTGTGTCATGATGTCGAGCACCATTTCGTCGGTAGGACACATGGCGTCCTTGCCGATGCTCGTGAGGTTGCGTATGCTGCGGTCCACATCGTTGTCGATGATGCCTTCGGCCGAGGTGGCATGCTGGCCTTCGATGCTGAGCACAGCCGAGAGAATAGCCGACGATACGCCCGAGCAAATCTTGATAGAACAGCTTGGCTTGGCACCGTCGCAAATCATTCCGGTGAGGTTGGCTACCATGTTGTTGATGGCATGGCACACATGGGTGTAGTCGCCGCCCATGAGATAGACAATGCCGCAGCTCGACCCCGTGCTGGCCACTACACATCCGCAGAGTGCACTCAGCTTGCCAAGATTCTGCTTGATGTATATGGCGGTGAGGTGCGAGAGGGTGAGGGCGCGGATGAGCTCCTCTTCGGTGCTTTTGTTTTCCTCAGCATATACCACCACGGGATTGGTGGCACAGATGCCCTGGTTGCCCGAACCGGAGTTTGACATCACGGGGATGAGCGCGCCACCCATGCGTGCATCGCAGGCCGATGCGGTGGCTGAGATGATGCGCGAGTAGATAGTCTTGCCAAAAATACCGCAACTCATGGGTCGTTCAATGGTCTTGCCAAGGTTGTGTCCGTAGTTGCCCTTGCGGCTCTCGGATGCTGCCCGTATGTTGTAGTCTCGGGTTTTGAGAATAAAGGCAAGGTCTTCGATGGGTGTCGTGGTAGCAAAATCCCACACGGTTTTCATGTTCAGCCGGATAGTTTCTTCCTCTTTCGTGTCATCGGTGGGCTGTCGCTTGTCTATCAGCACGTTGCCGTTACGGTTCTCGTAAACAAAGTTGGTGTGCCCGCCTGCGATGATAGCAGTGGCCTTGTTGTTGCCTGCCTCGCACGTAACTTCGATATAGAGTTTTTCGCTGATATGTTCCTTACGCTTGATGATGATATGCTTGGGGTCTTGTATATATGCCTTGCCCGCTTCTAACGATTCGGGTGTTAAGTCCTTGATAACCTCCAGCTGGTATTCGCTCTTACCGATGAGTGCACCCAGTGCGATGGCTATGGGCAGTCCTATCATGCCTGTCCCGGGAATGCCCACGCCCATGGCATTTTTTAGAATGTTTGCACTGAGCAGGGCTGTGATTTTTTCAGGCTTCTGCCCGAGTATTTCGGTGGCACGGGCAGTGCATAATGCCACGGCCATAGGCTCTGTACAGCCCACGGCAGGCACTACTTCCTTGTTGATAAGGTCGATGATTTGATTGCGGATAGATTTTTCTAACATCATACAAAAGAGAAAGAAGGGGAATTGAAGAAGAATGATGCAGGTAGAAGGACTTTACTTCTTATACGCTTTCAAGCCGCTGTTCAGGAACTCAAGATATGCTGGAACGTCTTCCTTATAGCCGTACGAGCCGGTCAAAGGTTGGCCGTCGTTGTCGAGAGCTACGTAGAAAGGCTGTGCATTGGCTCCGAACTTGTGGCTTTGGAGATAGCTCCATTTGTCGCCTATGGTGCGCAAGGTGCGCTTCCGGCCGCTGACCTCCACCTCTATAGGCTCCGGGAGCGAGGCTTTGTCGTCAACATATAGTGAGATGAGCACATAGTCCTTTTGTATTTTGTCGGCCACTCTCGGGTCGGTCCAAACAGATGCTTCCATCTTGCGGCAGTTCACACAGCCAAAGCCTGTGAAATCGATGAGCACGGGTTTGCCTTGTGCCTTGGCTGCGGCCATGCCGGTCTCGTAGTCCTTATAGGTAGCCTCCACAACTTGAGTGTTGAGGTTGAAGTCCTGCGTATTGATAGGAGGAGCAAAGGCCGAGACAGCTTTGCAGGGTGCACCCCATAGCCCGGGAATCATATAAACAGCAAAAGCCAGCGAGCACAGGCCAATCATGATGGCCGGAACAGGCATGGGTTTGCGGATGTCTCCGCCGATTTCATCTTCCTGAAACTTGAGCCAGCCAATGAGATAGCAACCCAAGGCGAAGAAGATGATAATCCAAAGCGATAGGAATACCTCGCGGTCGAGCAGGTGCCAACCGTAGGCAAGGTCGGCCACACTGAAGAATTTAAGCGCGAAAGCCAATTCTACAAAACCCAGCACTACCTTGATTTGAGTCATCCATGAGCCGCTCTTGGGGCTCTTCGTCATCAAGGTGGGGAACATGGCAAAGAGTGTAAATGGTATGGCCAAGGCCAGGGCGAACCCCAGCATGCCAATGGCGGGAGCTGTCCAGTTGCCTGACGTGACGGTCTCTACAAGCAGCAGGCCGACAATGGGAGCCGTGCACGAAAAACTTACCAACACCAATGTGAATGCCATCAGGAAGATAGAGAGAAGTCCTGAGGTTTGCATGGCTTTGTTGTCTACGCTGTTTGCCCAGCTGTCGGGCAGTTTGATTTCGAACCATCCAAAGAAGCTGACGGCAAAAACAACCAGCAACAGGAAGATGAAGATGTTGAAAACAGCATTGGTAGACAGTGAATTCAACGTGTTTGGGCCAAATATTGCCGTCACGCCGATACCCAAAGCCAGATAGATCACGACGATAGAAATGCCGTATGTTATGGCATCGCGGACTCCTTTTTTCTTGTCATCTTTCGATCGTTTCAGGAAGAAACTCACGGTCATGGGGATGATGGGCCATATACAGGGCATCACCAAGGCGAGCAGGCCACCTACGATTCCCATGAGGAATATATATAATAAGGAGTGGTTGGCAATGTCGCTGTTGCCGCCAAACTGTTGCAACTGTTTGATGACGGGCTGCCAGAGGTTGGCCTTTTCGTTGTTGGACAAATCGGCTGCAGCGATTGCAGACGCAGCGGCCATGGAGTCGGTTTGGGAGTTTTTCAACGAATCTGCCTGTGCGGCAAGTGTTGCCGAAACGTTGTCCGGACTTTCCTCTTCGTCTGATTTGGCTTTGAGTTCTACCTTGTCGGCTTCTGTTGCTTTGGCCATGGCCACGGCAGGACTCTTGCCTGACGCTTTGATTTCAACGCTGGTAGGCGGTAGGCAGTTCTGGTCGTTACATGCACCGTATTCCAAATAAGCATCGATGGTGTAGGTAGGCTCGGTGAACTTTACTTTCTGAACAAACTGAACGCTGTTCTCGAAATAACGGAGGTTCATCTCAAAGAGCTTGTCAAAGTTGGAGATTTCTTTGCCCCGGGCTTGTAGCTTTCCCACCAACTCTACGCCACTGAGCTTCACTTTGTTGAACGTTGCAGAGATTGGCCCCTCGGCTCCAAGGCCGGTGGAGTAAACATGCCAGCCCTGATCAATCTTCCCGGAGAAGATAATCTCGCCCTCGGCCGTCTTGTTGGTCTTGAGTTGTGAGGTGAATTTCACTGGCTCGAGCATTTGTGCGTTGGCCAGAATGCTAACGAGCATTACCAAAACCAAGGTCGTTGCTTTTTTCATAGGGTGCATTCCTCGTATTAATTTAGCGGTTTTTAAATATTGATTCGAAATATAATATCAGTTCGATCGTGTATTGTGAAAGGAAATGGGAGAGCCTTGCATATATGCATAAGTTCTCCCTCATGTGTGTTTAGCTAACCTGTGAGCCAGGCTTGACGCTGCTGAGCGTGGTGGTCACGGATAGGGAATCGTCGAAATTGACGGCAGAAAGTATCATGCCCTGGCTCTCGATGCCCATCATCTTACGTGGGGCGAGGTTGGCAATGAATAGCACATCCTTGCCCGTAAGCTGTTCGGGCTGATAAAACTTGGCAATGCCGGAGAGGATAGTGCGGTCTTTGCCGCTGCCGTCGTCGATAGTAAACTTAAGGAGTTTGTTGCTCTTCTTCACCTTTTCACAGGCTTTGATGTGACCCACGCGGATGTCGAGCTTCTCCCATTCGTCGAAAGCAATGTTCTCCTTAATAGGTTTAGCCTTGTATTCCTGTGCGGCAAGGGCTGCCTCGTTGGCTGCCTTGGTCGCGGCAAGCTTGTCGAGTTGAGCTTGTATGGCTTCGTCCTCAATCTTCTCGAAGAGCAGGGAAGGATCGTTCAGCTGCGTTCCCGGCTTGAGCAGTTCGATGCTTCCGAGTTCCGACCAATCGAAAGTCTCCATGTTGATCATGCCGCGCAGCTTCTTGCTCGAGAAGGGAAGGAACGGCTCGAAAACAATGGCGAGGTTGGCTACGAGCTGCAACGAGATGTAGAGAATGGTCTCCACACGCTTCGGATCGGTCTTCCACACCTTCCATGGCTCGCATTCCGTGATGTAACGGTTACCAATACGTGCCAGGTTCATGGCCTCTTTTTGTGCCTCGCGGAATCTGAACACGTCAAGATAACTCTCCACTTTCTCCTTTACGTCTTTGAATTCGCAGATGGTTTGGCGGTCGGTGTCGGTTAGTTCGCCGCAGGCCGGCACCACGCTGTCCCAATATTTCTTAGTAAGTTGCAGTGCGCGGTTCACGAAGTTGCCGTAAATTGCCACCAATTCTGAGTTGTTGTGCTCCTGAAAATCCTTCCACATGAAGTTGTTGTCCTTGGTTTCCGGCGCATTCGCGGTTAGGACATAGCGCAACACATCCTGTTTTTCCGGGAAGTCAACAAGATATTCATGCAGCCATACGGCCCAGTTCTTGCTGGTCGAAATCTTGTGGTTTTCCAGGTTCAGGAATTCGTTTGCCGGTACGTTGTCGGGCAAAATGTAGTCGCCATGAGCTTTCAACATGGTGGGGAAGATGAGACAATGGAACACGATGTTGTCCTTGCCAATGAAGTGGACGAGCCTTGTCTCGGGATCTTGCCACCATTTTTGCCAAGTGCCCCACTGCCCGGGCTTGCTGTCGCATAGCTCCTTGGTGTTGGAGATGTAGCCGATTGGTGCATCGAACCACACGTAAAGCACCTTGCCGTCAGCACCTTCTACTGGCACGGGAATGCCCCAGTCGAGGTCGCGGGTCATGGCACGGGGCTGCAAATCGAGGTCGAGCCAACTCTTGCATTGACCATAGACGTTGGACCTCCACTCCTTATGCCCCTCCAAAATCCACTGTTTCAGCCATTCTTGATAATCGTTCAGAGGCAGGTACCAATTCTTCGTGGTCTTCTTCACGGGCTTGGCACCGGAGATGGTGGAGTGTGGCTCGATCAGCTCCTCGGGGCTTAGGTCGCTGCCACACTTCTCGCATTGGTCGCCGTAAGCATTGGGATTGCCACAGTGGGGACATGTGCCCGTGACGTAACGGTCGGCCAAAAACTGGTGTGCCTCTTCGTCATAGAGCTGCTCCGACTCCCTCTCCGTGAGCTTTCCGTCATCGTATAGCTTCTTGAAGAAGCCGGCGGCAAATTTGTGATGGGTCTTAGAGGTGGTGCGACTGTATATGTCAAATGAGATGCCGAACTTTTCGAAAGAATCTTTAATCAGCTTGTGGTAGCGGTCGCACACCTCCTGTGGCGTAACGCCCTCTTTCCTGGCGCGTATGGTGATGGGCACACCGTGCTCGTCGCTGCCGCAAATAAACGCTACGTCCTGCTTTTTCAGGCGGAGATAGCGCACGTAAATATCGGCGGGAACATATACACCGGCCAAGTGACCGATGTGTACACCGCCGTTGGCATAGGGCAGGGCGGCGGTGACGGTAGTACGTTTGAATTTCTTGTCTTCCATCTTTTCGGATATTAATTATTTATCATGCAAAATTACAAAAACTAATCCATAAAATCGTTTCCTGTGTTCATAAATTTACAACTCCCGTTTTTTGTCGGTGGATGTTCGGTTTCGTGGGCGTATGATGTCATGCTGAATCGGCCTTCGTAAACGTGGTTAGGATTAAGAACGAACGTGGTTAGGGTTGGGTATGAATGCGGGATAGACGCTCTATTAATATTTCGACCAGTCTCGGTACGGCATAATTATCCAACTGCTCCTCATCAATCCAGATATAGTCCGGAGGGAGCTGGGGTTTGGAGCTGGCTTCGAGGAGGTAGAAGTCGGCCATGATGATGCGGTGGGTCAGTACATGTTTCACCTGACTTGCAACTAAGGTGAGCTTGCCGTCCCATGCAGGCGGCTTCTGATTTTCAAAGACGACCGGCTCCCACAGCCCCTGCCATATATCGCCCTCGCCGCGTTGGCGTATGGCAACTTGTCCTTGGCTTCTAATATAATAATAGGTAAACCGACGTGTTTTCACCTTGACGGTCTTCAGTTTCACGGGCAGTTCGTCAACCCTGCCTTGCCTCAAGGCCTCGCAGCTCTCGTTGAACGGACACACGATGCAAGCCGGCGATTTTGGTGTGCATTGTGTCGCCCCAAAGTCCATCATGGCCGAATTGATCTCCGATGAGGCCTGAGACCATCTGGTTGCCTCAGTTATGATCTGTTCTGCCAATGCTGTAAACTCCCTCTTTCCCTATGTCGAATTGGTGGGGGTGCTGATGCCATAGACCCTCGACAGCACCCTATGGTAGTTGCCGTCTACGGCTGCCGCCGGAATATCGAATGCGAACGAGGCGATGGCTGCGGCCGTGTAGTTGCCAACGCCTTTGAGTTTTTTAAGGTCTTCGAGCGTGTTGGGAAATTTGCCCAGAGCCACAATCTGTTGGGCGGCCTTGTGCAAGTTGCGCGCCCTGCTGTAATATCCGAGTCCCTGCCACAGTTTCAGCACCTCATCTTCTTCTGCTACCGCCAGGTCTTCAACGGTGGGATAGGTTGCCATGAAACGCTTCCAGTAGTCCATGCCCTGGCTGATGCGCGTCTGTTGAAGAATGATTTCGCTCAGCCATATTGCATACGGGTCGCGTGTGTGCCGCCATGGCAGGTCGCGCCCGTTGGTCGAAAACCAATCGAGAAGGGTGTGGACGAAGTGTTGTGGTGACATAGTTTGTAGGGAGTTATAGGAAACTGAATGGAAAACTCGGGCATTGTGCATTGGGGCATTGTGCCCACAGCCTTACTTTCCGTGCCTTGCACATTGGGGACAAATGCCCTTCACCATATAATTGACGGTTGTCGTGACGTAGCCTTCGGGCAGCTCTACTTGGGGCACGGGCATGTCGTGGAGACAAAACAGCCGGTGGCATTGCTCGCAATAAAAGTGCACATGCGTGTCGTCGTCCTCGTCTTCGTCTTGGCTCAGGCATAGTTCGTACTTTATTCCGCCGTCTCCATTTTCCAGCGCATGCACCAAATGATGCTCCCGAAACAGTGTCAGACTGCGGAAAATGCCACTCTTATCGATAGTCAGGATGGCACGTTCCAGGTCGGAAAGCGATGAGGGCTGTTCCTCTCTGGCCAGTGCCTTCAACACCACGATGCGGTTGCTGGTGGGTCTGATGCCGTGCTTTTCGAGCATTTTCACACAAGAAGATTCGTCCATAACACCTGCAAAAATACAAATAAAAAAGCTCTTTTGTCCCCGATATGATGTTTATTTTATTATCTTTGTGCACGTCAAGGCCACATACTATACCCATAGGCCTACACTTTGGAGATTAATTTGCAATATTATCGCGACAAAATATCAATCAATGAAAATACAAGAACCTTCTTTCGAGATATGGCCACAGGAGCCGGGACTTAACGGAATGTATCGGCAGATAGAGCGTGCCGGACGCGTTTGTTACAAAAGTGAGTTGAATTGTACGGAGGATTCGGCCAAACCTTTTGTGGAAAGAATGATTAAGAATGAGCATACGGCCATGCTGGAGCACGGGACAGCGTATCTTGCCCTACAAGCTACGCCAACCACTCCTCAGGAAGGCGATGCGGGAAATGTACCTGCCGAAGCCGAAAAATATTTGCGCAATAAGTTTTCGCATGTCAATATAGTCGACGGCATGGCATACGTCACAACCAATCTCCGTGTTCTTGTTGAAAACAAATGGATGGACGATTTGCAGTATCTTGTAGAGCCATCGCCACATCATGAGCACCGCATCACGGTGCACTTCACCACCCAAATAGGCACCACGCGCGAGTTTAACCGCCACCGAGCCAACTCGATGGCCGAGCAGAGTACTCGCTATTGCAACTATGCCAAAGCCAAATTTGGTAACGAGATTACGGTGAACCGACCTGTGTGGGTGACAAATGCAGAAAAAACGGCCTCTCTTCCCGAGCTTTTTGAAAAGGTGATGGCTGGCACTGCCACCGACTTGGAGAACTGGCTTTTTGCCAATCTTGCGGCCGAGAAGGCTTATATGAACCTCACTGCTGCCGGTTGCAAGCCGCAGGAGGCGCGCGCCGTGCTGCCCTTAGACACCAACACCGAACTGGTGCACACGGCTTTTGTGACTGATTGGAAGCACTTTTTCGACCTCCGGGCTATCGGCACCACCGGTGCGCCACATCCCGATGCCAAGGTGCTTGCCGAACCTTTGATGGCAGAGTTTCAGCGGTTGGGATTGTTAATGGAGGATAAGTGAAGCCTTGCTGACTTTTTGGGCTGTTGTCGTGACAGCCGATGTTCTCATGTTCCCGTGCATTGTTGCCCGGTAGCAACATTTCTGCTCCCTAACATATCCTTGCTGTTTTGAAAGATTTTCCCATTCTTCATCCCCTTCATACCGCCGTCAAACCACCTTCGCGATTGAACAATCCCTTTTATTACACACCTGATGCCCTTTGTCGTCAGGCTATGGGTGAGCTTGTTGAATATCTCTCAGGCTCTCCGGCCCAGCGCTTTTCCTCGCATCCTGTCACCCCGTCATTCCAGGCAGAAATAGCCAAAGGCAAGATGTTTGGAGTGCTTGTCGTGGAGCATAACTCTTCGGCAGCAGACTTGTCTTCCCTCTCCTCTCTTCTTTCTTCCCCCTCCACTCCCCATTCTTCCCTCTCCACTCTTCCCTCTTCTCTTTCCTATCTTGCCGGCTACAGCGGTCAGATTTGCGGGCGGAGCGATTGGGAAGACTTCGTGCCTGCGGTCTTCGACTATCTGCAACCTGATGGGTATTTCAAGCGGGAAGAGGCTGAGATAGTGAAGATAACCCGAGAAATAGAAAGTCTGCCCCGTCCCCTCCGGTGGGAAGGAAGCTCGGAAACCGGTGAGAAGCCTGTGTTTAAGAAGGGAAAAAGAGACGGTGAGCGTGATGAAGACTACATCCGCCGCCGACAGTTTGAGAATGCCGAGGTGCACCGCTGGAAGCTCAGGGTGCGTGCAGCGCGCGAAGCCTTTGAAGCCCGTGAGCAACATAAAGCTGACAAGATTGCTGCCCTGAAAACCCTTCGGCGACAAAAGAGCGACGCTTTGCAGACATGGTTGTTCCGCAATTTTGTGATGAAGAATGCACGCGGAGAAGAACGCGACCTGATCAGCATATTCGGGGCGAGCGACAACACCCCGCCCAAGCAGCTCCGAGGACAGAAGTCTTGGCTTGCCGAAAGTGATGTGTGCTCCTGCGGTGGTCGTTCAGCCCGCCCTTCATCGGACACTCCTGGAAAGTTGGCAGACTCTTGGGGAACGGCTCCCCCAGCTGGCTCGGGAGAATGTTGCGAGCCGAAACTCCTGCAATATGCGTTTGCCCACGGCTTACGTCCGGTAAGCATGGCGATGTTTTGGTGGGGAGACAGTCCGAAGGAGGAGGTGCGTCATCATCTTCAGCATTACCCTGCGTGCAGCGGAAAGTGCAAGCCTATTCTGCGCTGGATGCTCCAAGGCATGGACGTGGAACCACATCCGCTGGAACAGGAGAGCCCGTGCGAGCTGAAGATAGTTTACGAAGACAACTGGCTGTGTGTGGCAGACAAGCCGGCCGGTATGCTCTCCGTACCAGGAAAGAGCCGTAGGGAGAGCGTGCAGAGCGTGATGCGGAGGCGTTGTCCCGATGCCACGGGGCCGCTCGTGGTGCACCGCTTGGATATGGCGACCAGTGGATTAATGGTGATTGCCAAGACGGTTGAGGCCTATAAAAGCCTGCAACGGCAGTTTGCCAAGCGCGAGGTGAGCAAAAGATATGTCGCTGTTTTGAGCCGAGAGCCACAGCCGAAGAGTGGAGATATCTGTTTGCCGCTTCGCCCCGACCTCGAAGACAGACCCCGCCAGGTGGTGGATTATGAACACGGGAAGGCGGCCACAACGCATTACGAAACCATTGATGGATGTCGTGTGGCACTGTATCCCCATACCGGTCGTACGCACCAGTTGCGTGTGCATTGTGCTCACCGCGACGGACTCGACAACCCCATTAAGGGCGATGAGCTTTATGGCCGGAGCGCCGACCGCCTGTATTTGCATGCCGACCGCCTTGTTTTCAGGCATCCGGCAACGGGAGAGGTGGTGGAGTTTGAGTTGCAGGCTCCGTTCTGACTATGCGTTTTTACCTCATGTTCATTTTGTTATATGTCCAATTAAATTACCAAAATTCGGTGATTGTTTCCGAAGCATCCAGAGAAAAAAGCGCCATGTTTTGGCCACCGTAATCGGCTTGGCTGACCTGAAAATTTCTGCTGCATTTCGATGGGCATCTTTTCACCATGCGTTTGAAGCTTCGTGATGATGCGAAGGAGGTTTGATCATAGCGGGGTTAAGGCTTCTTCGCGATGCCATTCGATAGTGATCGGCAGGCGGAAAAAGTGAGAATATGGCAACGGTTTGTATAAGGCGTTGGTAATCAAACGAATACAAATCGCTGCAATTTTAGCGTATTTCAGGACAAAGTGTTTTTATTTTCAAATACGCGAAGCATAAACGGCTGTTTGTCAAGAAAAATAAGGGGGCACATTATAAAACAAAATGTTATCTAATCTTTTGAATTGGAACTACCGGCTCAGTTTTACGGCAGGCTGCTTAACCCCGACAGAGTGTTCTGAACGGGTATGAGAAGGTTAGAATGGGTAGCCTATGGCAAAGTGGAGGCTTTGGTTGTCTTTGAACGCTCCAACATTATAGAAGCCGCTCTTATACGGCACGTGTAGGCCTACTCCCCAATCCACACGGATAACGAGGAAGTCGAGGTCGTAGCGAAGCCCTATGCCGGTGCCAAGTGCTATCTCCTGAGGCAAATTCTTCAGTCTGAACTTTCCTCCCTCTCGATAGGTGTTGTGTATCTCCCATACATTGCCGGCATCGAGGAACAATGCTCCGTAAAGATTTCCAAACAGCCGGGGACGGTATTCAAGGTTGGCCAGCAAGCGCATGTCACCCGTTTGGTCGAGATAAGAAAGATAGGTTCCCTCGGTGTTACGATAGCTGCCCGGGCCTATATACCTCACCGTGTAGGCACGGATGCTGTTGGCTCCGCCGACATAAAACTGCTCACTGTATGGTGCTCCCGAGGAGTTGCCATAGGTCCATATCGCTCCGGCATTGAGGTGAGCTACCAAGCTGCTGTGTTCGGTCAGTCGCCATGTCTTGACAAACTCTGTCTCTAACTTCACAAACTGTGCATACGGATTGCCAAACAGGCGCTTGTCCTTGTCGCCCCATTTTCTGCCCCCTGCCATATAGCCCAACGACAGCAGGTGGCCGGATTCGCTTATCGTGTTTTGCCACCAAATGGGGTTGCGATAAGAGGTCGGGCTGGTATAGGTAAAGATATACTGCAGCTTGGGTATAAACTGATTGCGCATGGTGTAGCGCAAATAGGGATTTTGCTCCATGATAGAGTCGAAAGTGTGGGTAGTGCTTCTCATGTATTCGAATGAGAAGGAAAGTGGGCTGAACTGGTGTCGGGTTGTTGCCGACGGTTGGATATTATAGGTCCATTCCCCGGAAACCACGTGACGCTTGAAATATCTGGCCCGGCTGATAATGTCGGAAGTAACTTTGAGGAGTGTGGTAGGGGGGGAGAAATAATTGTTGCGACGGAAGCGGCGATGCAATCGCTGACGGAAAACATCGACAAAGGGGATGACGAGCCGAGGGAACAGCAACGACGCATCGAATCCGTACTCATAACTGTTGAAGCGGGAGGAATTGCCCTCCGCCCGATGTCCGGTCTCCCATTCATAACTGCCGCGAAGGTTGATGTCGAGCAGTTCGCCCCCACGGAAGGCATTGCGCTTGGCAAAGCCGACAACCACGCCCGGTCCAAAACGGTTGTTGGTCTTTCCGCTCATCTTGCCCTCGATATAAAAATCGTATGGCTTATCCAATACGCAGTTTAGCGTAAGGTCGAGCGTGTCGTTCAGCCCTGTGGTGTCGCGGGGGCTGAAGTGGAAGTCGAGCATGCTGAATATACCGGTGCTGGTGAGGCGGGCTAAGCTCTCTTCATGGTCGGCATGACTGTAAAGCCGCCGGGGGCGCAGCTTCATGGAGCTGAGTATCACGGAGGTGCGAACCTGTGGTTTGCGCCCGTTGTAGCTAACGGTAATATAACGTCGCTTGATGGAGTCGTTAAGTTGTTCCATAAACTGTTTGCGCAACTCGATGTTCACCTTCCCAA
Source organism: uncultured Prevotella sp. (assembly GCA_964450065.1). Classification (GTDB taxonomy): domain Bacteria; phylum Bacteroidota; class Bacteroidia; order Bacteroidales; family Bacteroidaceae; genus Prevotella. The sequence goes on along the minus strand of CAYVGR010000028.1, from coordinate 1,664 downwards.
TGTGCCATTTGCGCCTTGCCATTTCCGGAATGTTGTCTGCCTGCTGGAATTTCAGAAGCACCTTACCCGGCACAGAAAGGGTGTCGGCAAGATAGGAGGCGTATGATGGTTGGTAGTAGTAGAAGCCGTTGTTGCGGAGCAATCTGTTGATACGCATGCGCTCCCCCTCGAGTGTAGACACGTCGAAGGCATCTCCCTTCTTGATCAGGGCTTCGGTCATCGTGCTGTCTATCAGGCTGTCGGCATTCTCCTGAAAACTCAGGTAGGTCAGGCTATCCACGGTGAACAAGTGTCCCATGTTTATCTTATATTCTATCTTGGCCTTCTTTGGATTGCGCTGAGTAATGACCTTGTGGTCCACACTGCCGCGCAGATATCCATGTGCACGCAATGCTTCCTTGGCCACCGAAGCCCGGAGCTCGGGGTTGACCCAGCTCATCAAGACCGGTTTTGAGCCAAATGAATTGAGCATCCATTTGCCAAAGTCATCATCAGTGCCTACGTATTCGTTCCATACCCACAAGCCAAAGAGAAAGGGGGAGCGTACCTTGCTGCTCCCAAAAAGCGCACCGTTGGGCGCAGTGGCCAAGGCTGCCTCTATCTCCTCCTGGGTGGTGATGAAGTGTTTGCCCTTTTCGGGCGCGTCATATTTTATACCTGCCAATCCTGTAAAGAGCTGGTCGCCCTCGGGTATGCTCTTGGTGGTCGAGCATGCCGACAGCAACACAAGTGCCATCAGACTGATGATGATGTGGTATTGTTTCATTTCTTTATCGTATCTTGCCGTATGGAGTCGGTCATGGCCGGACGCATCGGATCGTCGTCTCTGTTAAATCGGAATATGTCTTTGAAGTGGCGCAGCTTTCGCTTCCACATAAATCCTGCTCCAAACCTACTTACATTACCCTCTAACCAATCGTAGTCGTCGCGCTTGTAGAACACGTTGATATATTTATTGGAGGTGGGGCTAAGCCGATATTCGAACGTTACGTTGTCGAAGAATGTCTCATTCTGGTCTTCAATATCGGCACCTGATGACAGCTTGCCGCCAACTACGATGCGCAGCCTGTTGTTCCAGAAACGCTTGGCAAACTTGAAGGAATAGTCGGTGTGCAACGCTCCTTGGTCGTTGAAGGAGTTGTCGACACCAAAGCTTACGTCCAACGTACGCAGTGCTTTGTTCGAAATCTGATTGATCTGGCTGTTGAGGAAGGCGCTGAGTGCTGAGTTCATGGTAAAATCCGAGGTGTTGCCATCGGCCAAGTACATACCCGTGGTGAGCATGGTGACTGCAATCTTGCCCCGTTCCTCCTTAGACATCGTCTTTAGCTGATTGTGAATGGTCATGTCCTCAGGCGCATCGATAATAAATTCAAGCCCCATTTCATTGAGCGTCTTGGTGACTATCACACCGCTGTTGAACTTCACGACGTGCCCCTCACTGGAACCACTGCCTACGGTTGTCTTGGTTTCCTCGGTAGCCGTGAGGTTAAGGGTTGGGTTCATCGGGTCTCCACGGAACTGTATGTAACTGCCCTCATGGATGGTGAAAGTCTTGAGGGGGATAACGGGCATGGAGTATTTCATTTCGCCGCTGTTGATAGTGTAACGGCCGGTGAGACGTATTTCGTCTGCCATATTGTAGCGCAACCGCATATCTCCAC
>CAYVGR010000027.1:14184-16852 GCA_964450065.1 uncultured Prevotella sp. | reverse complement strand
GCCTCCCTCACCACGGCCTGCAACTTCTCGGCTCCGGCGGCATCGAGCAGCAACACTTCCTCACGCACATAATCGTCCAGATGGTCAAAGTCGGTCTTGTCGAGCAGGTGTTTATACAGATCGTCCACTTGCTGATAGGTTTCCCAGTCCTCGTCCCAGAACTTGGCGATGGCCATGCCCACATACATCATCCATCCCAGCGAAACCGTGGGATAGGTGTTGAACTCACGTATGGCATCGGGCAAGTACGACTCGCCTATCTTGCTCCAAAGTCCTTCGATGTCCGAAGCTTCGGGCAGATGCTCGTCCACTTCGTCTTTTCTTTTGAGATATTCGGACAGATTAGCCCGAATCAGTGCATCGTAATCTGTTTTTGGTTCCATGTCGTTCTCCTCATTCTATATGGGTTCGGTCGTGGCGATATGCCGTCCCACCACATACCCGGTGGTCCATGCGGCCTGGAGGTTGAATCCTCCGGTAATGGCATCGAGGTCCAGCACCTCCCCGGCAAAGTAAAGCCCACCACAACGCTTGCTCTCCAACGAGTTGTAGTCCACGTTACTCAGCGATATTCCGCCACATGTCACAAATTCGTCGCGGAAGGTTCCCTTCCCGTTAATCTGATACATGTCGTTGGTCAGCGTTTCGATAAGGCGATTCATACCCTTGTTGCCCAGCTCTGCCCATCGCCGGTTTTCCGCCAGTCCGATCTTTTGCAACAGATATTGCCAAAGCCGAGACGGCAATCCGAATGGACGGATGGAGATGAGCTGCTTTTGCGGATGGACTTGGGCAAGTTGCCGCATTTCATGGTCCACGATGTCGCGGTTAGGCTCGGCCACCCAGTTGACGGCCACTGCCGACCGGTAATTGTTCTCTTGCAAATAACGCGCCGCATACGACGACAATTTGAGAATTGCCGGTCCGCTCATGCCCCAATGCGTAATCAGCAGGGCTCCTTCGCTGCGCATCTTGGTCTTGGGAATCGATACAACAACGGGGTTGACCACCGTTCCCATCAGTTCTGCGAGCTTGGGGTCTTTGATGTTAAACGTGAAAAGCGATGCGATGGGTTGTTCCACATCGTGTCCAAGCCGCCCGAGCGAGAGTAGGTCGCCCGTCTTGGGCATGCCCCCTGTGGTTACGGCCACCCGGTCGAAATGCTCCGGCACCGCATTCTCAAAGCTGAGGACGAATCCCCCGTCCTTGTCCACGTCCATATCGACAACCTTCCGCCCTGTCACCACGCGCACCCCTTGCCTGCGGGCTTCGTCCACGAGGCAGTTCACTATGCTCATCGCATCCTGCGACTGTGGGAACACGCACTGGTCGTCTTGTGTTACAAGTCTCACGCCACGACTCTCGAACCACCGGTATGTGTCGTGATGGTCAAATTGGTTGAACAGTCTCTTCATCAGTCTGAAGCCGCGCGGATAGGCCTGTCTCATGTCGGTTATCTCCTCGAAAGAGTTGGTCAGGTTGCACCGTCCGCCTCCGGTGATGGCCACCTTGCCCAACACCTTGGCCGACCTCTCGAATATCGTCACCTCGGCATGAGCATTCTGCTCCCTTGCCACAATGGCAGCAAAGAATCCGGCCGCACCGCCGCCAATAATCGCTATTCTCATTTTTCCCATACCAATAACCTTCCGCATCTTTGTAAACCCGGCTTAGTCTACACCTGTTCAAATTTGATTAGTGTCCAACACCTCGTCCCTGTCGTGCCATCCTTATTGATATATTGATATCTGCTCCCGACCCATATACGGGGACGTGGAGAGTGACACGCTGGAAACTTCCCTGCAAAGTTAGGCATAACATTCGAAAATCTGCTTGGAGAAGGCAACAATAATAGCCTTTTTGCTTTTATTCCTCGAACGAAGTCCACCGTTCTGCTGCGGTGAATGATGCGCCTTGAACTTGCCCATTGCCGGGCTTAGTCTTTGATGAAATGGGGGTGTAGCTCATCGCCATAATTAGGGTGGTAGCGAAAGCCATCGTGCTCGAAACCTTGCAGCGACTCCAGGTGGGTGTATCGGTTGGTGAGTATCTCTCTCGTCATGACACCTCTGCAGGTCTTGGCATGCACCACAATAGTTTTTAGTTGCATGCCTTTGTCGACATAGAACATAGGTTGCACTATCTTGACAGCTGCACACACCCTCGGCCAGTCGAACATGAGTTCCATTTCCTTGGCTGCCAGGTGCACCAATATGTCATCGTCCGCACGTACGCTTTCGATAAGCATATCAGTGAGACGCTCACGCCAAAAAGAAAACAGGGGCTTGTTGTTGGTCGTTTCCAGCCTCACCTTGCCTTCCAAGCGATAAGGCAAGATACCATCCAATGGACGTAACAGGCCATACAAGAACGAGCAGATGAACAGATGGTCTTGCGCATATGCAAAGTCGGTCTCAGAAAAGCTGTCGGCTTTGAGATACCGAAAGACCTGCCCATGATAGGTCAGCACGGCGGGGTGTCGGTTTCCGGCCGTCGCTGCGTCGGCAATAAGCTGTCCGGGCACCAGCTTTCCGTTGCTGTTGTGCAATTCATAAAAGCGTTGGTAATGCATCGCAGTCTCGGCTGCTATCTTATGGTTGCACCCCATAGCCTCAGAGATATGTTCCGTCGACCACTGACCTAACTCCATGGCCAACATCTTGGCTTC
>CAYVGR010000027.1:694-14084 GCA_964450065.1 uncultured Prevotella sp. | reverse complement strand
CAGAGATATGTTCCGTCGACCACTGACCTAACTCCATGGCCAACATCTTGGCTTCATTTTCAAAGCGAGGAACATACATCGTTGGCCGTGTTTTCTTTGATGGTTTGTCCATCGTTTTAGCGCATGACAATAGTATTTGCATGTTGGTAATTTTAATATATTGGGCAGTCTTTCAGACTGTTTCCTTAGTTCGTCTTGTCTTCCGGAAACCTAACATCCGGCTATTGAGAGACAGTCCTCCGGACTGATTTCCCACAGTTCGTTTTACAAAGTTCATACTGCCTTGTCCGGAGGACAACCTTTGAATAGCCCTGGGTTGGAGCGAAGCGGAAACCCAGGGGGATAAGTATATGGCGCACGATCGCAGTCTGAAAGACTGCCCCTTTCTCTATTTTGGAAAGAACTTTTCATCGTAATCTATACCAAACTCGTCTAACAGCGCCCGGTACTCATCTGCAAACGACACCCGCCTATGATGTTCCTTTTGTCGCTTGACATATTCATCTGCAACAATGCAAAGTTACCATTTATATCATAGATAAAGAGACGTTTTGGGAAATACTTTCCTGAATCTATACGCACCTATAGAGACGCCGGCAAAAAAATTGCTGATATCTCCAAACTGTTTTCCTATCTGTAAGATTAAAATACCGAAAACCTGTGATTATTTTCGGAGCATTTAGAGAAAAATGCGCCATGTTATGAGCAAGATTTTCGGTTGGAATGACCTGAAAAATCCTGAGAGTTTGCGATTGGGGCTTTATGCCAGTGTGACAAGGCCTTGGTTGTGAAGCGAAAGAGCCGTAGACGCCCGATGAATAAGGCTCTTTTGTGCCATGACAAGATAGTTTTCGTGACCATACGAGGGATGAAAACCATTGCCGCTTTGTCACATTATTACTAAGACGCTGATTTACAAAGGTTTACAAAACGTGCTCAAATTTCGTGTATTTGGGAAAAGAAAAACCTTGGTGCAGAATACGCGAAATTTGAGCAATCGTTTGTTTATATATTTCGTATGATAAATGTGCTGGTTAGAAGGTGCTGGGCACTCTACTGGTCGTAGGCCTCGTAAGATACCAAATCCTCACCTCATACCACCATTGGCAACTTCCTCGTGCAGACTCCCGCATACTTGTGGAATGTGTGCCACGCTTGAACTATAAGGCAAAGGGTTTGGTCAATGGCCAAACCCTTTGCCTTTTGCTGTTATTTCCTTGGTTCTTGCAGGCTCGCGGCTTCCATTTTCCACCAGTCGAATGTCATCAGTTGGCGACCTTTCTGACCTTTAAATGAGAAGAACAGATCGTGGATGCCGGTAGGCGGAGCAGCGATGTCGGCCTGAAGGGCCTGCCATTCTTCCCATCCGCCGGTAGCAGGGACGGGAATTTCGGCCATGGGTTTGCCGCCGATGCTGTCCGTATACACTTCTATCCGACCGCCCTGCGTGGCACTGGCTACGCTCACGGTGATACGCCGGGGGCCGGATGATCCTAAGTCGACATTTGCCACTTTCAGCCAATCGCCATGATGCACATCGCTCAGATACACTCCCGTGCGGTGGTTTTGCTCCGTCGTGAGTCCGTGAGAGAACGCCATCGTCTCGGCCTCAACCCGTTGATAGGGATTGAACGTGCCCACGGGCTGCACACCCTGGGCAGAAGGCATAATGGTTGGGATTGTTCCGTCGGCATTGTAGGTAAACTCCTCCACGGCCATACTGCGTGCAAAGCCTCCCCCACCGGGCAGGTTTCCGGTGTGGTAGAAGAAGTAATCGTGCCCCTTGAATGTTGCAAGGCCGCAATGGTTGGTAAACGACCGGGTGGAGTTCAGTTGTGGCATGATGGTTCCTTGGTAAGTCCAAGGCCCCAGAGGCTTCTTGCTCATGGAATAGGCAATGTGTTCCGGCACGCCCCCCGCGGCATATAACATGTAATAGTTCTTGCCGCGTTTGGAAAGCCAGGGGCCTTCGGTATAGAGGTCTTTGTATTTCACACCCTTCTCCCGCTTGGCCGGTGATGGGGCGCCAAAGCTTTTCTCATTCTGCTCCACCCGCGTCACCGGACCGTCAAAACTCACCATGTCAGGATTGAGTTTGGCTTGAAGAATCTCCGGATTGCCCCATACGAGATACGCTTGGTCACCGTCTACCAAGGCTGTTGGGTCGATATTGTCCCACTTCCCATCGTCATAGAGAGGTTTGCCAAGCGCATCCCTGAAAGGACCGGTCGGACTGTCGGCCACGGCCACACCAATGGCCATGCCGCCAGAGAGCTTGGAGTGGGCACACACATACCAGTAGTATTTGCCGTTGCGCTCCACGCACTGTGTAGCCCACGCACGGTCATCAGCCCAACTGAATGAGTTGAGCCCTAAGAGTTCGCCATGGTCGGTCCAGTTTGCCATGTCGGTCGTGGAATACACGCGCCATTGATACATCCAGAAGAAATCGGCTCCCGGCTCGTCTACGTCTGCATAGACATAGAGGGTGTCGCCCCTCACCATAGGGGCGGGGTCGGCTGTGTATCGGGTTTGCACAAAGGGATTTTGCGCCATCAGGGCAATCGGCAGCATGAGAGCTGCGCCTATCATTATTAATTTTCTTTTCATCATCACATCCTTTTATTTTGCACGACCGATGAGAACGATGCCTCCGTTTTGCGGTATCGTGATATTGAGTTTGCGTTTATAGGTCATGGGCTTCACTTTGCCCTGCAAGGCCGGACTGTCGGAGTAGACCGTCAGCTCGCTTTTTGGCTCCAACATGGGTAGGGTTAAGCTGCGTTTCAACGGCTCTTTCTCTGCATTGATACCCACGATATACCACTGGTCAGCGTGTCGCCGAGCCATGATGACATACTTTCCGGGATAGCCGTCAATGAATTTTGTTTCGTCCCAAGTGATGGGAACTTGCTTCATGAACTCGACAGCCCATGCGGGAGCATCCGTCAGATTATTAGGAGCCAGGGCAAAGTGCTGCACCGGGCTTTGGAACAACACGGCCGTGGCCAAGGCAAATACATCGGACGTGCGTCGCTGGTTGCCCGTACGGTTGTTGGCATTATAGAACTTGTTGAGCGCCGACCCACCGAAATCCATGCTGCCCACGGTGTTGCGCACAAACGGATGAATGCAGGCATTACGAGCCTCAGCATCGCACATCTCTTGCGAGAAATGCAGATTCTCACTGGCCAGGACGGCTTCGCTGGCCGCAAAGTTGGGATACATGCGCTCCCAACCGCGTGGCAGCGTGCAGCCGTGGAAGATGCAGAGTAATCCGTAGTCGTTGGCATCGCTCAGGATTTGTTCATAACGCTGCAGCATATCCTGTTTGTCTCCTCCGAAAAAGTCGACCTTGATACCCCGGATGCCCGTCTGTTGCATCCATTTCATCTCGGCTTTGCGCTTGATCGGGTCGCTCATAATGCCGCGCGGTCCTTGCGGAGCGTCATTCCAATATCCGTTGGAGTTGTACCAAAGATACAGGCTCACGCCTTTCGTTCGGCCATAGTCAGCCAATCGCTGAATACCCTCACGACCGATACGGGTGTCCCAAAGTGCGTCGACCAATACGGAGTTATACCCCATGGCCGCCGAAAAGTCGATATAACGCTTCTGCTCTTCGAAGTTGCAACTGGCATCCATGCCGATAATCCAGCTCCAACTGCCCTTGCCGTAAACATATTCCTGCGAGGCGGGATAACGCTGTTCCACCAAATCGAAAGGCACCGTGGTCTCCACGATGTTGGCCAAATCACGACCCAACGTTATCGTGCGCCAAGGTGTTTGTCCTGGCAAGGCCATGCCCGGCTCGACAGATCCCAGGCCGTTTCCCTCGCCCGGTTGCGGAAATCCAATGGTGTAGAGACCGTCACGATGCCCGATGAGCCGACTGCCACAATAGTTTCCGCCCACCCCTGTCTCGGAAACCAATACCCATCCGTCGGCTCCTACCTTGAACAAACAGGGAAAAGTGTAGCCCTCGCCCCATCCATTCTTGCCAAGAGTGTCGTCGCAAGTGTAGTTGGTTTCATAGCTTGGATAGGTTGAGGCAAATCCACCCATGGGCTTTACCTGCGGACAAAGAAAAGTCGTTGTGCCCTCAGGAAACCGAAAGCCAGAACTTTCGCTCTGAATCACTTCCCTTAATCGCTGCTTAGCCGGATAGAGCCGGTAGCAATAAGCCACGTCGCGATCGGTCAGTCGGAACACGACATCGATCGAGTCGCCCTGCGAAGTCTTGAATCGGCACACAGCTTCCGTGGCTTGATAGTCGACTTCCGACTGCTTGATGTTCCTAAGCTGGTAGTGCTCCCGAATGTCGTTCGACTGAGCATCAACAAGTATCAGCCCCGTGGAAAAATCCCTTTCGGGCGTCACAACACCCAAGGGGGAGGACAGAATCATGGTTTTCCCCTCATAAGTCACCGTATAGGTGGCACGGCCACCGGCATCCGAAAGGGTTGTTTTTATTTTTCCTTGTGGACTGAGAAAGCTCTTCTCGGTTGCCAAAACCGACATGGAGACACACAGTGCCACTATCATCAAACTATAACGTTTCATCTATTCCGTTTATCTTATTTAAATGTCCAGTAATCAAATTTTATGTTGTCTGAGGGGGAATCCTTCTTGAAACACAGATACAAATCGTGCACTCCCTTCATGTTCCTGACCTTACAGGACATCTCCCGATATTGATCCGTGCCCCCGGTTCCCTCGATATGCAGCTGCGCAACGGCCGGATTCTTCTCGCTGTCAAGTTTAAGTTCTATCGTTCCACCACCGTCGGATGCTATAGAAGCGATGAAACGCCGAGCCCCTTTCTTGCCAAAGTCCACACCTCGGAGGCGGATATACTCTCCATTGTCAATGTTTGTCACAACCATGCCTTGGCCATCCGCATGCTTTTCGGTTTTCAGGCCATACCCCCAGTTCATGGTTTCTGCTTCCACCCGACGGTAAGGATTCAGGTATTCCAACTGCTCGAGGGGCTGTTGATCCAGCCAAAAAGGAACTTCCTGGATGGTTCCGTCACTATTATACGTGATTTCGGCGGCCGAAACTGAGCGCCGTTCATGATGCTCCATGGTTTCAAGGTGCATGATTTCGTAGTTCAATCCGAAAACGTATGAACGTCCTTTATAGTCGATCACCCCCGGATGATTTCCCCGCGAACGTTCGGTCGGCCGCATGATGTAACCCTTGCTTGTCCAGGGACCTGTGGGAGAGTCGCTCATGGCATAGCCAATGCCCTCCGGGCAGCATGTCGAGGCATAAGCCAAGTAATAGTGCCCGTTGCGCTTATAAAACCACGGGCCTTCCTGATAATGTTCGATATGGTAAGGCAGACGCACCACACTGTCTTTCAATGAGACCATATCCTCGTTGAGACGGGCATAGTAGGTATGGGGATTTCCCCAGTACATATAGGCCTGTCCGTCATCGTCTATCCAAACAGAGGGGTCAATGTCATACCAGTTGCTTTTGTCCCACACGAGGGGTTTGCCTATCGGATCCTTGAAAGGGCCGTAGGGCGTGTCGGAAACGAGCACTCCGATGCCGTGTCCATGAAGCGGACAGTACATGTAGAACTTCCCATTCCGCTCGATCACCTGCAGTGCCCAAGCGCCATTGTCACGCGAACGCCATTTGAAATCCTTGGTCGAGGCCACAGCGCCATGGTCTGTCCAGTTCACCATGTCGGTGGAAGTATAGAGTAACCAGTCGTACATCTCAAAACCATTGGCCGTGTCCTCATCGTGTGTGGTATAGAGAAACACGGTGTCCTGATAGACCATCGGGGCAGGATCTGCCGTATATTTGGTTTGGACAAGGGGCATGTTCTGAGCCGATGCCACAGATGTGCAGCATACGAACACCGAGAACATCATGTTCCTAAAGAATTTGTTTCTGTTCATTGGTTGATTTTTTTATTATGGTTTTACCGTTTAGTTTGTCTTGTTCCCTTGCGTTTCCATGATCACAACGCCTTCGGCTCTACCCGATAGCTCTCCCCCGCCTTGGTCTGAATGTCGTATTCGTAGACCTTGGCCGGAGCTACAGTGCCGTGCAGGTTGGCTTGATCATATTCCACATTCTTGATTTCGGCTCCGCCCATCAGGGGATTGGGACATGGCCCAACGGCTGGGCGCAAGTTCTTGCCCTGCAAGGGAACCGACGAGCGCAGCCTCAGCACGCCGCCCAACTTCGACAACACCTTGGCCTCGGTAAGTCGGCCGTCTTTCCACGACATTTCCAACTCGAATCCCCCGCGGGCACAAAGTCCGCGGACATGACCCGAAGCCCATGCGTCGGGCAATGCCGGCAGGAGATGCAACGCACCGTCGTGACTCTGCATGAGCATCTCCACGATACCGGCCGTACAACCGAAATTACCATCGATCTGGAACGGCGGGTGGGCATCAAACAGGTTGGGGTACATCCGTCCGTTGGGGTATTGCCGGGTCACGCCGTCGTGGGGCAATATCCGCAGCAGGTTGGAGAGTATCTTGAACGCATGGTTGCCGTCGTGCATTCTGGCCCAGAAATTCATCTTCCAGGCCAAACTCCAGCCGGTGGCCATGTCTCCCCGCTGCAACAACGTGTTGCGGGCAGCCCCGAAAAGCTCTGGGTTGGTGTAAGGAGAAATCTGATTGGAGGGGTATAGCCCATATAGATGGGAGATGTGTCGGTGCTCATCCTTGGGGTCGTCGGCATCTTCCTGCCACTCCTGCAACTGTCCATGTCGGCCAATTTTCATCGGCGGAAGGGCGGCAATGGCCTTGCGCAGGCTGTCGGCATACGCTCGGTTGCCGTTGAGTATCTCCGTGGCTTGCAGACAGTTGGACAGCACATCGAAGGCAATCTGGTTGTCCATCGTGCAGCCGGCTCCCACCGGCGACTTGCCATGAGGGCCATGCTCGGGCGACACCGAGGGCACCACGACGAGATAGCCCGTGCGCGGATCGGTCTGCATATAGTCCAAATAGAAATCGGCCGCACCCTTCAGCACCGAGTACCACAACCTCAGGAACACCCTGTCGCCGGTGTAGAGATAGTGTTGCCACAAATGGGTGGAGAGCCATCCGCCGCCATTGGGAAACATGCCCCAATAGGCTCCGTCCACGGGGCCGGCTATGCGCCACAAGTCGGTGTTATGATGAGCCACCCAGCCTCTGCAGCCATACATCTGCCGTGCGGTCTTCTCACCCGTCAGACTGAGGTCTCCGATCAATGGGAACAACGGCTGAACGGCCTCCCGCAGGTTGCAGGTCTCGGCAGGCCAATAGTTCATCTCGGTGTTGATATTAATGGTATACTTGCTGTCCCACGGCGCATTTCTTTCGCCATTCCATATTCCCTGCAAGTTGGCGGGCTGTCCGCCGGGTTGCGACGAGGAGATGAGCAGATAGCGACCGTAGTTGAAAATCAGTGCCACCATGCCCATATCCTGGCTCCCCGCAAATTGTCTCAGCCGCTCATCGGTGGGCAACTGCGCATGGGGTGACGGCGAGGCGCCGTTCAGGGTGAGGCTCACCCGGTCGTACTGACGGCGGTAGGCTCGCACGTGACGCTTCAGCAGCCTGTCGAACGACTGCCCGCTCACACCCGCCATCAGCCGGTTGACCACAGCCTTCTCGTCGCCACTGACATCCTTGAAATTCACGAAATTGGTGGCTGCGGCCATGTATATTTCCGTATTTGAGGCTCGCTCCACACGCAGGCTGTCGCCCGTGGGCACCACCTTGCCATTGCCATTCACCATAATCCGATAGTGCGCACGCAGCCTTCCGGCCACTCCCTCCTGACTATCTCCATAGACCGTACCCTCGAGCACGTTGCCGTGGGCTTGTGCCTCGGATTGAAAGAGACTGTGCACAGAGATAGTAAAAGAGGTTCGTCGCGATGACTTGATGCGCATGCCTATCACCCGATCCGGCAAAGACGCAAACGAAACCCGCTGGATTTTCACTCCGCCGATGGTGTAACTCACCTCGTGCAGTGCCTTCTCAAGGTTCAGGCTGCGGCTGTACTGCCCCACTTCGCCCTGCTCCTCAAACCGTATTCTCACGTCGCCCAAGGGCAGGAAGCGCATGCCGTGCGGCCCCTTCACCACGTGCTGGTCGATAAGTTTCTGGGCTTCGTTTTCCTTTCCCTCAAAGATTTTCTGTCTGATTTCCGGCAGATAGGACAAGGATTCCGTGGAATTGTTGTCATGGGGACCGCCCGACCAAAACGTTGTCTCGTTCAGCGCCAGAGTCTCTTGCCGTGTCCCACCATAGACCATGGCACCCAAAAAGCCGTTGCCGATGGGCAGAGCCTCCACCCATTTAGATGCAGGCTGATGATACCAAAGCCGTTGCTGAGCACTCCCCGTGAGGGTGCCCAGCAAGATAAGTCCGGCAAGAAAGACTTGCTTCAACATAAACACAACCTACTTCTTGAACAAATGTGGCACAAATTCCTTGAGACAGCGACGCCAGGTGAGCCATTCGTGGTGGGTACCGGGAGAAACATAGCCCTCGACCTTGATACCGGCACCGCGCAAATCGTCGATCAACTTGCCCGTCCCCATGTTCTCCTCACTGCCACAGCCGAGGAAGAGATAGTGCAGTTTACTGTTCACCTCGTCCGGACGCGAGAAAATTCCGTCGTAAGTCTTGTTGACATCCAATCCGAATATAGCTCCGCTGAAGCCTCCGGCGTATGAGAATTTGTCCAGATTGGTAAACACCATATCAAATGTTTGATGTCCGCCCCACGACAGTCCGGCCATCGCGCGGTGGTCTCTGTCTATCTTGGTGCGGAAGGTTTTGTCGACCATCGGAATGAGGTCGTTGAGCAGCACTTTGTAGAAACTGGAACCATAGTTGCTTCGGCCGGCTTCGTTGCGACCTCCACGGAAAGGTGCCTTCACGTCGCCGCTCTCCATCACGACAATCATTGGCACAGCCTTTCCGGCGGCAATGAGGTTATCCATGATATGCTGCATGTGCCCTTGGTGGCTCCAGCCTGTCTCGTCCTCGCCCATGCCATGTTGCAGGTAGAGCACGGGGTAGCGTTTCTTTCCCTTTTCATATTCAGCGGGTGTATAGACCATCGCGCGACGCCATTCATTGGTAGACTGCGCAAAATATTCCACCGAGCGCACCTGACCCTTGGCCACACCATGCTGCGGACGGTAGTAGTTGCCCTCGGCGCCCTCGGGAATCTCGATGCCACCCGACTGACGGTGACAGCCGAAGAACGTGTCGCTGGCCGGATCGACGATCTGCACGCCGTCGACCAGGAAGAAATAGTAGTGGAAGCCCACCACGAGCGGGTCGCTGACGGCCGTCCACACGCCCTTGGCATCGCGTTGCATGTCATATTTCTTACCACAGATGTCCAACTGAACACGGTTTGCCTGTGGTGCGCGCAGCTGGAAATAGGCCCTGCGCTGACCGTCCACCTTGGGGAATTCGTTGCCCGGTATGACGGTCGAAGCCGTCTTGGCGTCGGCGGGAACAGTCACGGCCTGGTAGGTGGGATAGCCCAGAAGCGAGAGCATCTTGTTGCCATAGCGCCGTCCCAATTCGCGATATCCGGCCGCATCGAAATGCAAATCGTCGGGACCGCTCGTGCATCCCTCAGACGAGATGACGTGAGCCGTGTGCACGGTCTGAGGCAACGAGTTGATGATGGGGTTCATGGCGACACAGCGTCCGCGCCCGTCGGCCCTCACCACCTCGCCTGCCAGCAGGGGCACATCTTCCGATTTCAGGTTCAGATCGGCAATGAGCTGATTGTAGACCCAAGCCACTTTCTCCGGCCAGCGCCTGTCGCCAGTGTTCGACTCGCCCTGGTGCAGCAGGATGCCCTTGATGACGCCCTCCTGCTGAGCCTTGCGAGCCAGCTCCACCAACCGGTTATAGGGATTGTCGCCATAGGCCTTGAGCATGCCTTTCATCCATTGCGGTGCGCGCGTTTTGACATAATTGTCGACCGAATCGCGCATGAAAGTCTCGATGTGGCAGCCACCCACAGCCACCGTGATGACGCCCACGCGGACTTCCTTAGGCAGTCGTGCCACCATGGTCCGACCGAAATAATCGACCGGTGTGAGTCCGGTGTTCTCCCTGCAGAGTGGCGGCACGGCCGTGTACCATTCGCCCATGCGACGGTTTCGGGAGGCATCGTTGACGGCCGCCATCATCATAAACCGGGGGTCCACACCCGTGAGGTCCTGCTCCTCGATTTTGGCATTCCCCTCCATGTTCGACTGTCCGAAACACAGGAAAATGTAGAAATTGGGATCAACGGCAGCCTGCGCGCTACCTGTTCCAAAACATAAGGCAAGTGTGGCAAAGACTTTTGCCACCAAGGTTGTTTTTAGTTTCATACTGTTTCATTGTTAGATTTCTATCGCAAAGATAGCCTTTTTGGACCTAAACACACCCCCCATTTGTTTCATAATCGTGCGACTATATAACATCTATGGGCGGTTTCGCCGATAAGTCCCCGCTCAAGCTTTTATTCATTCTATTGAAAAAAGAAAACACACCATCCGTCTGCCACAATGGATGCTGCAGGTGCTATAGCATGGATAGCATGACCGTCATGGGTTATCACCAAGTTATTTTTCCGAAATAAGACGGACGGGCATTGTCGGGATTGATAACTAAATAGTCTACCACGATTTCAGGATCGATGAGATAGATGCGGACACGATGACGACGTTTGGTCTTGTCTACGTTAAACGTGTCGTCCAGCCAGCGGATATTGTCGAACACCTCATTGCGCAGCCTTTTGCCTTGTCCGGCAAGATAAAGCTGGCGATTGGGCGCAGGCAGCGGTTTTAGTGTCCGATTCGATTTGAGATTGGCCGGGGTGTATTCGTTGAATGTGTCGACCAGTCCCCGGCGGGCATCCATCACTCTTGGCGCCTCATCATCGACGCTCACTGCCAGTCTCAGCCCGCGTTCGGGATTCACGTCCTGGGTAGGCAGAATACCGACAGCCACATGTATGGAGGACGTGTCGCCTGTCTCCACCTCGTATTCCAAATAGGGCGATTGGAGAACGTCTCCACAGAACGCTTTGGTCACGTCGCGCGCTCCCATGCACCCCTTTCCCCGACCGAGGTCAGGAAGGAACTGCCAACCCTCGCCCGACTCACGCTGATAGCGGTAGGCCGGAATCACGATTTCTCGGGCTTCTGCTTGAGGACAGTCGGCCTCCGCAAGCAGCCGTTGTCCCGCAACCACTGCCTTGACTGGAAGCATTTTGGGCAAAGCGTTGCTGTCGGGCATCGACCATTTGGTGTAGCCAATATGCCTGTCGCTCATCATTCCTTCCCATTTCCCGCCTGATATAGCGTGGTTGTAGGCATGGCACAGCTCTTTGTCAAGCTCGAAGAGGTACTTTGCACTGTCGGCATAGTGGGTGGTGATGCCCTTTGTCGCATAATAGTTGTGCAGTCCGACATAAAGATACATTTCCGCTACACCTGCAGAGGCCACCGCAGGATAGTAAACCAATTGGTAGAACGCGTCCTGCAGACGCTCGGGAACACGCTGTTTCAAACGTTCCACATCATGGCGCAACTGTTCCCACAAGGCGATCAACCTGCGCGCCTCGTTGTTGTTTTCCACGCTGAAATAGTCAGTGGTCTGCACTTCAGGCTTCCGCCAAAGATTGTATTTGCTGTATCGGCGGATCACATCGGCCACATCGCCAGCCAGCTGATTGTCAAAGATTTTCGCCGAAAACTTTTGCAAATAAGCAGCCTCGTCTCCGGGTTTCACCGACTCCGGGTTCCAAGCGTAGTGCATGATAAAGTCTATCGGAACCTCTTTGGGCTTGAGATCGCCCACATTAATAATCCATATTCTGTCAAGACCTGTCTGATAGGCGAGATTCAACTGCTCGCGCAATTTGGGAAGCGTCGTGGTGTTCACCCATCGGTCGTTCCACGGACCGCCGTTCATGTCAATATGGTAATAGAGTCCCATTCCTCCCTTGCGCTGACGGTCCCGTTGCGGTCCCGTGCGACGAATATAACCCCAGTTGTTATCGCAAAACAACAAGGTGACATCATCGGGCACCGTAAACCCCGCGTCATAGTAGCGCTGCACCTCCGTGAATATCGCCCACAATTGGGGGACATCGGTTGTGCCATATTCCTCACGTATGATTGAGCGCTGTCCGCGGATCACGTCCCGCAACACTCGCATGTTTTCCTCGTCGTCGCCGTTGCCCATAGCCACGTCCCCGTCACCCCGCATACCGATGGTGATGATATTCTCATAGTTTCGATTGCGACGGATGCCCTCACGGAAAAAACGGTCAAGCCGCAACTTATTGGTCTGATAATCCCACGGTCCGACACTGTCCTTTCTCGCCAAATATTCTTTGTGAGCCCGCATCATCGGCTCATGATGGCTGGTTCCCATCACCACGCCATACTCATCCGCCAATTTCGGGTTCAAGGGGTCGTCCTCGTTAAATCGCGCGTTCCACATGGCAGGCCAGAGATAGTTGGCCTTGAGCCGCAAAATCAATTCAAAAAGCCGAGTGTACATCTTGCTGTTGTAACCCCCGAAATGCTTTCTGCTCCATGAGCCGAAAGAAGGTTCCTCGTCATTAATAAACAGTCCCCGGTACTTCACCCGAGGTGAGGGCTGCACATATTTAGCCGCATTGATGCCAAGACTGTCGCGATGCTCGGGAACGGCATCGGCCCACCAATACCAAGGAGAGACTCCTATCTGCTCCGAAATGTCATAAATTCCGTAGATGGTTCCGCGCTTGTCGCTTCCGGCAATCACCAAGTTTCCATCCACCATTTGTCTCACATAGCTCTCCCATTGCCCCTTCACCTCGTGGACATGAAGTTTTCCACGGCGGACGAGCCGGTCTATCAATGCGCTCTTTCCGATAGTGCCAATGATGACATTTCCACGGAAAGCTCCGCCAATGGAGGTCAGACGCAGTTCCGGTTTGATTCCCGACACCCGCCAAACATCCTCCTGAAGGTCGCGAGCCGCACGGACAACGCCAGGGAAATCCTCACTGTCGACAAGCAATGCGGCTGATTTTCCTCGATTCACCAAATCGAACGACGAGGAAAAAGCTGTAGTGCCGGCAACAGCCAAAAAACAAATCGAGAGCAAAAATCTCAACGAAAGGTTTCCTAACATCATTTGACAAATTGATTGATTGAGTCCTCTGCAAAACCTCCATTTATAGACAAATTTCCATTTAGTTGTGTTTAGAAGCATTTCCAACGCATGTTTTAAGATAATTGATACAGCCAAACGATTGTCATCCTCTATTTTTGTCTCATTTTCTTTTGGCAGCCTGCGCGCTACCTGTTCCAAAACATAAGGCAAGTGTGGCAAAGACTTTT
>CAYVGR010000027.1:0-594 GCA_964450065.1 uncultured Prevotella sp. | reverse complement strand
TTTTTAGTTTCATACTGTTTCATTGTTAGATTTCTATCGCAAAGATAGCCTTTTTCGACCTAAACACACCCCCCTTTTGTTTCATAATCGTGCGACAATGTAACATTTTTAGATATGTAGAGTCCAACAGAAAGTACAAAATTACTTTAAAATCAAAAAAACTTTCTTTTATTTGGAATTTTCAAAAAAACTCATTACCTTTGCACCCGCTTATAAAACATAAGCTGGCCATTGATCCGCTAGCTCAGTTGGTAGAGCACAACACTTTTAATGTTGGGGTCATGGGTTCGAGCCCCATGCGGATCACAGTAGCGGGAATATGCGTAAACACTTGTGTCTACGCATTTTTTTTACTCCACACACAACTATATATCAGTTAAAAAAAGAGATTATTTTCTCAAATTTGACGCTAAACGCGTATCCTTTATTTTAACTTTTATAAAATGGCAACACTTTCCTTAACCATTTTCAAGGCAAAACAGCTTGCAAATGGAAAACATAAAATAAGAATTGCAGTAAGACATCATCATGAAACGTCATATACCTCAAATCCGCAACTAAGCTCTTCAGCGTCCTTCTTGCGTCTAAACGTCC
>CAYVGR010000026.1:0-16990 GCA_964450065.1 uncultured Prevotella sp. | reverse complement strand
CGTAACCAATAAGCAAGCCTCGGCATGGAAATACAACCGTGCCGAGGCTTTGTTTTATTGTTATATCAGAATCAGGATAGAGTCGGGAAGACGAGATTTTAGTTTCGTGTCCAGAATGAAGGAGTGAAAATCACGAGAACCGTAAATATCTCGAGACGCCCGACGAGCATCATGGAGGAGCACATCCACTTGGCGAAGTCGGGCAAATGGTTCCATGCCATCGTCGGTCCGATTTCTATACCCAGGGTTGGGCCTACGTTGCCCAAGCAGCTCAGACAAATGGTGATAGCGTTGGTGTTATCGATTCCCGCGGCAATCATAACAAAGGCTACAAGCAAGAGCAAGAGTAGATAGGTGATGAGGAATGCTAACAGCGAAACACGCTGGGCGTTGGTCACATTGGTGCCACTCACCTTGAGGGGAAGCACCGCATTGGGATGCAGCCTTTGGCGCAATTCGTTCCGAATGACTTTAGCCAGCATCACTACACGGACGCACTTCATTCCGCCACTGGTGCTGCCGGAACACGCACCAATGAACATACACACAGACAGCACTACCCACGTAACGTGAGGCCATTGGGCTGCGTCATCGTTGAAAAGTCCCGTGGTGGTGATGAACGAGACAACCTGGAACAAGCCGGATCGGAAAGCGTGCTCGATGTCATAGTGATTGCGCAGCATAAGCTCCACCATAATGAAAGCTGTGAATCCAAGGATGACAAGACAGTAGAACTGGAATTCGGAGTCTCGCCACAGTTCTTTGAACTTGAACTTGGCAGCGGAGAAATACAGCAACGTGAAGTTTACGCCCGACAGAAAGCAGAAGAAAGTGGTAGTGTATTCTATGGCCGGCGAGTTGAAGAACTCCATGCTGTCATTGTGAATGGCAAATCCACCCGTGGCCGATGAGGTCATGGCATAATTGACACCCTGAAACCAGTCCATGCCAAAGAACATGTAGCTGCCCATGCAGGAAAAGGTGATAAACAGATAGACAATCCATATCCATTTGGCTCCCATGGACAGTTTGGGATGCAGCTTGACCCTGATAGGGCCGGTGGCTTCGGCTGCAAACACCTTGGTGCTGCCACCAACGAGAGAAGGAAGGAGGGCCACCGTAAAGAACACAATACCCAATCCGCCGATCCACTGTGTGAGCGAGCGCCAGAAAAGAATGCCATGGGGCAACGCTTCTACGTTGTCTATAATGGTGGCACCCGTAGTGGTGAAGCCCGACATGGTTTCGAAAAAGGCGTCGGTAAAAGAGTGAAGGTATCCGCCAATAAGGAAAGGCATGGTGCCGAAAATGGAGAAGACAATCCATACCAGGGTCACGACAAGGAACGAGTCGCGCCGCGTCAGGCGGTTTTCGGCCTGTCGACCGAGATACTTCAGGTTAAAGGCTCCGAGCAGAGTGATGACAATGGAAATGGCAAAAATGAGGATGTCGTCTTCCCCGAAATACAAGGCAACGAACAAACAGCTCAACATGAATGCAGCCTCTATAAAGAGAAGTGAGCCAATAATTTTATATATGATACGAAAATTGATCACTAATTGAAGAACTTTTCTATGTTTTTCAAGTTCAAATTATGACAGAACACCACTACGGTGTCTCCTGCTTGGATCTGCGTGTTACCCGAAACGAGCATGCCCTCGTTGTTCCTGACGATACCGCCAATGGTAATTCCATGCGGTAAGCCTAAATCCTTGACCGGCTTCTTGGTTACCTTGGACTTTTCCTTGGGAACAAATTCTGCCACGTCGGCATTGGCCGACATCAGGAAGGTGACGTTGAGCACGTCGGCATCGAGCATGAGCTGATAGATGCGGCCGGCCGCAATGGCTTGCTTGTTGATAACGGTTCCGATATCAAGGCTTTCCGCCATGCTCACATAATCGACATTCTCCACCATGGCCACGGTTTTTCTCACACCGAGACGCTTGGCGGCAAGACACGCCAGAATATTGGCTTCGGCATTGCCCGTAACGGCCACGAAGGCCTGCGTGTTGTGTATTCCCTCATCGTTGAGTTGGGAAATGTCGCGCGCGTCGCCATGAATTACCAAGATATCGTTGTCCAATAGTTCATTCAGCTCGTCGCATCTCTCGGCATTTATCTCGAAAACTTTGGCATTCATATATTTGGGAATGCTCTGCAAAGCTCTGACAGCTGTCTTGCCGCCTCCCATAAACATCACGTCCTTTACATCAACATACTGTTCTTTCCCCACAACCTTTCGAATGTAGGGAACATAGTCGCGTGTGGTCATGAAATAGGCAAGGTCGAACAACTGAAGCTCATCGTTACCACCGGGAATAATGGTTTCGTTGCCGCGCTTGATGGCAACCACGTGGTAAGGGTCGTCAGGGCCGCAAAATTCCCGCAGAGGACGGTTAAGGACTTCACATCCCTCGCGTAGCTTAATGCCCAGCATCACCAAGGCTCCGCCATGCACATCCCAGCGCTGGCGCACCCACGACATTTTAAGACCGTTGATAATGTCGCGTGCGGCAAGCTGTTCCGGGTAGATCAGCTCGTCCACTCCCAAATCCGCATACATACGCTGAACGGCAGGTTCCATATATTCCGCGTCGTTCACCTGGGCCACGGTTTTCTTGGCACGGAGTGTGTGGGCAATGATACAGCTGGTGATGTTTTCGTTCTCATTGGGTGTGAGGGAAATAAACAAATCAGCATCCCCCACTCCGGCCTCCTTCAATGTCTTCACGCTGGTAGGCGAACCAAGCACGGTGAGCAGGTCGTAGTCGGAGCCTATCTCGGCCAGCCGATCCTCATCATCGTCGATAACGGTGAGCTCTTCCTTGTTACGGGCGAGCAGTCGGGCAAGATAAGTTCCTATGGCATAGGCTCCGCTAATAATAATTTTCATATTCGATATTATAATTTTACAAGCCGAAGTATTGCTGCTTTGATAGATTCGGCATCTATTCCACAAATCTTGTATAATTCGGCAACGGTGCCGTGTTCCACAAATTCGGTGTCGGGAATACCGAGACGCATCACCGTAGGTCGGTATCCGTGGTCGTTCATCCATTCCGTCACGGCCGACCCGAACCCGCCATTGCGCACCCCGTCTTCTACGGTGATGATGCGCTTGTGTTTCCGCCCCACCTCGTGGAGCAGGTTTTCATCGAGCGGTTTGAGAAAACGCATGTCGTAATGTGCCGCATCTGAGCCCGACATCTCTATAGCCTTTTGCGCCGTATTGCCTATCGGGCCAATGGTCAGAACGGCCAAGTCGTCGCCCTCTCTTAGCTTTCTTCCCGTTCCCACTTCAATCTCTGTCAGCTCACATTCCCAATCTGTCAGCACACCTCGACCTCGGGGATACCGTATAACAAAGGTGCCCTTGCCCGGAAGTTGAGCCGTATACATCAGGCGGCGCAACTCGTGTTCGTTCATCGGCGACGAAATGGTAAGGTTGGGGATGGGGCGCAAGGCAGCCAAATCGAACACGCCATGGTGGGTCGCACCGTCTTCTCCCACGAGTCCGCCTCTATCGAGACACAACACCACGGGTAGATTGAGTATCGCCAAATCATGGATAATGTTGTCGTAGGCGCGTTGAGAAAATGTGCTGTAAATGTTGCAGAAGGGTATCAGGCCGTCTTTGGCCATGCCACCGGAAAACGTCACGGCGTGCCCCTCGGCTATACCGACATCGAACGCACGGTCGGGCATTTCCTTCATCATGATGTTCATGGAGCATCCCGAAGGCATGGCAGGCGTTACACCTACTATCCTGGGATTTTGCCTGGCCAGCTCCAATAGCGTCTTGCCAAACACAATCTGGAACTTTGGCGGCTCGTTGTTGCTTTCCAAGATGATGCGTTCGCCTGTCTTGGGATTGAATTTCCCCGGTGCATGCCACACCGTGGCAGCCTTTTCCGCAGGTTCATAGCCTTTGCCCTTTGTGGTATGCAGATGCAGCAGCTTAGGCCCTTTCATGTCTTTAATACGCCTGAGTGCTTTCACTATGTCTTGAACATGATGTCCGTCAAACGGTCCGAAATAGCGAATATTCATGCCTTCGAATATATTCTGCTGATGGCTGATAGCACTTTTAATGGCGTTGTTCAGTCGGATAATGCCCTTTCTGCGGTTTTCGTTGAGGTAACCTTTGGCCCGCAGCCATTGCGAGGCTTTGAAACGCAGTTTGTTGTATGTCTCGGAGGTGTCGAGATGCAACAGATATTTCTCCATGCCACCCACCGCACGGTCTATGGACATATCGTTATCGTTGAGGATGATAAGCAGGTCGTTGGGCGAGGAACTCACGTTGTTCAGTCCCTCGAAAGCCAGTCCGCCACTCATGGCACCGTCTCCGATAACCGCCACAACGTGCCTGTTGTCGTGCCCGGTTTTCTTGGCTGCCACAGCCATACCCAAGGCAGCGGAGATGCTGTTTGATGCATGCCCGCACGTAAAAGTGTCGTATTCGCTTTCCAATGGAGTTGGAAAGGGCCGGATACCGTCTAATTTTCTGTTGGTTGAGAATTGTTCGCGCCGACCCGTCAGTATCTTATGGCCGTATGCTTGGTGCCCTACGTCCCACACAATGCGATCCTCCGGGGTGTCGAAAACATAATGCAAAGCCACCGTAATCTCAACAACGCCCAGACTTGAGGCAAAGTGTCCGGGATTGACCGAAACTTCTTCTATGATGTCTTGGCGAAGCTCCTTGCACACCTCCGGCAGTTGGTCGATACTCAGCTTCCTGAGGTCGGCAGGGTATTTGATTTGGCTTAACAATCCGTATTTGTCTTGACCCATTGATATTCTTTTGGAACAACCTTGCAAAGATAATGCTTTATTTCGGTAGATGCAAAGAGAATCATAAATTCCTCATGTTGTTCAATCTCTTTTCGGGTTCGGCTCAGCGTTCCGATCAGCAGGAGACGGATTGGGAAAAACCCTGTTCTATCTCCCGCCTTACTGGTAAGGAAACAGGGAAATGCGGTTAGAAATGTGTAAAACAAGTTTACTGTTTTTCGATGATTATTTTTTCGCCATCTGGAGAAAAATGCGCCATGTTTTTTCCCATATTTTCTATCCATATTCTCCTAAAAATTTGGACAGGTTGAGATTACTGTCTTTTCGTCGTGTGATTAAATCTTAGCGGCCACGTGAAAGAAGCCTAACCGCATGGCGGTTAAGACCTAACCCTACGGCCATTCGATATGCAACGGCAAGTGTTATCACCGGGGATACAGGGGCAGGTTTGCGAAGCGGGCTGGTTATCAACAAACTACGAATCTCGCAAATTTCGCGAATTTCAGGCGAGGGCAAATCTGTTTTCAAATACGCCAGGCATTTCAGGACTTTTGTCAAGAATTTTACAGATATCCGACCGTCACTTCAAAGTTTTGTCAGTGGGCGCACGGTTGTTCAGCGCGATAGTGGTATTGCTGTTTGCCGGGCATCATGTCACGGTTTTGTCTTTGAGCCAAAACATGAATAGGATTAAAAGGGCAGGTTGCCGTATGTCTCTATATCATTGTCGTGCACAAAATATTTTCCGTCCAGCGATTTCAAGTCTACTATATGACGAATCAAATTCTCTTTTTGCTCCATATCGTCTATCTCCTCTCTCCTGGCCATTGACATCTTGCAAAAAGCTTCCTCATGTTCTATTCCTGCAAATCGTCTGCCACACAGATTCGCTGCAATACCGGTTGTCGAGCTACCGCTAAAGGGATCGAGTATCCAGTCGCCTGCATCTGTTGAAGCCAAGATGATTCTTGTCAGAAGGCTAAGCGGCTTCTGTGTAGGGTGCTTGCCCTGCGTTTTCTCCCATCTACCAATGGCCGGCAAACGCCAAACATCTGTCATCTGTTTGTTACCGTTGAGTTGTTTCATCAGCGCATAATTAAATTTATGCGGCTTCCTCGGTAGTTTACGCGCCCAAATAATGAATTCTGTAGAATAGGTAAAGAAGCGGCAGGAGATGTTCGCGGGAGGATTGGTCTTCTGCCATGTCACCACGTTCAGTATCTTGTATCCAAGTTCTGTCAGACAGTTGGCCACAGAAAATATATTGTGGTAGGTTCCACTAACCCATATTGTACCATTATCTTTCAATTTGTCACGACAAAGACTCAGCCACTCCCTGTTGAATATCATCATTTCCTCGGGTGTCCTGCTCTTGTCCCATTTGCCTTTATTCACGCTCACCACCTTTCCGCTTTGCAAGGATATGCCGCCATTGGACAAGAAGTAAGGCGGGTCTGCAAAGACCATATCAAACTTAAAGTCAAATTCCGGCAACAACTTAAAAGTATCGCCATGGGCAAGCAGGAAATCGGAATTAGACGACTTGTAGTAGGATTTTATCGTTCTTTGTTCTGAAAGTAAAGTGCTCATAATGGATTGTAGCTCCTGATGCTCTTAGCAAGTCAATCTATTTATTTTATTTATAAAGTCTTTTATATTGGTCAGATTATATACGTTTGGGATAATACTATATGCCTCTTGCAATTTGTTACGGGCAGATTTCCATCCAATTCCATCGGTAATCCAAACAAATTCGAATCCGTGTACAGCATTGATTTTAAGTGCTATATCAGTATATGATCGTGCTACTTCGTTTAACTTCGATCCACCTCCACTATAAAAGTTCACCTCAATAAGATATGTTTTGTCGAATTTTTCAATGACAAAGTCAAAGCGTTTTTCATCATCTCCTAATGCTTTTGTAATAGCATTCCACCTACTTGAATATACTTCTTGATGAAATTCAACTCCGAATTCTCTGAATATTTCAGCTACGATACTTTCCATAACGTGTCCGCTCCTATTCTTGCGTGCATTACTGTCCAAGCCAGTTTCGATACCAAACACATAATCTACGAGGTCTTTTATCTTTCTTTCACGAAACATCTTAGCTAATCCCGTATGCTCAAAATATTCTATAACCCCATCGGGTGTTTCAAAAAATCGGTCAATGACTATACATTCTCCGTTTGGTGCAAGTACTCTCTTTTTGCCTTCACTTCTAACAGCAATAAGAATATCAATAATGTTAAACGCAGTTTTGTCGCGTTCCCATATCGTCTCTACGCTTTTTCTAAGGTCTGTTGTCCCTATAAGGCTGTTGAGCATGCATAGGCTTAATTTAATATTGTTTACTTTCCTTTCTATTTTATCAAAGTCACAAAAGAAATCAAGCGTTTGATTTGTTTCTTGTAGTTGCGACATAAATGTATTAAAATCCTTTTCCATTTCCTTTACTTTCTTCTGCAACAAAACAAGGTTCGAGTTGAAAATTAACAGCGTATGAATTATTTTTGGTGTCCAAATAATTGTGTACTAATATTTCCGTGAGTTTTCCTCTTTTATCAGGATTGGAGTTGACGCTACGAGAGGCCCACACTCTTTCTATTTGGTATTTGGCATATAAAGCATCAAAAAACGAGTCGTCCCAGTCTTTTCCCTTGCCATCGGAATTGCTCAGCATAAAATAAAATCCAGCATTATCAATCTTGTCACAATATTCCTTTAGTCTGATTTGGGCATCATCATTGAATGCTTCTTTAGTATAATCATTAAAGCTGGATGTGTTACTTAATGGCCGATAAGGCGGATCAAAATAAAACAGGCAGTTTCCTTTGGCATAATCAAAAGTACCAACGAAGTCCTCATTAAGTATTTCGACCCGTTGTAACAGCTCGCTATCCCTTCTGATGATGTCCGGATCGCAAATCGTTGGATTGGCATATTTTCCAAAGGGAACATTAAATTCTCCTTTTTTGTTTACTCTATATAGCCCATTAAAGCATGTTTTGTTCAAAAAGAAAAAAAGAGATGTGTTTTCTACTGCTTCAAGGTTTTTCTTGTTATATTGCGCACGCATATCCAAGAAGAATGCTTTTCGTTTTTCTTCATCCGTGAGTTGGAGGTATTCGCGCTCTATCTTCTGAAGAGAGTTAATAAGTTTCTCGGGGGCATTTCTTACCGTGCGATAGCATGTTATAAGGTCTGTGTTTATATCGTTAATTACAGCTTGCTTAATATTTGGATAACGTTGCAACATATAGAACAACATAGCCCCTCCACCTATGAATGGTTCTATGTATGTCATATCCTCCCATCTTTCAAGGTTGGCAGGTAACAATGCGTCCAACTGTTCAAGAAGTTGTGTCTTTCCGCCAACCCATTTTATAAATGGCTTTGCTTTTATATTCATTCCGATTTTTCCAATTCTTGTTTGTTGAGTTGGTTAATAGTGCAAAGATAATAAATTATTTTCTGACCGCACTATGAAAAATAGTATAAAAACAGGCTTAAATGTTTCGTATATTGGAAACCATTTGCTATCTTTGCATTGATAAAGGAACAGTGCATGAGGAATAAGCCAAAAGTTTTGTTTATGGAAGACGCTCTTGATTTTATAGAGGGCATGCCAACAGCAGCGGCAGACAAGCTGCTTGAAATCGTCAAACGTATAGAGGGTGGCGAACAAAATTCAAAACTGTTCAAAAAGCTTGATAATAGCGACATTTGGGAGTTCAGAACGCTTTACAACAAGATTGCTTATAGATTGTTTGCCTTTTGGGACACGAAAGAGGGAACGTTGGTCATAGCAACGCACGGCATCATCAAAAAGACACAGAAAACGCCACCAAAAGAAATAGTCAAGGCAGAAAGAATAAGGTTGGAGTATTTCAAAGAAAAAGGAGAAAAAGTATGAAACAGGTAGGAAAGTTTAAGATGTATACTTCTGAGGAAGTTCTTGATAGGCACTTTGGAAAGGTAGGAACACCAAGACGTGATGAGTTCGAGCAAAGTGTAGCATCGTCGATTCATGCCTACGAGTTGGGCGAAGCTATTAAGAAGGCACGGATCGAACAGAACCTCACTCAAGAGGAATTGGGTGAGCGAATCGGTGTGAAGCGTGCTCAGATTTCAAGGCTGGAAAAGGGTTATAGTATCAGCATCCCAACCATGAGCAGGGTGTTCAAGGCTCTTGGAGTACCGACAGCCTCACTTGATTTAGGGAAGATTGGCAAGGTTGCTCTTTGGTAAAACTTGCAGGGAAATCATTTAACTGCCTGGAATGATAAGGTATTAACTTGTTTTTCAACCTAATTTAGCTTGACATATGAAAAGTATTAGACTGATATTGGCAGCCTTTGCGCTGTTATCGGGTGCTGCAATGGCACAAGTTCGCGACGGTGGCATATCGCCGGAGATGCTCCACCAAATCGAGGGTGCCCAAAGTGGGAACTCTGCTTATAAGGCTTTGGCCAATGCCATTGCATCCAATAAGATAGATGACTTGGCCAAAAACTATAAAAATCTCGGACAGATAGACACCTATTTCAGTGTGGAGACACCCAGGCAAAGCATTCACGACCAGCAAAGCTCGGGACGTTGCTGGATGTTCTCGGGATTTAATGTGCTTCGTGCCAATTTTGCTAAGAAACACCAGGACACGCTGAAGGTGGAGTTTTCGCAAGCTTATCTCTTCTTCTACGACCAGCTGGAAAAAGCCAACCTCATGTTGCAAGGCGTGATAGACTGTGCCAAAAAGCCTATGGACGATGCCCGCGTGCGCTTCTTTTTCCACCACCCCATCAGTGACGGAGGCACCTTCTGCGGTGTGGCCGACCTGGCCGACAAGTACGGACTTGTGCCCATGAGCGTGATGCCTGAAACGTTTTCGGCCGACAATACGTCGCAAATGCGCAGCTTGCTTGCTTCGAAGTTGCGTGAGTTTGGCCTCGAATTACGCCAAATGGTAAACGATGGCAAGAAGGCAGACGTCATCAAAAAGCGCAAGACGGAAATGCTCGGCACGGTATACCATATACTTACGCTGACCATCGGCGAGCCTGTGAAGGAGTTTACATACGCTTTCCGCGACAAAAACGGGAAATCCGTAAGCTCGGACAAGACCTACACGCCTCGGGATTTTTACAGGGAAACGGTAGGAGGACCTATCACCGGATCGTTTATCATGGTGATGAACGACCCCCGGCGACCCTACCACAAGACCTATGAGGTGGAGCTGGACCGACACACCTACGATGGGCAGAACTGGAAATACCTCAACCTGCCAATGGACGAGATAGCCCAGATAGCCATTGCCTCGCTGAAAGACGGGCGCAAGATGTACTCCAGCTATGATGTCGGCAAGCAACTCGACCGCAAGCGCGGCTACTTGGACATCGACAATTATGACTATTCATCGCTGTTCGGAACCGAATTTGGCATGGACAAAGCCCAGCGCATCATGACCTTCGACAGCGGTTCTACCCATGCCATGACACTCACGGCGGTGGATCTCGATGCTGAAGGCAACCCTCTGAAATGGAAAGTGGAGAACAGCTGGGGCGCGAACCATGGGCAGAACGGCTGCCTCATCATGACCAATCGCTGGTTCAACGAGTATATGTTCAGGCTCGTGGTGAACAAAAAATATGTTTCCGGGAAACTCTTGGAGCAATTCAATCAAAAGCCTGTCATGGTGATACCCGAAGACCCTCTCTTCCAAGGCGATAACATGTGATGTACTTGATCACACTCTTATTATCCGTTTTCACGGTTGTGGAACTAAACTGTGAGAACCTGTTTGACACCGTAGACGACAGCTTGAAGCAGGATGAGGAATTCCTCCCTGCTTCAAGTCACCATTGGACTCCCTACAGATATTGGGCCAAGCTGAACCATATAGGGCAGGAAATCCTGTCGTGTGCACTGCTCGATTCTACGGAGACCATACCAGACTTGATAGCACTGACAGAGGTGGAAAACGACACTGTGATGCGCGACCTGACCAAGCGGTCACTCTTAAGGCAGGCCGGTTACGAGTATATCATGACCAGCAGCCCCGACCAGCGTGGCATAAATGTGGCCCTACTCTATTCTCCCTTCTCGTTCCGGCTTATCAATTCCCGTTCCATCCGCATTCCCCCGTTGCGCCGTTTCCGCCCCACCCGCGACATCCTCTATGTCTCAGGCGAAGTGGCAACTGGCGACACCCTCCATGTTTTCGTGGTTCACGCGCCCAGCCGGTCTGATGGCGAAAAGGCCACACGTCCCTACCGCTTGCACGTTGCCCGGCAGCTATGCAAGGGCATCGACTCCCTCCGGGCTGTCAGCGCCCGTCCAAAGATTGCTGTGGCCGGTGATTTCAACGACTACACCCACGATGCTTCCATACAATTTCTGCTGTCCCAACGTCTGAAAGATGTTTCAGCCTCGGCACAAGGTACCCATGGTGCCAAGGCCACCTATCGTTATCGGGGCGAATGGGGCAGTCTCGACCACATTCTCTGCAACGACCGCATGGCAGCACTCTTGGTGCGATGCAGCATCAACGACTTGCCTTTTCTGCTCGAAAAAGACAAAAAGTATGGGGGTGTGAAGCCTTGGCGCACCTATTTGGGACCCCGATACCTCGGAGGTTTCAGCGACCACCTGCCTTTGGTTGCCGTGTTCGATTGGGAGAAAGGCTATACTACGGAGCCTCAGCCTTAAATCTGAAACATACGGTGGGAATCCTTACTCCGGTTTCCGCTCCACCCAAACAGAGGCTAACAAAATGCAGTCTTCCAGACTGTGGTATCCTGCTTCGTGCAAATCATTATCCTGCAACGCGTAGCCCGATTTTGGATCGGCCGCAAACTTTTCCCTCTTTCTTTTGATACTTTCACATTTATTATCTAACTTTGCATCCGGATAGCAAGATGCTATCTTAGGGGTGCCAGCTCTATTGGGCGGCTGAGAATATACCCATGAACCTGATCCGGATAATGCCGGCGTAGGTAGGATAACTTCCCCCCCTCATGTTTTTTTATTAAAATAAAACGTAGCAATGAAGAAATTACTATGGTCTTCTTCACTGGCACTCGCCACACTTGGCGTTGTGCCAACTCATGCAGCCATTCAGGACAACGACTCGGTCATGCAGGCCGAACTGCAAGAAGTAACCGTCAAGGGTGTCCGCGCACAGCGTAACGCCCCGTTTGCAGTGGCAAACATCAACAAGAAACAACTCAGCGACTTCTCGAAGACCGGGCAGGAACTACCCTTCCTCCTGGCACAGACCCCGGGCATACTGGCTTGGAGCGAGAACGGTCTGGGCACAGGAACCACCTATATGCGCATCCGCGGTGCGGCAGGAAGCCGTATCAACGTGACGCTCGACGGTGTAGCACTCAACTCGCCCGAGGACCAGACGGTGTTCTGGGCCAATATGAACTCATATGCCGCACTCTTAGGCTCGGTTCAGGTACAGCGAGGCATCGGTACATCAACCAACGGCGACGGTGCGTTCGGCGGTTCCATATCGCTCGCTATGGCAGCGCCCAGCGAGACTCCGAGTCTGGAAGTAACCGGATCGTACGGATCGTACAACACATACAATGCAGGTGCCAAGTTCTCCACCGGTCTGCTGGGCAACCACTGGATTATCGATGCAGCCTACCACCACACGGGCACAGACGGCTATCTCCATGGCACCAGCGGGAACTCAGGCTCCTACTATGGCGGCCTGACATGGCTTGGCGACAACTTGACGCTGAGCTACAAGTCTGTTGGCAACTACGAACACACCGGCCAAGCATGGAGCGGAGTGACCGCAGGAAACAACGACTACAGCATGAACAGCTATGACGGCATCAAGACCTACAAGGATATGTACAATGCCGGATTGGGCAAATACAACATCTTGTATGAAGGCTTCGATCCCGACTGGAAGGGCGGATGGACTATCAACCGTTACAAAATGGACGACGGCACGCTGTGGGAAAAGACTACTGACAACTTTGTACAGAGCCACAACATCCTTTCAGCCACCTGGAAACCATCAACCCACTGGAGCCACCGTGCTGCCCTGCACTACACCTATGGCCACGGCTACTACAAGGAATTCCGCCCGAACAACAAGGCTAAGAAGTTCGGCATAGTCTTCATTCCCACCAACACCATCATCGACCCTCCATACGAGCCAGTGGTCGAGAAAGCCGACTTCGTGCGCCGCAAGGGCTTGACACAGCACACTTACGGCATCGTCTACAATGCCAACTACACCGACAACCGCTGGGATGCCATTGCCGGTGTGAATCTGCAACAGTTCCGCGGCAACCACTATGGTTTTCTGGACTATATCTCTAACGTGGGGCAGAACGAGGGAAAGATCGGTATTCTCGCACCATGGAAGAACGGGAAGTACTACGATTCTGATGCCGACAAGAACGATTACTCGGCCTACGTGAAGGGCACTTATCACATCACTGGCAGTTGGGACGCCTTCGCCGACCTGCAATATCGTCACGTGAGATATAAAACAGACGGTATCAACGATAAGTTCTATAAGAACAAGGACGGCTCATACAGCAACCAGCGCATGGATATTGACAAGAACTACGACTTCTTCAATCCCAAGGCCGGTGTCAGCTTCCATCAAAACGGGCATCATGCCTATGCCTCTGTAGCTTATGCCGGTCGCGAGCCCGAACGCAACAATTTCACCGACAACGGCTCCTATCCTGCCCCAAAGGCAGAGCATCTGCTCGACTTTGAACTGGGATACAACTACAGCGGAAGCAACTGGCACGCAGGAGCCAACTTCTACTACATGGACTACAAAGACCAATTTGTGCAGACCGGAGCTCAAAGCGACATTGGCGAAAACCTCACCGTAAACATTGATAAGAGTTATCGTATGGGTGTTGAATTGTCGGCAAACTGGAGTCCCCTGCGTTGGCTTACTCTTGCCGGCAACGCAGCTCTCTCCGAAAACAAGATTAAAGACTTCGACGAAGTGGTGGAAACCTATGACGGTAATTGGAAGGACATGGCTCCCACTACCGTGCACTACGACCAATCGACCCTCGCCTTCTCCCCTTCGGCCATTCTCAACGGATTCCTTAATTTCCACTATGCAGGCTTCCGAGCCGTATGGCACACCAATTTCGTGAGCCGTCAGTATATCGACAACACCGAAAACAAAGACCGTTCACTGCCCAGCTATTCTCAAACGAACGTGAAACTGAACTACACATGGAACGTTGCCAAGAAGTTTGCGGGGCTCAAGGAAGTTGTTTTCGGAGTTAATCTGAACAATATCTTCGACCGTCACTATGCCTCAAGCGCCTGGGCTTACTCGGCTATTGTAGGCGACAAATATCCCGAAAACAACCGGTATTATCAGTTGGGATACATTCCGATGGCCGGCTTTACGGCAATGGGAAACGTGACGATTAAATTCTGATGTATAATGTATAGTTGATAATTGATAATGTATAATTGGCTTACGCCGTGGTCTTAGTGGAGACTATCAATATCCATTTTCCATTACACATTGTCCATTGTCCATTGTCAATTATCCATTGTTAATTACCAAATCGTGAATTTTGAATTAAATCCTCTCGATATCATCACCACCCTGCTTGGCCTGGCCTATATTCTATTGGAATACAAGGCCTCCATTTGGCTGTGGGCTGTAGGCTTCGTGATGCAATCGCTCGACATCGTGCTCTACTACGACAAAGGGCTGTATGCCGACTGCGCCATGGAGTTCTATTATATTGGGATGACTATCTACGGCTTTTGGGTGTGGAAGTTTGGCAGGAAGAAAAACCAACAGCAAGGTGCCGACCTGCCCGTCACCCATTTCAAGAAGACCCTCGTCCTCCCCTGGGTGCTCGGCACACTCGTTATCTGGGCTGTACTTTGGTACTGGCTCACGCAAATCGGTTCCACCGTTCCAGTGGCCGACTCCTTTACCACAGCCCTGAGCTTTGTGGGTATCTGGGCATTGGCTCGCAAATACTTAGAGCAATGGCTTATCTGGATTGTCGTGGACGTGGTGACCTGCGTGCTCTATTTCTACAAAGGCATCCCGTTCAAGGCCTCGCTCTACGGGCTCTACATCGTCATTGCCGTCTTCGGATATCTTCGTTGGCGAAAGATGATGAAAGAAGCTACGACAGGCCAATAAGTCTCAGACAACGACAAACACACTTCCAGTGCCGCAAGTCAGGATTGCACATTGCAAAACTGTGCTTGCGGCACTTTATTCTTGTGTTTTTGCTTGTTCATCACCCAACTTTTTACTATCTTTGTCACACAACCATTGCTGTGAGATTTATCTATCAACCTCGATTGGCTGACAGTATCCCACATGACAAACTCACTAAAACACAAAAATCTATGAAACGATTCGCTTTCAAAATGTACCTCAAACCCGGATGTGAGAAAGAGTATGCCAAGCGACACGCCGCTATCTGGCCGGAGCTGAAGAAAATGATTACCGAAGACCAGGGTGTCAGCAACTACAGCATTTTTTGGGACAAGGAGACCAACCTGCTCTTTGCCTACCAGGAATGTTCGAAGGAAACCAACTCGCAGGACACCACCGACGTAGATCCGATTACACAGAAATGGTGGGACATGATGGCCGACATCATGGACACCAATCCCGACAACTCACCCGTCAGCGTGCCGCTCGAGGAATTGTTCCATCTGGATTAGCCAAGCAATATCACGGAAACATTCCTTCGGTTAAAGTAGAGCCGCAGCGGATTTCCTATTCTTTCTTGCATCAACAACCACGACATACCCATACCCATGTCGTAAAGAGTCGTGGGTGTCGATGCAAAAACACTCCTACTATGTTGAATAATGCACCGCCAAAGCACCGGCCTGACTGTGCATCTTGAATTATATCGTACTCATCACGATGAGGAAGAGATTCCGTATATCCTGCTTCGTAATAGTATGCTCACCAGCCGGCAACGAGTTAATGGTGTAGGTGCTGCCGT
Source organism: uncultured Prevotella sp. (assembly GCA_964450065.1). Classification (GTDB taxonomy): domain Bacteria; phylum Bacteroidota; class Bacteroidia; order Bacteroidales; family Bacteroidaceae; genus Prevotella. The sequence goes on along the minus strand of CAYVGR010000026.1, from coordinate 1,193 downwards.
TGCCCACAGTCTTCTTACCGTCGAGCTTGAAGCTGGCAGCTTCTGTATCACCAAACACCAACGTAACCTTCATGGGCACGGTCGTGGTAAAGCTAATGTTGGTGCTCGACTCCATTTTCAGGCAGGTGTCGTAGGTCTTGCCGTTATAGGTGGCCGTGCCCTTGCTGTTAGATCCGTTGCCCACAATCTTGAACAGCGATGACGAAGGCTTTCCGGTCTTGTCGAAGCTACACACCACAGCGCCCTCCACAGGCGTTTCGCCACCCGTATTCGGGTCCTCGCTCCCGGTTTCTTCTCCTGTTCCACCCTCGTTGCCACTGTCGCCACCCGACGTGGCTCCGGCTCCCACATAGCTGTCGATGAGTGCGGCAAGAGCAGCGGTCACCCCGTAGTCCTTATCGTCAGTGCCGTTGTCGAACGTGTATTGCAGGTCGCCATGGTTCAGGCGTCCCGCACCATAATAGCCCGTCACCTTCCCAGGCACGTCGGCAGCAGCGTCGGGCATGTAGTCGTACATCACCGATGCGTCGGTATCGAAATTGTTGTAAGCCGTGCCGCCCCTGAGCGTCACCACCGTAGCCGGCACCCGGTCATCGCGCATCGCCACCTCATAGCAGTCAAAGCTCGTATGGTTAGAGCTCCAGGCAATGGGAGTATAATAGCGCGAGTTGGCGGTTTCGGCATAGATATTACCATACGATTTGATGATGCCACCGTCCTCGTCGGAGAACGTGCCCGACCCGAGGGCATCAGTCCCTTGCAACGAACTGAGCAAGGGCTTGTTGGTGGCGCGGAAATAGTTATTTTCGGCAAAGATGCTCGACCCCGATGTGGCACCGATACCGTATTTGGACACGCCGTCGAAATAGTTGTTGTAGAGGTGTACCGACATGGTGCGCACACGGGCATGTCGCGAGTCGCTGTGGTCAAACCAGTTGTGGTGGTAGGTAATATAATTAGGTCCCGTCTCGCTCTTCATGCCCGCCATCGACGACTTGCCCGTGTCCCAGAAGTGACAATAGCTGATCGTGACAAACTTGGAATCTGATTTCACGTCGATAGCCCCGTCGCCTTTGGCATGGTCGCCGCTTCCACTCTTTCCGTAGAACACATCGATGTTATGTACCCAGATGTTACGGTTATTGGTGTCGAGCGATATGCCATCGTCCATCTGGCGCATGATGCCCAGATTG
>CAYVGR010000025.1:0-17081 GCA_964450065.1 uncultured Prevotella sp. | reverse complement strand
CAACGGCACGCTTGATATTGCGTTCAAACTCATTCATGCCGTCAGGAATGAATCGTGGATTGTCTACTTCGTCGTTGTATTTAAGATTTGAAGGGATATTGTCGAACATTGAATTCTGTTAGTTGTATAATTTCTGTTAACGTTTTCTATTGTTATAATGCATTCACCTTACTATATAAAAACACGATAGGTTCACCTTTATTATATAGCTGTTCATTTTTATTCGAAAATTATGATTGAATTCAGTTTCATCTTTTAGTTTGTTTTGCAGAGAGCAGTTAGCAACTGATGTCTGATGTTTCGAAATTTAACAAGGTCTGTTTCATAGCTGTCCCAGTCCTTTATGATATTATCGCAGAGTTGAATTGCTCGTTGCGGGTCTTTATCTTGAAGCATTTTGAGCAATGTGTAATCGGCAATACCGTCGCGCATAGCCGACAGTCTTAACGAACTGTAGAGCTTTACCGACTCTGACGGATATACAATCCAACTGTCACCGCCAGGCAGAATAATTCCTCCACCCATATCCTGGATAGTTTCCTGATAGGGGTTGCCCACCCATCTGTTGAATCCCCAGTGCAAGTATCCTGTGGAACCATATTTGAAATTGAGCCAGTGGAGTAGTCGCGTTTTGAGTGTTGGCAGTTCGATAAATCTGTTGGCATAGTTGGCCTGAGGCAGATAGGCTGTGTAAAACCATACTTGTTTCCCTTTTGCTTGTTGTTGACGAAAAAAAGCATAATGTTTGTGGTAGAAGTCGAGTGACGGTACCCATACATCAATTATGTTTCCAAGCAAGACAGTTTGACAGGCTTCTATTAACTTGATATTTGGACAATACTTCTTGATATATGTGGCAATTTCTCGGTAACTTTTTGCATTGGTATCTATAGGCTCATCGCCAATGTGCTGCAAGTATTCTACATTGGGATAGTTTTGGCGTAGATGTTGATATATAGCAGGCATTAACTGACTGTAAAATCTTTTGGCTACTGCCGAACTAATTGGATGCTTTTGCCATACCACTCCTTTTTTACTTATCTGTGGTACCTTCACAAGAAAGTTACTTTCCCAGCCACCTGACCGTTCGGCAATGTGTCCACCCTCGAACACTCGTAGTACGCCGACTATGCGAAAGACCTCAATTACCCTATCAAGCAAGCTGAAATCAAAACTATAACGATTATTCTTAAAAGTCACCCTTACATAATCGAGCGGTGGAATGCATACTGTGTTGGAATGAGCCTCTTTCATTTTTAAGGCTGTCTGCCGTAATGTTTCTATCCATAGATCAGAGTAATGGGGAGCGTATTCCCATCCGTGGTCATAGCTTTTCAGGAAGCTGTTGAGGCTGGCCATGTTGGATATGTATAGTTTCGGCTCATCCATTTTCACAGGATAAACAGTTAGATGCATTCTGCATGTTTGTGTTATAGTATGGTTGCCTTGTTGTCCGCGTACGGTCACTTTTCCAGTGTAGGATCCTGGTTTGGTGGTATAGGGGATGTCAATGTCGATCCAGAGTGGCTGTGAGCATCTGGCCTTAACATTCATGGATGTCTTTTCTACAATTGGATCCGGATAGAGTCGAGATGCTGATGGGACAACATCGTTTGCTCGTTCAGGAGCCAGTTTGCCTACTCCAACGTATCCCACAAATCCCTTACGTGTCACTCGTAGTGTATCTCCCTGCATGTTGGTGAGAGGGGAAACATACATAGTGACTTCTTTGAGGGAATATGGAGAACGTAGTACAAACTGGAATGAGGCGATTTCGCCTATCGCCACCTCTGTTGATCTGTCAAACTGATTAAATAAGGAGGTTTCATGTAATATCTTTGCCAATGGATCTACCTGAACAAGTATGGTTTGCGAATCTGCCGAAAGCTGTCGGGGCAAGAAGACAAGAGCAGCTACCAATACTGTGAAGGAGGTGGGGATTATTATTTTTTGACGTAGAAATTCCATCCAAAGTTACTTTGTTAATTTGTAAACGAACAATTATCAATATTATTATATATTTTCTTGTGAGATTTCCTAATTAATTTAATATCTTTGCACAAAAGAAATGTTGATGAGGATACTTCAGTTAGGCAAATTCTATCCAGTTTCTGGTGGTGTTGAAAAGGTAATGGTTGACTTGCAACAAGGGCTGTCTCAGCAAGGCTTAATCTGTGACATGCTATGCTGTCATGCGGAAGTTGGAGCATTGCGAAGAGTTGTTGAAGTAGCACCAAATGCTCATATTATCTGCGACAAATCTTTGCTGAAAAAATTCTCCACAATGTTTTCTATCCAAATGATGGTCGAGTTAAGACGCATTTGCTGCAATTACGATATTATCCATGTACATCATCCCGACCCAATGGCTGCGTTTGCCTTGCTGTTGTCGGGCTATAAAGGCAAGGTGGTGGTTCATTGGCACAGTGATATTCTTTCCCAAAGGTTACTTTTGCAACTTTATATGCCCCTGCAAAATTGGATGCTCCGACGCGCAGATGTCGTAGTAGGTACCACTCCGGTTTATATACAGCAATCACCACATCTGCAGGCTGTTCAGGAAAAATGCACTTATTTGCCCATCGGTATTCGTCCCGTGATGTGGAACGACAGTGAGGTGGCGCATATTCGAGCGCAATATCCTGGAAAAAAGATCATTTTCTCTTTGGGACGATTAGTTTATTACAAAGGGTTTGAGTATCTGATTGATGCGGCTCGACAGCTTTTTGATGACTATATGATTCTCATTGGCGGCAGCGGCGAACTGAAGTCGAAGCTCCAACAGCAGATCGATGATAATGCATTGTCGTCCAAAGTCAAACTCTTGGGACGTATCTCCGATGCTGAATTGCCTAATTATTTCAGGGCTTGCGATCTGTTTTGCCTGAGCTCGGTGCAGAAAACCGAGGCTTTTGCCATCGTTCAGGTAGAAGCCATGTCGTGTGGTCGTCCCGTTGTGGCTACACGCATTCCAGAGTCGGGCGTTTCATGGGTTAATGCTCATGGAATATCGGGGGTCAATGTGCCAGTCAGAGATAGCGGTGCTTTGGCTGAGGCTTTCATGTCGATACTCGAAAACAAGACTCTCTACAAGCGGTATTCTGAGGGTGCGCGCCATCGATTTGAGCAGATATTTCAGTTTGACGAGATGATTGAAAAGTGTCTGAACATCTATCGTGGATTATCCTGAGCATCGACGGAGGATCGAAGTATCGAACAATAGCTTCCCGATTTTCACAGTATTTCGATATTATTTTTTTATGTGAAATATTAGAAACATATTTTTAGCACGATTTTTTATCATTTTTCACGACAGGCATCGGGCATATCTCGTTCCCCTCAGATTGAACATAGACGCTCCTGAAGCGTAGGCTGAAAGTGTTATTCTGCTTAAACGATGGCTACTATCTGCCCGAGTATAGTATCGGCGGTTTTCTGGTAGTTGTATAGTTGGTCTATCTTCGATTGAATATGGAGTGGGGTATAGCGGTGGTCGCGCATCTTCTTAGCCAAATCGTCGGCATCGCCGGCTTTGAAATAGGTGACGGGCAGGTTGCTATAAATCTCCTGATAGACCGAGATGTCCGATATTATGGTTGGGGTGGAGAGATACATGGCTTCGAGTGGCGGTATGCCGAAGCCCTCGTAGAGTGATGGCGAGACCAACACTTCGGCCTTGGACATGAGTCGGAAAACGTCCTCATTGTCGGCATTTGTCACAAACCTGATGCGGTCTTTGTAAGTTTCGATCTTGCTGATGAGGTCTTCGTCCTTAGTCCGGAAGTCTATCCGCCCAATGACAGTGAGCGATTTTTTCACACCGCTCTGCACCAACTGGTCATACGCATCGATCAGAGTATGGATACCTTTGTGTTTTTTCAGATTACCGAGAAACACGATGCCTTCGCGTAAGTTCTCGGCAGGATGAGTCTCGACATAGTGGCGTAGCTCCTTACTGATGCCGTTGGGCACTACGATGATGGTTGTGGAGGTCGGAAATGTGGCTTTGATGCGCTCTTCGGAGAAATGGGAAACGGTGAATACTGTGCGCGATATGTGTAGTGCTCGACGCAGATACCATCGGGTAATCATCTTCTTCAGAGCACTGCTGAAATGGTTGGTGTCTAAGAGAACAATGTCGTGTATTGTGGAGAATATGGGCACTTGAATGCCCATCGGGATATTGAAATTGGGCGTGTAGAAGGCATCGCAGCGGTTGACGACGGCCGTGGGAAACCGGAATAGCTCATTGACGGTGAAGCTATCGTAGGTGCAGGCCACGATGCGGCAGTGCTCACGATGGCGATAAAGAAGCAAACGATCAGGGTTTCCGATTAAGACAAAACTGTGGTGTTGGTCTTCTACGAGGTGGTCAACGACATTCTCAATGAATGTTCCGATACCACTCGAGCCGATCAGACGACAGTCTATCGCTAATTTCATAGTGGTTTGGTTTTAATGTTTATGGTAGAACGGCAGGTGCTCTTTCAGTTTGGGGATGATTGTTCCCCAGTCGTATGAGCTTATTTCCTCGTCTTTCGGGGTGGGGCGGTGGTCTATTACCTTCCTGATTTCATTGATCCACTGGTCTCTATCATAGCCTTCGATGGCCACGGCTCCACTCTTTCCTGCTGCGACCTCGGCCATGGCCGAGTTTCGTGAGGTGATGACTGGACAGCCACACGACAGGGCTTCTAACTGAGGCATGCCAAAACCCTCGTTGAGCGAGGCCGAGATGAAACTGTCGGCCATGTTGTAGAGCCTGACGAGATCGTCGTTGGGCACAAAGTTGCAGAACACAACGCTCTCGCGAGGGAATCCATCCTGTTGGACGATGTCATTCAGGGCAGAGTTTTTCCATCTCTTGCCGCCCACCACAACCAACTGCACTCCGGTGGCGTTGTAGATGTCGGGCATCAGCCCCAACAGATAGCCAAGGTTTTTTCGAGGCTCCAATGAGCCTACGAAGAGCAGAAAACGGTTGTTGATCTGGTATTTTCTCCTGACGGCAGCTCGGTCTTCCTCGGTGAGTGCGAGACGACGAAACAGCGTTCGGTCGACCGAGCATCCGGTGAAAATTTGTTTGCATCGCCTTTTGGGAAAATACTGTTGCACTTTCGCGCGGGTATAGTGCGAGTTGGTCCAGATGAGGTTGGCCTTGCGGATTGAACGTGAGAAGAATAGCGCGTTGGATAGGATATTGGTCCACTGCATGGTCGATTGGTATTCAATGTTGACCACATCGTGCACCACAATGAGCCGAAACAGATGGCGGGGCAGCAAGAAGGGAATGCAGGGCAGGGGCGAAAAATATAGGTCGGCATGCAGCCTTCGCACGATCCATGGCATCATCAGGTTGAGCCAAACAAGATTGGGGAGTCGACGCAGGAGCGGGTTGGATTTTTCGATGATGCTGATATTGGTGGGCCAGTCGGTGGTATCGACTGTCTTGTCAAGTGGCTTCGGAACAGCCACAAAGAAATGGTCTTCGGGGCTTGACGCTGCCCAGACCTGAAGACTGTTTCTTAGAAAGAACGTAATGCCGGCACTGCTGGTGACCAAGGGCCGGCCATCGATAAGCATATTCATGACAGAAAGAGTTGGTTGAACAATAGCAGAGAGGCCTCGTAAGCATACTTCTCGAGAAAAAGTTGCCTCGACTTGGGCTGATATTTTCGGTGGCTACGGTACTTTTCGATGGCCTGAACAAACTCATCTGCCGTATTGCATTCGGTGGCGATTTCAAGGTCTACCTCATATCCTTCCAACGCCTCCCGGGTGCCGATGATGTGTTTGCCATATTTCAAAGCTTCGGCCGTCTTCACCTTCATGCCCCCTCCCGAAGTGATAGGGAGCAAGGCCACGTCAGATTCTTCGTAGTAGGGGGCGAGCTCGGGCACTGTGCCGTGGATGCGTATCTTCGCTGAAGGGGCAATGTCGTTGGCCAACTTGTCCATGCCCGCACCTACAATCGTCAGGTGCAAATCGACGCGTGGCACTACTGTTTGGCAAAACCATTTGAGCCCCTTGATATTTCCCGTGAAATAGCTGCCCACGAAAACAGCACTGAGTGGACTTGAAGCGGGCACCGCCATCGCTTCAGGCGTGGGAGCGTAGTCGTCGGTCATTGTGATGGGAATGATGGCATCAGCCTGCCGGTGATAGAGGATTTTTAACCGACGGGAGTCTTTCGGACTGAGCACCACCACTTTGTCGGCCCATCGGCAAGCCCATTTCTCGTTTTGAAAAGACAGGGGCATCCAGAAGAGGTGCAGGTAGTCGCGGCTGTGAAGTGTGGTAGAGGTGAAGAAATCGTATTCTATATTTTGGAAGAAGACATAGACCTTGGTCTTTGGGGCTATCTGCTTGATCTTCTTGGCAAGATAGCCCAATTGCGAGCTGTCTATGAAAAGATCCGTGATTTGCTGCTCTCTGACGATCCGGATGATATCGTTGAGCACGGGTTTCCGCAGTCCACCCATATAGCATTTCATGATTTCGCCCACCCTGACAAGCTTGTCGCAAAACTGTCGCTCGGTCTTGTCAGGACGGATAATGTAGGCAGTCACATTCTCTTGTCCGTAAATATTCTTGATGGCCTTTAGGTTTCTTTTGGCACATTGTTCTCCACCGGAATAGGCACTCTCATTGGCAAATGTCACGAAAAGCATTTTTCTCATAGTGTAGCTCTTGGTTGGGGTCAATATGTGGGCTCTTCGAAAGTCCGGTCGAAGATATATTTTCTTTCCTGAAACGACTTGGTCTTGCCAAACAGTAGGTTCTCGTATTGGTCTACTGGCTGGTTGATGGTAACGGTAGTCTTCAGCAGACAGTAGATGCAGATATAGGCAATGAACAGCCGTCGGTTGTTCTCGATGGCAAAACACTTGATGAGATCGCCCCAGATAATCCAATAGGAGAACACGAAGAGTATGGTCAATCTCTTGCTGATTTCTGTAAATTCGCTGAACATGAAGCTGCAAATGAAATACGTGATCAGTCCATTGATGAATATTTTGTTGGTGGAACGTATGCCGTTGAGTTTATCATAATAGAGGAATACAAGCATTCCAGTGATCAATCGCTCGATAAATCCCATGCCAAACCCTAATCGATTGCCGATCTCGGAGTATACGTCAATCTTATTTTCAAGAAATGCTCCGCCGATGCCAAATAGGGAGATGAGTCTCATGAAGATTGGAACATGAAGGATAAAAACAGCATTACACAAGATCAATATCGTAAGATAACCCCATTTGTTCATCTTGCGATGGAAGAAGAAGTATAAGGGAAGATAGACAAATGCAGAGAAATGGAATCCTACGGCCAGCAGGCACATCCCGAAATATTGTAGCGGGCGGCGATTTTCGAGATATTCTATAGCATTGAGGAAAATGAAAATAGCAATAGAATTGCGCATCAGATTGATGGAAATGCCAAAGCCCTCGAATACCAAATAGAGCACGAGACATAGGAAAATGTTGTTGGTATATTTTCGGAAAAAAGCAATGAGCAACCATGTGTTAATGGCTGTACAAACGAAAACAAAGAAGTGGAAATCGTTGATAAGCCCTTTCGAGATCAGCATTAAGATGAGAAACAGAGGCTCTCGGCTCTTGCCTAACTCATAGTGGAGTAGCAAGTCTAATGTGGCATTGTCGAATTCGACATAATAAGTGAGCCAGTCGGTAAAGATAAAGCCACGAAAGGCAAAAAAAGCAAAAAAGACCCCCACTCCCACAAACTTCAGTTTATGGCAGAAATCCCGATCTTCCTGCTTCTGATGCAACAGCGTAGCGAGAATGCCCAAGAATATGACCAAGAGGTCGTAAGGTATCGAATATATCATGGTCTGTGAAACGTCACCTTTTCTTTTTTGATGATTGCGGGTGTACCTGCCAACAAAATGTTGGGCGTGTCGAATGCGTGGGTTACGGTAGATTGCGCTGCAACGATACTTCCTTGGGGTATTCGGCTTCCTTTGAGCACCATGCTGCGCATTCCGAGCCAACAATCATTTTCGATTACTATATCTTGAGTATCGTCTACGAACCTATTACTATCAAGATCTCTGACGGTATGCCAATCTGAATCCATGATCACAGTCTCCCACGATATAAGACAATTTTGTCCAATCCTGATGTTTTTTCGACAGATGACAGCACCTTCTGCCGTGTTGTTGAACCCATTACCCAAGGATAGAAGGGCGCCTGCCATGACACATATGCGAGCTCCCTGACCGAATGTGGCTTTACCATGGAGATCGATATTCCCATCTATTTGGAGTACGGCACGAGAATACTTCTTGTCATAGATGCCCACGGAGTTGAAACCGATGATCAGTCGAGCTACTCCGTTGTGAGCCGAATCTATAGTTACATGGCCTTTCAATGAGATAAGTTTTGTGTTGAATCTCACCAAGATTGGTAACTTAAATGCTTTTTTAAAAGAAGTGAGTCGCCAAGAAACATAGAGACTTTTAGGTAAAGAAAGGAACTGCTCGATAGACATTTACGATCTTTTTTTCTTTAAATAATTTTTTCCGTAGAGTATCCAGCATACATCGAGGACAAGACCGATGAACATAAAGAAAATCACCGTGAGACTTCTTGGTGTGCTCGATGCGATATAAGGCATGATAGGTTTCTGCAGAATGGTGAAGGCTGGAGTGCGTTCCTGAACTTTAGCTTTAGCGGCCTGCAACTGCGTATTCAGTAAAGTGTAGGTATTGTATTTTAGTTGCATGTCATTCTCAAGATCTCCTTGTTTGACCTTGAAGCTTTCGAGGATCACATCGGTATTGGCATCTGCATATCCACTATAGATTCTACGGGCCTTCTCATAGTCTTGCTTGGCTTCGGCTGTGAGTGTTTTATAGTAATTCAGGTCGGATCTAGCCTTCTGCGTGCGGTAGTTGGTTATGTAGGTCTGAAGTCGGTTTTGCAGTGTGTCAGCCATGATGGCAGCCACCAATGGATCTTGGTCGGAGACAGAAATGGATATTACGCTGGTTTTTTTGTCGATGTTGCAGAGGATTTTTTTCCTAATAGCACCACAAAGATCATAGTCTTTTCTGGATATCTTGAAACGGTCTTCCTGTCCCCCTTGCCTACTGGTCGACGCTTTCTTTGTCACCAGGTTGGTTATCCACAGCTTAGGATAGTCCCAAAATGGAAACTTAGTCTCCTTCTGAATATGATCTTTATAGGTACGAGAGTTGGGGTCGTTTTTGAGTCTCACGGGTGTATTGAACAGGCCTAAGATAAAGTCAGTCGACTGGAAAATATCTGGATAGAGTTCTGGGTAGATTGCATCCATGGACGATTTGCCACCGATGTCGACTCCAAAAGAAGAAGCCAAGTCCTCCAAATTGCTCGATAATCCTAAACCGCCAGATGACAATTCTGGAGCGAGCAACACGTTGGCACTATACTCTTTAGGTGTGCTCAAAGCAACAATGACACCGATAGTCATCGAACATAACACAAAGATCAGAAGGCTTTTCCAATCTTTCAAGACTTTTCCGACTAATTCCAACAAGTCGATTTCATGCGATATTCTGTTTTGTTCCATCTGTTTTTCTTTTAAGTAAAGGGTATGTCCCATTTGCAATGGTAATCCAAGTCATGAATTCTCTCTCCAATTGGACGGGCGGGCACTCCGGCAACAACGGTGAATGGCTCCACATCCTTAGTGACCACTGCCCCGGCACAGACCACCGCCCCTTTGCCAATCTTCACATTTTGCAATATCGTTGCATTGACTCCAATCCATGCATAGTCTTCGATCACGATGGGGAGAAACACACCTTTGAACTGTCGGGTGTTGTGATCGTGACTTCCTGTCATGATGTTGACATGATAGGATATGGACACATTGTCGCCAATCGTGATCCCGCCACGCCCGTCGAGCAGGCTTCCTCTGTTGATATCAGAGTGCCTTCCGATTCTGATTTTCTGCGGAGTCATGATGTAAACTCGCTTCATGATGAATGTTCCGTCGCCAATTTTCATTTTGAGCATCTTCATGAATGGCTTTCTGAGTTTCCAAAATGGGATGAGCGGCAACCAGTCGTTGAGCAGATATTCGGCAAAAAAGGCAATCATCCACTTGTAGGGTAAGCCTAATTTCAGTTGTCCGACCATTACTTGCTTTTTGATTTTAAGCTTGTCTATGGCGGAAAGAGGTCTTCCGGTGGCGATCATTCGGTTGTATCTGAGACCTTGCTCCGGCTGATTGGACATGCCTTCTGACAAGAAAATCTGGATCGTGGCATCTGTTTTCTGAAACTTATAGCCCTCGGAATAGAGCTGATAGATCATCAGCCAATCAAGTGCAAAGCCATATTTGTCTGCTTGAGAGATATCGAATAGATGTGTTTGATGCACCTCTGTCCTCACCAATGACGATCCATGGCGGTAGATTGGCCCATGCTGCATGTCGTCAAGACTTGGAGAGGCCTCTTGGAATAGGTCCGAATTGTCGTCTCTCTTGATACTATTGCCATAAACAACTGCTGCATTTTGGATGTCAGGAGCATGTTTGATGGCCTTCTCCAACGATTGTTTCTCGGCAAAAAGATCACCGCTATTGAGAATATTGATCCAATCTCCTGACGCGTGTGCGATGCCTTTGTTCATGGCATCGTATACACCTTTGTCGGGCTCTGTGCACCAATAGGCAATCCTCTCTTCGTATTCGCGAATAATTTCGGCAGTTCCGTCGGTGCTGCCACCATCGATTACGATATATTCCTTGTTTTCCCACGTCTGCGAGAAATAGCTTTCCATTGTCTCTCTGATATGACTTGCATCGTTAAAGACAACGGTGATCACGCTTATTTTGTTATTCTTGCTTATCGGTTTCAACGGTTCCATATTCCTTGTGCTTTGTTTTGGATAAGCAGGCAACACTGATATAGGTGGATGATGCTCATCAATGCATAGCTGGTTGCCATGCAAAGGGTGATGCCTTCAATCCCCAAATGTGGGCCGATGCATACTATCGATACGATATATAAGGTTGTAAACACAACCGAAGTGATCATCTGAACACGAATTTTATTGAGTCCATTGATCAGAAAAGTGGCGCAATTGTTCAGGTTGAACATACTTACATACACCAAAACGCTCAGTGAAACCGAGAATGGAACGGCCACTTGATGTCCCACCCACAAATGGTAGAATGCCTGACAGAGCATCAGCATCAACAGTCCGGCAACCACCGACAGCCCCCAAAACATCAGGGTGCGATTGAAATTTCGTCGAACCCATTGTATTTCATTCCTGACATAAGCGTCGGTGTAAGCATTCCACATCGGAGAAATCAATATGGTATAGGCGATGACAAGTAAGTTAAAATATTTATAAGCTATATTGTAGACAGTTACTTCCGTGGGGCCACAATATTGGGCGATAAAAAAATTGGCGGCTCCAAAGATAACTAAGCAGCTGGTTATCTGTATGACAAAGAACCCCAATCCTTTCTTCACAATCTGCCGTCCGATAGTCTTGTCAAAGTCTGAAGATGCAGGTCGGAGTTGGGGATATTTCTTAAAAATGGGGATAAATGCGAAAGCATAGATAATAGTGTAGGTTGAAGTGTAGATAATCACTACATACATCAGATTACCTGTTGTGCATTGGGTGAGCAAGTAGATGATGAGAAGCGAAAAAACATTGCCCAAAACATTTAGAAAATCATTTAAGGCATATTTCTGAAGAGCAACAAAAATAAGCCCGATATTCTTCAATACAAAATTAAGAAGTGTAAAAAAAACAGCAACCAACACGGCGTTGCGCAATATTTCATTGTCTACATTCGATGTGTTGAACACCCAGTTGAAGTTGAGAATGAATATGGGAATGAGAATGACAATGAACAGTACGACCGCAATTAAACTGAGCAGCGTGAATGTGGTAGCTAGGTATTTTCGACTTCCGGCATAGTCGCCTATGGAAATTCGCTCTGTAAGGTAATTACGCATACCATTTCCCAAGCCGATGTCGAAGGCTCCGATCCAATACAAAATAGATGTTATAGTCATCCAGATTCCATAAACTTCGTTGTCGAGATAGTTGATGGTGACAGGTACTATCAACAAGGAGGAAAGGAGTCCGATAGATTTTAATACGCCTGAAAACAAGATGTTGCGAAACAACATCTTGTTTCTTTTGTTCTGTATGTGGAAGATATTAGCCAAACTCAACATTTTGCTTATTTTGTTATATTCGCTATCGTCGCAATCATTGCGGCGATGCTGGCCATGCCGGAACCGAGACTCATGGTTTCGGCAATGCTCATCTTGCGTGATATCTTGCTCGGAACTACGATTTCGCAGCCCGGCTCTATCTTTGCGCCTTGGCTTACTTTACCAACCATGCCGTTCATGTAGATGACGTATGCCTTGCTCTTGCGTGCGTTCTGCGCAAATCCGCCGGCTGTGTTGATGTAGTATTTTGCCCGTTTCCCTTTTTCAAAGGCTACGGTATTGGGATACATCACGGCACCGTTGATTTTAACCGTTGCGGTGTATTGTGGCAGGATGAGTCGGTCGCCGGCGCGCAATACAATGTTAGCGTCGCTTCCTGGGTCTTGGAGTGCTTTGTCAAGCTCAATGCCCACGGGAAACGTGTTAGGTATTTCGAATTTCTGCAACTGTGTGTTCGATGCCTGTTGGCTCATTTGCTGAATGTTTCCGGCATTGTTACTGCTTGCAGCCAGTTGGAGCAGCTGTTGTTGCAATTGTTCCTGTTGCATCTTTAGGGCTGCCTGCATACGGGCACGCTCCACCTCGTTGGGCACGCGCTCCAGTCGGGCACCCTTGATATAGGCCATATCGGTCACACCACCGGCTGCCTTCAGCAGGTCTGTCAGGCGAGCGTTGCGTTTGTTTAGGGTGTATGTGCCACCAAACATCACCTCGCCCTCTATCGTTACATTTTGTTGCTCAGAATAGGCCGGGCTTCTGCGCACGTACACTTCATCGAACGGCATAAGCACGAAGCCTTGCTCGCCGTCAATCACAAATCCGTCTTTCAGGGCGAAAGTATAGGTTCGGGCGATGATGCTGTCGGTGGTCAGGGCTTTGGGATTGTTCACCCTACGAGCTACATCCACCTTAACAGTCGATGCGGTCTCTTTCAATCCTCCGGCCTGCAGCACAAAGTCTTCCAGAGTCTCATTGTCGGCATATTTGTAGATGCCGGGAAACTGCACTTCGCCGTGTATGGTGATGGTGCGCTCTACCATGGTTTCTTGTTTATTTGGTATGAAGAGCACGTCGTTTTCCTTGAGGGGAATGTCGGCCACGCGCCCGGTCATAATTCCTTCCACGTCAACGCTCACTATCTCCAGTGTGCGGTCAATTTTCATGCGGTGCATCACTGCTCGGTTGGTAAAGGCCTCCTCGGTTAGTCCTTCGGCATGTTCGATGAGCGTGCGCACGCTGTTGATGCTTCCGCCAAGCTGGTACATGCCTGGTCGGAACACGGCACCTTTTACCTCTACCGTATTCTTGTAGCGGGGCAGAATAGAATCTACGCTCACGCTGTCGCCATCGGCAATGCGAAAACCGCTCATATCAAATTCATCGACATTGAACACGGCATATTCGCGTCCTGTCTTGCGATTCACCCGCACGGCTTTCGTATAGGCATCTCCGGCAAAGCCACCTGCATACTTCAACAGGCTTTCGATGCTTTCTTCCTTTTTCATTTCGTAGAACATGGGACGCTTCACCTTGCCCGTGATGTTCACCAGACAGTCGTAGGGACCCACAATAATCACGTCGCCGTCGGCCAGACGCACGTTGCCGGTCATTTTTCCATTGAGGATATAGTCGTAGATGTCGCACACGCTCACCAGCTTGTTATGACGATATATCTTGATGTTACGCAGCGTACCCATATCGTTTGTTCCACCTGCCATATACAGTGCGTGGAACACGCTGGCAAAGGCCGATAGGGTATAGGTGCCCGGTGTTTTTACTTCGCCCATTACATTGATAGAGATAGTGCGTGTTTGTCCGAGTGAAATTTTGATCCGGCTGCTCTGGTACCTGGCTCCAAGCCGGTTGCGTATGTTGCTGTTGGCCTGAGCCACGGTCAGTCCACTTACCTGAATGGGGCCAAAGTTCTCGATGATGATGTCTCCGTCTGGGGAAACGGAAGTGTTGATAGTTTTCTGTGAGGCACCATAGATATCAATAATTACGGCATCTCCGGGACCAAGCCGATAGTTTTGTGGTGTGGCAATGTTCATGACGGGCTCGAATGTCAGGTCTTTGTTGTTGAAGATGTCGCGGCCAAAAACCTTCTTCTTGTCCTTGTGCTGTTGCTCCAGCAACTGGCGCAAGAGCAGCAGCGAGTCGGTGGGAGTCATCATCTCCAATTCGTTTTGCATCACCACGAAATCGGCGCTATTCTCATCATATTGCTCCTTCCATTCTTTGTTGCTCTGAATGCGTTGGGAGGTGGTGTTGGCGCGCAGTTGTTCCTTTTTCAGGGTCTTCTGCTTGTCATAATCCTTTCCGTTGTTGGTGCGCATACGGGTGTCGGTCTGCGACTTGGTCTCCGACATGCCGAAGCCCGTATTGTTGGCCTGACGCTCATACTTCTTGCGCACCCGGCGGATCTGAGAAATATCCACGCCATTTTGCATCAGTTTGGTTACAATTTTGGCTTGCGAAGTTCCTCTTGCCACTTCTTTCTGTACGAATTCTGCGACCTGAGAATCTGTCATGGAACTCTGAGCCCAGATGCCAGAAGGGCACAGGGTCGCCAACATGATGCCTATAATGAGTTTCTTCATTATCGTTCTGTGAGATTTTTAAATGCTATAAAAATAACTATTCTTTCCCTAAAATATTGTTATTCTTGCCACAAAGTTATGATAAAATCGGCGAATGGCAAAGCCTTTCGTCTACTTTGGGTGCTTTTCATGGATTTCAAGTCTATGATTTCCCTTGTTGGGCAAAGATAAAAATTGTGGCCACCCCGACAGGTTGTGGCCACGACTTTTCAGAATATACTATTTCTCCGTCTTTCTGCTGGGGTATTGCGCCTTGTAATATTTCAGCTGTTGGAAGAGGCGTTTCTTCAATTTGGCGGCACGTTGGGGCTCTTGTTCTGCCAGATTATGGCTCTCGCCAATATCCTGTCTCACATTATACAACTCCACCTTGTCATATCTCCAGTAGTAGATAAGGTGGTAATCGCCCTGCATGATCGATGAAGTGGGTCCGTAGCC
Organism: uncultured Prevotella sp.; assembly: GCA_964450065.1. Classification (GTDB taxonomy): domain Bacteria; phylum Bacteroidota; class Bacteroidia; order Bacteroidales; family Bacteroidaceae; genus Prevotella. The sequence continues at coordinate 1,832 of CAYVGR010000025.1, read as the reverse complement.
GTCCTTCTCGCTGATGCCTGTAGTCCATAGATGGGGATAGTGCCAAACAATCTCGCGCTCCCTGCTGAGTTTGGGATTTCGGAGCAGATCGACAAAACTCCTGCCGTCCACATGCTGCGTGGTTTTATAATGCTTCACGCCCGCCATCTCAATAATGGTAGGGTAGAAGTCCTCAATCATCACGCGGTTGCTGTTGGTGGTGCCTCCTTTGATCACTCCGGGCCAGCTAACCAGCATCGGCTCGTGTACACCTCCCTCTAAGGCCGACCCTTTGCCGCCGCGGGCAGGGTAGTTCTGGTCATAGTTGGCGCGGCCTTGACGGATATTGATGGCCTGGCCGCCGTTGTCAGACATGAACATGATGATTGTGTTGCGTGCCACTTCCGGGCGTGCCTCCAGATAGTTCATGATGTCGCCCAGGCTCTTGTCCATGCCTTCGATAAGCGCGGCATGATTGATTTCCTGCTTGTTGAGTGGGGCTTGGAGCATGGGGTCGAAGACACCTTGGCCGTTAGCGGTCATATAGTTTGGAGTAAACCTTTCGTCAGGACTATATGGCGCGTGGATGGCATAGTGTGACATGTAGAGGAAAAAGGGCTGATGGTCGGCAATGGGCTTGTCAAGGGCTTTCAGCGCCTCTATGGTCAGCGCCTCGGTCAAGAACGTGCCCTTGGAGTAATATTGTTCTAACCCAGACACGTGGAAATCGCCTTTACCATAGTCTTCTTGGGCGAGATAGCTGGCTGGAGCGCCGTTGGCACCACCTGCAATGTTCACTTGGAATCCGAAGTTGGTGGGGTTCTCACCAGCAGTGGTCTGCGCGCCGAAATGTCCCTTGCCGCAGTGGATGGTGAAATAGCCGTTGTCTTTCAACACCTGTGGCAGGGCGGTGATGAGGGTAGTAAGGTGTCGGTTGTGCTGGCTCCTCACGGTGTCGGGCTGTATGCCGTTGCAGTTCCAGTCCGGCGGAGTAATTTCTTTGTCCTTGGCATCGGTCTGCTCGTTGTATTTCAGTGTCCAATTGGTCACACGGTGGCGGGCGGCATTCATGCCCGAGAGTAGCGAACAACGTGAAGGCGACGATACAGCACAGGCGTAGGCCTGGGTGAAGCGCACACCTTGGGCTGCCAAACGTTCCATATTAGGTGTGCGGTAACGCTGGTTGAGCAGGGTTTTCTCTTTATAAAATGGCACAGAGGTCTCTTGCCACCCCATGTCGTCTACCAGAAAAAGAATGATATTGGGCCTGTCGGTGGTCTGCGCCTGACAGAGGGAGGCAGCACCTGCTGCAACGCCAAATAGTGCGGTTAGTCTCTTGTTCATGTTTTTTAAAGCTGAAGGGATCTTGATTTATCGTTTTATGAATGGGAGCAAAGTTATAAAAACTTCGTCATTTCTTGGCATGTTTTGTTTATAATTAAGATTTGGACCACGGCTCTTTCATTGAAAAGGCTTGACTCTTAAATACAGGAAGTATACCAATGGTATATTATCTTGACAAACACCCTTCCGTATTTCATGAATTTAAGAATGCTTGCTATTTCCTGCATCGATTGTCCTTGCGATTTCTTGCATCGACATCCACGACTTCACACAGCCTCCAGCTTATGTCGTGAAGAGTTGTGCCAGTCGTTGCAAAAAAAATTGTGCATGACCACCGCGCAGCATAATTTTGAATTGAAAATTATGAATTGTGAATTGTTAAAGCGTTCAGTCTGAAAGACTGCCCAGCATAACACAAAACATCATCATGTTGCCCTTGGACTTGATGAATAATCACGAACACTAGTGTCCACTTAAATCCTTTAACATTCGCTTAAACTGCCCTTAGA
>CAYVGR010000024.1:0-17462 GCA_964450065.1 uncultured Prevotella sp. | reverse complement strand
TCATCCAGTCGTGGAATGTGGACAGAGGGTGGCAGTCGCAGCGAGGATGGGAGTGCCCGGTTATCATTGACAACATGATGAACCTTGAATTGCTTTTCAAGGCTACCGAGCTTACCCGCGACTCCTTATATTATAAGGTGGCCGTAAGCCATGCCGACCGCACGCTGAAAGAACAGTTCCGTCCCGACGGCAGTTGCTACCACGTGGTGGACTACAGTTTGAAAGACGGACACGTGCGTCATCGTCACACGGCACAGGGCTATGCCCACGAGTCGATTTGGAGCCGTGGTCAGGCATGGGCAATTTATGGTTATACCATGTGCTTTCGATACACGCGTGACCATCGCTATTTGGATCAGGCCATCAAGACTTTCAGGATGATGAAGAATCACCCCGCTATGCCTGCCGACGCCATACCCTATTGGGATATGAGCACCCCGAAGATTCCCAATGAGCCGCGCGATGTGTCGTCAGCTTCGTGCATTGCCTCGGCTCTCTACGAGTTGTGCACTTACGATCTTCAGAACTCAAATGAGTACAAGGCCTATGCTGATAAAATTATGACCAGCCTCGCCTCTCCCGCATATACGGCAAAGCAGGGTGAGAATGGCAACTTTATTTTGATGCACTCCGTGGGAAGTATTCCTCACAACAACGAGATAGACAAGCCCCTCAATTATGCCGATTATTATTATTTGGAGGCTTTGGTGAGAAAGGCAAATCTCGAACTATATTTCCAGAAAATGCTGACTCGGGATAGAACGTCTCGTTAATCAGATTCTTCAGTATCCCTATAAAGGTATGGACGGTTCCATGTTTTTATAGGGATATATTAACTTTAAACAGGAGGAGGTAATCCATTTCTGCGCCCCATGATGTTTCCTATGACCGTAGGCATTGTTGGATTGAAAATGACATAAAAATATTGGTATTCAAGATTATTTTCATAAATTTGTAAAACGCTAAGTATGGGTTCGACACCCCTATACTCTTGTGTGTTAATTACCCGACATCTGTTAGACAATCAAAAGCGTAGAGACTATGAGCACAATAGCACCATTTTCACACCCCTTATATATTATGTTGAAGCCGGTTGGTGCGCATTGCAACATGGCCTGTGACTATTGTTACTATTTGGAAAAATCGAACCTTTATGCTCAGGTTCCCCGTCATGTCATGTCGGAGGAACTGTTGGAACGATTCACGAAGGAATACATCGAGTCGCAAACCATGAACCAAGTGCTCTTCACATGGCACGGCGGAGAGACCATGATGCGCCCAGTTTCTTTCTACCGGAAGGCTATTGAATTTCAAAAACGTTATGCCAACGGCCGACAGATAGATAATGTGATACAGACCAACGGCACCTTGCTCACTGACGAATGGTGTGAATTTCTGAAAGAAAACAGATGGCTCGTGGGTATTTCGATAGACGGTCCACAGGAGTTTCACGATGAATACAGGCGCACGAGGACAGGAAAACCTACGTGGGCTAAAGTGATGCGAGGCATTAAGTTGTTGAAGAAGCATGGGGTGGAGTGGAATGGCATGGCCGTTGTCAACGATTTTAATGCCGACTACCCTTTGGATTTTTACCATTTTTTCAAGGAAAATGGTTGTACCTATCTACAATTTGCCCCGATTGTTGAGAGGCTGGTCGAGCATGCCGACGGCAGGCATTTGGCTCATTTGAAAGACGGTGTCGATGCTCCTCTTGCCGATTTCTCTATCACGGCCGAGCAATGGGGGACGTTTCTTTGTAGCATATTTGACGAATGGGTAAGGCATGACGTGGGAAAAACCTACGTACAACTTTTCGATGCCACATTGGCCAACTGGGTTGGAGTTGCGCCGGGGGTGTGTATTTTGGCAAAGGAGTGTGGGCATGCCGGTGTGATGGAATTTAACGGTGACATATATTCATGCGACCATTTTGTTTTTCCAGAATACAAGCTCGGCAATATCTATCAACAATCTATCATAGAAATGCTTTATGGAGAGCAGCAGTCGCGGTTCAGTATGCTGAAACACCAATCACTCCCCCGACAGTGCAAGGAGTGTGAGTTTGAATTTGCATGTCACGGCGAGTGCCCCAAGAATCGGTTTATCAACGACCGTTATGGGAATGCCGGCCTTAATTATCTGTGCAAAGGTTATTTGAAATATTTCAAGCATGTGGCTCCTTACATGGACTTTATGAAGAAGGAATATCAAAACCAACGTCCGCCGGCTAATGTGATGGATGCCGTCAGAAACGGTATGCTATAACTGTAATCAATTACGTGCAATGTTTTGAAGTTGCTCGTTTTAAGTAATGGTCTTTGTACAAAAATGGCATCAATTCGTACAATTTAGTCCATTTTTCCTAAAACTTTAAGTTACTTTTGCATTAACAACCTATCATTGCTGTAATTGCAGCAACCTAAAAGAAAATTTAATCCTAATAAATATGTGTAAATCAAATCTTGGAATATTAAACATGAGGAATGTTCTCGTGTTTTTGATGCTTTGGATTTTTCAGTGACCGCATTCGCCCAATCTGTGGTGAAAGGTGTTGTAAAAGATGAAACCGGTGAACCTATGATTGGTGTTACTGTAACGGTGAAGAATACAACCACTGGAACAATTACAGGCTTGGACGGTTCGTTTTCGGTAGATGTTAAGACCAAAGAAGCAACCTTAACATTTACGTATGTTGGTTTTGAGGAATTAGAAAAAAAGGTAACGGTGGGTGAAAATGTCTCCGTTGTTATGAAAGAAGACAACAAACTACTCAACGAAGTAGTTGTGGTGGGTTACCAGGAGGTGCGCAAGCGCGACCTTACCGGGTCGGTTGCCAAGGCCGACATGAAAGAGTTGCTCAGCACGCCGGTAAGTTCTTTCGACCAGACTCTGGGTGGACGTATTGCCGGTGTGAATGTTAGTTCGGGTGAAGGTGTGCCGGGCTCAAAGATGAACATTGTGATCCGTGGTAACAACTCCCTGACGCAAGACAACTCCCCGCTTTATGTGGTCGATGGTTTCCCCGTGGAAGACCCATCCATTGCAAGCAGTATCAACCCCTCGGATATTGCATCAGTGGACGTGCTCAAGGATGCATCGGCATCGGCCATTTACGGTGCACGTGGTGCCAATGGTGTGATCATCATCACGACCAAGAGCGGCCAGGCAGGCAAACCCAAGGTGCAATACGACGGCAGCATAGGCTGGCAGACCATCACGCGCAAGATTCCGATGATGGATGCGTACCAGTTTGTAAGCCTCCAGAACGAGATGTACCCTGATAAAGCAGCTGACACTTACCTTGCAAACTATGAGGGAAAACAGTGGACGTTGGACGACTATCGCAACATCAAGCAGTACAACTGGCAGGATATGATCTTCCAGACGGCTCCCATACAGAGCCATAGCGTGAGTATCAATGGTGGTGACAAGGGTGTGAGATACAATGCTTCGCTGTCATACTTCGACCAAGATGGTATTGTGATCAACTCCAACTACAACCGTACGCAGGGACGTTTGGGCACCACGATAGACAAAAACAAGCTCGAGGTGAGCCTGAATGTGAACTATTCGCAAACCAACCAAATGGGCGCATCGCCATCGTAAGCGTCTTATTCGGGTATGAACAACCTCTTTTACAGTGTGTGGGGCTATCGTCCTGTCACACAACCGGGCCTGCCGCTGACATCACTGTTGGAGAATGCCACCGATGAGGATGTGAACAACTCCAACGACTACCGCTTCAACCCCTATATGTCGCTCAACAATGAGTATAATAAGCGAAACAATACATACATACAGTTCAACGGATTTCTGCAATATGAAATCATGAAAGGACTGAGACTGAAGGTTTCGGGCGGATATACAGACGCTCGTTGGAACTTGGACAACTTTAATAATTCCAAGACACGCTACGGCGGAAAGACATCCAACGATAAGGTGAACGCACAAGTGACACGTTACAAACGTGCCACATGGTTGAATGAAAACACCCTGACTTACCAGACAAACCTGAAAAAACAGCATTATTTCAATACGCTGTTGGGTTTCTCTCTCCAGAATTCTGACTACGAATACTACCAGTTCAAGACCATCAACATTCCCAATGAGAATCTTGGAATGGCGGGCATGAGCCAAGGTACACCCACCCGCACCAATTCTGCGGCATCGAGTTGGTCGATGATGTCCTTCTTCGGTCGGTTCAACTACAACTACAAATCCAAATACTATGCTACGTTCACCATGCGTGCTGACGGAAGCTCCAAGTTTAGGGGCAAGAACCGTTTCGGCTATTTCCCATCGGGATCGCTGGCATGGAACTTCACTGAAGAAAAGTTTTGGAGTCCCCTCCGCAATGTGATGAGCAACGGTAAGCTGCGTTTGAGCTGGGGTTTGACGGGTAACAACCGCGTGGGCGAGTATGACACATACGGCATTTACGACCTGCTGAAAGATACAAGGGGTAATCTCAGTTCCATGGGTGCAATCCCAAGCGGTGTATATCCATACAACAATGATGACAAGAATGTGGGTATGGTGCCTGTCTCCATTCCCAACAAAGACCTCAAATGGGAGACTACGGAGCAGTGGAACTTAGGTCTTGACCTCAGCTTCCTGCACGAGCGTATCAACATGACGCTTGATTTGTACAGCAAATCCACCCGCGACCTGCTCCTCATGGCCAGCCTTGTACCGTCATCGGGATTCAGCAGCGCGATGAAAAACATTGGAAAGGTTAGAAACCAAGGTGTAGAGTTCTCGCTTAACACAGTGAACGTGAAGACCAAGAAGTTTGAGTGGACGAGCAATTTCAATATTGCCTTCAATAAAAACAAGGTAATGGGCTTGGCCGAAAACCAAAATGCACTGCTCAGTTCAGCACAGTTCGACCAGAACTTCAACACCCAAACCAGCTACATTGCTAAGGTAGGCTACTCTATGGGAGCTATGTTTGGCTATATTTATGATGGCACCTATAAGTACGAAGACTTCAACAAGTCGGGTAATTCGTATACGCTGAAAGCCAATGTGCCGCACTTTGCCTCTGAGAGCAACACCCAACCGGGTATGCCTAAATACCGAGATATCAACGGTGACGGTGTTATCAATGACGAAGACCGTACCATGATTGGCAATGGTCTGCCTATCCACACGGGTGGATTTACCAATACTTTCACCTACGAGGGATTTGACATGAGCGTATTTTTCCAGTGGTCTTACGGCAACGATATTCTCAATGCCAACCGCCTTATGTTTGAAGGCTCGTGGAACAAGGCTCGCGAACTGAACCAATATGCCAGCTATGCTGACCGGTGGACGGAGGCTAATCCTACCAGCGACATTCCCCGGGCAACGACATCAAGTTCCAATCGCGTGTTCTCCACGCGCATTATTGAGGATGGTTCATTCTTAAGGCTTAAGACCTTGACATTGGGTTACACCCTGCCGAAGAGCTTGACAAACCGCTGGGGCATAGACAAACTACGCCTGTATCTTGCCGGACAAAACCTGCTCACATTCTCAGACTACTATGGCTACGACCCTGAGGTTTCAATCCGGGACGGTGCTTTGACCCCCGGACTTGACTTCTCGGCCTATCCGCGTGCCCGCAGTTTCAGTTTTGGCGTAAATCTTTCATTCTAAATCATCCATTCAAATTGAACCAGATATGAAATACATTAAATTAATTATATTGGCCGTGGCTATGGCAGTTGGGCTCGGCTCGTGCGATTTCCTCGACAAAGAGCCGACAAATACCACATCAGGCAATTATTTTAACGATGAAGCAGAGACCGAATCTTTCCTTCGGGGAGTCTATGCTATACTGACGCAGCCGTCGTTTTACGGTAATGAGTATTACTATCTTGTGGGTGGCGACGACCTCGAGGCATATGGTGGCGCAGGACGCGCACCCAGCAAGTCGGGATTGATTTGCAACAACGCCATCACCAGCGACCCGTCGGTATATTCCTTTTGGTACACACTTTATTCCGGTATCAACCGTGCCAACATCTTCTTGGAAGAGATAGGTAACGTGTCAAAGATGAATGAAACCAACCGCCAGACCTACACGGCAGAGGCGCGTTTCTTGCGGGCATTCTATTATTTCAACTTGGTGCAGTGCTGGGGCGATGTGCCTTTCCGCACACATTCCACCCAAACTGTGGTTGGGCTTGACCAAAAACGCACACCGAAAGCTGAGATCTACGACTTCATTTGCAAAGAAATGGAAGAATCCTCGGCCAACCTTCTCAAGGCTTCCGATATCGCTTACAGACCCGGCAGAGTGACTCGGGAAACGGCTTGGGGCATTCTTGCGAGGGTGTATATGTTCCGGGCAGGCGAGCATTATCGTGACAAGACGTCGCCGGACGAGGCCAAAATCAAGGAGTACTTCAAGCAAGCCTCTCTCTTTGCGTCCAAAGTGAAAGATGAGGGTGGCTTTGGTCTTGCCCCCAACTATTGGGATTTCTTCATCGACCAGTGCGCCAACCGCTATAACTCCACAGCCAACGAGAGTATGTGGGAGGCTGAATTTACTGGAAACTACACCACCGATACCCGTACGGAGGGACGCGTGGGCAATATCATTGGTATCCAGGCGCCCGACCTTTCGAGCAAAACTGAGCTTACCGGCAAGGCCGATCCGGGATTTGGATACTGCTTCTTCTGGAGCACTCCAAAACTCTACGAGTTATACGTTGCCAACGGAGACACCAAGCGTATGAACTGGAGTATCGCACCATTTACCTACACCGAGTCTGTAAAGGGTAAGGGAGTGGACGGACGTCTCTTCGAAAAGGGTAAGTTAGCCGAGGTGAAGGGTCAATATTATGACCAGTCTTTCTCTTATGGCGACACCGACTCCAAGGCCAAAAAGGGCGACCGGGAGAAAACCAACGAGACCAAGGAATATGATCTGGCGTGTGGAAAGTGGCGTCGTGAATACGAGGCTGATAAGAAGAGCAAGAATTTCACTTCTATCAACTTCCCGATCTTGCGCTATGCTGATGTGCTCCTGATGATTGCCGAATGTGAGAACGAGGTGAACAATGGACCCACGGCGAAGGCTTATGAATGTATCAACGCTGTGCGTAAGCGTGCTGGTATCGAGTTGTTGGAAGACGGAATGACCAAAGATGAATTCCGCCAGGCTGTCAAAGACGAGCGTGCCATGGAGTTATGCTTCGAAATGACGCGACGCTTTGACCTGATAAGATGGGGAGAATTGGTGAAGAACATGAATGAGCTGGCACCACGTGCACAAAATGGTACCAACTGGAAGTTTGGCCCCAGCAACGTGTATACCTACTACCAAATTTCCGAAGCATACAACTATTTCCCCATTCCGGCCAACGAGATTGCCGTCAATGCACTTATCAACAAGAACAATCCGGGCTGGTAATAACGAACCGTCTAATCACAATCAACTTTAAATGTTATGAAAATAAGCAAATATATATTGTTCTCTGCAGTAGCAACGATGTTCATAGCGTGCAACAACGAGCTTACCGAAGAGGTCGCACTGAGCGTTGATGTGACGCAAAATGAGAATGTCTCCAAAGCAAACGACACCTATGTCGTTAAGAAGGGACAGCCGGTACAGTTCACCTTTGCGGGCGATCCGGATAACATAGCCTTCTTCAGTGGTGAGGCCGATCATGAGTTTCAATACAGAGACCGTGACCAGGTGTCGCCCGAAGACATCACTTCGTCCAAGCTGACCTTCTCGGTTTGGGCGCAGTACGGCAACGGAGAGTGCACAAAAGATGTGCTGAAGATGATGATTTCGGAAGATTTCGCGGGCTTGAATAAAAAAGATTTCAACGCTGATTCCATGTTGGTTGAGGCACACAAGTGGAACGATTTGGTGCCACAGGCAGAGCTTCCACAGGCACCGGGCAACGCCAAGGGAGCGCTATCTTACGAGATCGACCTCAAACCCTATCTGGGAAAACGCTTTGCATTGGCCATATCCTATACCGGACACAGCAACAAGGCTGCCCAACCACGCATGAATTTCGTGGATATGAAGATAGAGAACAAGTTGAAAAACGGAACCACCTCTACTCTTTATGCAGGTAATTTCGGTTTCACGCCTCTCAATATGATGTGGCGACACAACTTGAACGATCAGAAAAACATGAAAGACAACAGGGCATACGGCACGGTTACCAACAACATGAGTGGCATCTGGAACCTGAAAGACGCAGGCAAAGGCAACTTCTTTATCCACAGTTCAGGTGGTGGAAAACCTCTCAAATACAGCTGGCTTGTGTCCGATCTTATCATGTCCAATGCTTGCTCGCCTGATCAGGGCGTAGCCATTAAAAACATAACCAAGGCTCTCGATAGCTATTCCTACACCTATAACAAGGCGGGAGAATACAAGGCCACGTTTGTAGCGACCAACAGCAACTACAAGCATGAGTCAAGAGTTATCCGCGAAATCAAGGTTAAGGTCGTGGATTGATAACAACATCTTATTATCAATAAGCATGAAAAAAACAGTTTCTATCCTACTTTTAGGTGCGCTCGGTTGGTTCTTTGCTCCTATGGAAGCAAAGGCTCAGCTCTTCGACGACCCAAGAATGCTCTCTTTCGAGGACGGGAAGGACTTGCAAACGGCACAAACCGTCAAGTCGAGCGTGGAACTTTCGGCTGCCCATTACAAAAACGGCAAGAAGTCATTGCAATGGAATTACACGCCAGACGCGACGCTCAGCTTCAAGAGAGACCTGCAGTTTGAGCCTAAAATAAAGGGCGATAGGGACAACTACCTTTCGGCTTTCATTGTTTGGGTGTACAGCGAGAAGCCCCAACCGGGTAAGACCATTACCTTCCAATTTCTCAAGAACGGCAAACTTTGTACTTCGTTCCCCTTTGGCATTGACTTCAAAGGGTGGCGGGGCGCATGGGTATGCTATGAGCGCGACATGCAGGGCAAACCCGAAGTGGGCATGGACGAAGTAAAGATCGTGGCTCCCGACACCAAGGGCACGCTCTTTTTCGACCATCTTATCACCGCCATTAAGGTGGATCCCCGACAGCAAACGGCCGACTTGCAGGTGCCTTTTGTTAACAAGAAAACCACTAATCACTGGTTGGTGGTGAACCAAAGCTACCGCATCAAGCCCGACATCGCCTTGCAACCTGTCACTGACGCACAACGTCGTGATATCAAAAAGCTGGAAGACAAGTTTCGCTCTATCATCTACACACCTGCCAAGCTCTATCCCCAGCAGATGAAGGAGATGCGGGCACAATTTGACAAATACCGCATCAGCCGCAAAAAGGGAATCATTTCCGGCATGCCGATATGGTTCGTACGCCATTCCGAGGCCTACGAGCGCATGATTCCCAACTGGAACAAGGACATGTTGACACGCACCGGGTTTGAAATGGCCGACTATTTCAAACTCATGCAGCGCATGGCCATTGGCTACAACAATGCCACCGACGAGGCTGACAAGGCCGAATTGAAGGACATGTTTATGCTCATGTACGACCACATCACCGACCAAGGTGTTACTTTTGGTTCTTGCTGGGGCAATATTCATCATTATGGTTATAGTCTCAGGGACATGTACATCGCCTACTTCCTGATGAAAGATGTGCTCAAAAAAGAGGGTAAATTAGAAGAAGCCGTCAAGACCATGCTATGGTATGGGCAAACCAACAAGCTCTATCAGAAGCCAGTTGGCAACGGCATCGACATGGATACGTTCAACACCTCGTCCGTAGGTTGCATGTCGAGCATCCTCCTCATGGACGATTCACCAGAGAAAGTGCAGTACCTGCGCTCGTGCAGTCGATGGCTCGACTGGGGTTGCCGACCTGCCCCCGGACTGTCCGATGCCTTCAAAATCGATGGCTCGGGCTATCACCATTGCAACAATTACCCGGCTTACGCGGTCGGAGGACTCAATGGCGCGACGCAGATGATTTACATCTTGAGTGGCACACAATTCGCCGTTGGCGAGTTGGCACACCAAACAGTAAAGAGCGCCTTGTTGGCCATGCGTTTTTATTGCAACAAGATTCATTTCCCGCTTGCACTCTCCGGTCGTCATCCTGACGGCAAGGGTAGGCTCACTCCCATACACTATGCTTACATGGCCATGGCCGGTACACCCGACAAGCAGCAAGACTTCGACCGTGACATGGCAGCTGTCTACATGCGTTTGGGCAACAACCCACGTTCCACTTTGGAGAAGAAGACCTACCAGCGGTTCCAAATCCAGGGCTGTTTCGCCGAAGACGATCCGCAGGGAAACCTTTCACTTAGCTATGGATGCACCGCCGTGCACCGCCGCGCCAACTGGTCGGCCGTGGTTCGGGGTATCAGCCGCTATCTTTGGGGAGCCGAGCATTATGTGGGCGAGAACCTCTACGGACGCTACTTGGGTTATGGCAGCATGCAGATTATGACCGCCCCCAAGGGCACCGACGTTACGCCTAAAACCAGCGGTTGGGTTCAAGACGGGTTCGACTGGAACCGCATACCGGGTGTCACCTCCATACATTTGCCATTCGACGAGTTGGAGGCCAAGATCAGAAACGTGGACATTTCCTCCGGTGTGGAAGAAATGCTATACTCTGACGAAGCTTTCGCAGGCGGGTTGTCGCAGCTTGGCGTGAACGGGAACTTCGCCATGAAACTGCACGAGCACGACAAGTATAACGGTTCACACCGCGCTCGTAAGTCGTACCACTTCTTCGACGGACTTGTTGTTTGTCTTGGCAGCGACATCGAGAATATCGTAGACCGCTATCCCACCGAAACAACAATCTTTCAGTTAGAGGCCAACGATGCTGCTGCCCGCAAATATTGGAAGGACTTCAACAACAACGGCAAATGGTGGTTAGACAATCTTGGAACGGGCTATTACTCGCCGCAAAAGGCAGAGTTCACACCCTTGGTACTACAAAAGTCGCGCAATGAGGAGACTGGAGCCGAAACCGAGAGCACATGGACATCGCTTGTCATCAACCACGGCAAGGCACCCAAGAATGCAGAATACGAGTACGCCGTGATGCCTCAGGCCACTGCCGAGCAAATGGAGGCATTCGCTCAACATCCCTCATACACGGTGATTGCCAAAAACAGAGACGCGCACATCGTGTCGTCCAAGGCGGTCAACACTATTTCCTATACCATTTTCGAGAAGCCACAGGGCTATCTTCCAGGCAGTCCTATTGCCAAAACCGATACTTCGTGCTTGGCTATGGTGCGCTATCTCACGCCCAAACGGATGATTCTTACCGTGGCACAGCCCGACCTCGCACTCTATCGCGGTCCCAGCGACGATGTCTATAAAGACGGCAAGCGCGTGGAGCGCAGCATCTATGGCCGGCCATGGAGAGACAATCCGAGTTTGGAGATACCTGTCACCGTAACGCTCATTGGCAAATGGAACGTTCGTGAAACCGACAATATCAAACTTGTAGCGCAAGACGACAAGACCACCACGCTCAAATTCATCTGCAAAGACGGACTGAGCTACGACTTGGAACTTACACAACAATAACACAAATATAACCATTTTAAATTTAAGCGTATGAAAACTAAATCTTTACTTATCGCGATGATGTGCGCTGTGGGCGTGACCATGAATGCGCAGGAAACGACAAAGACTTATGACTTTGCTAACCTTTCGGATGCACAGAAGGCAGAATTGACAGTTGCTGTCAATGATGGATCATGGAAGTTTGACGACAACATCTACAAGTCAGGTCAAAGGATAGGGAAGAACCATGAGCCCGTTGACTGCACGACTATTGCAGAATTGGGCGGCGGGCCGTTGGTCAACGCTGCAAAAGAAGAGTTCTCCTTTGCGAAAGGACTTTTATTCTCGGTGTATTTAGATAAGTCAAAGAAATGTAAAGCTACCTATCCCAACAAGGATACAGGCATAGGCAATATCTGGTTCAATGTTGATAACAAGCAGGCATTTAAGAATTCGTTGCAACTCAACGCGACAAATTTGGCCATTATCATCCCCGGTTTGAAGAAGGGCATGAAGGTCAGCGTGAGATATCGCTCCACAACATCCACTCAGAACCGTTATCTCAATGGATTTAACTTTGAAGACGGACACACCTTCGTGGCGCCCACAGATGCTGAACCGGGCAAGACAGATCACACCGGAGAAGGCACAGTGGCTGCAGATGGTGCGGCTTGGGTTACTTCAACAGCTGGCATATACGTTTATGACATCACCGTCAAAGATGCCTTCGGCAAAGTATTGTCTATAGATGATCTGAACGTCTTAACAGGCATTGGAGAAGTTGAGACCAAGACAAAGGCTGATGATAAGGTCTACGACCTGAACGGACGATATGTGGGCAACGACCTGAGCAACTTGCAGAGGGGTGTTTATATCGTGAACGGCAGGAAGATCGTTAAATAATCCTGAAACATTGATCTATGAGATACAGAAACTTACTGGTATCAATTTTTTTCACCACCACCCTGCCTCTCATGGCAGATGGTGGTGTTTCTAATACTGCCATTGCATGGCAAGAGTTTGTGAGCAGCTCGCCCAACAACGTGCTCTTGGATTTCTCCTTTGCCGGATACAAGCACGGCGAGGAGGCTCCCGCTGATGTCTACACCTTGGGTTATACCGTCTACGACGTGACAAAATACGGGCTCGACGGCACTGACGACCGCTCTGACCGTGACGCTTTTGACAAGTTGGTGAGTGAAATCAATAACAAGGCCCGCAAAAACGGAGGCCAGGCCAACGCCATTATCTATTTCCCGGCAGGACGATACATACTCCACACGAATGCGGACAATTTCACAAACAGCGCCGGCAAGCTTGCCTCCAAGACCATTAATATTGTCGCCGGCAACCTGATTATCAAAGGTGCGGGCCGCGACAAGACCCAATTAGTGATGCAAGATCCCAACTTGCCTAAAGACCCCAATAAGATGTGGACCTCTCCCACCATGATTTCTATCAGAAACAACGGTGAGAATCCTGTCCCCGTATGGGCTAACGTGACCGCCGACGCTCCAAAGGGGAGTTTTGAGGTGGCGGTTGACGATACCAAAAACATCCATGTGGGCGACTGGGTGACGCTACATCTCAAGAACAACGACCGCACGCTTATCGACAAAGAGCTGTTAGGACAACCCTTGTACAACAACATGACAAACCTCATCGACGTGGGTGTGCAGGTTATAGACTACCACCAAGTGGCCGCGGTGGACAATGGTAAGGTGACGTTCAAGGAACCATTGATGCACGCTGTGGAGAGCCAATACGGCTGGACCATCCAAAACTACAAATGCTTTGAGAACGTGGGTGTGGAAGATCTCACTTTTGTGGGCTATGCCAAACCCGACTTCAAGCATCACGGCTCGTGGGAAGACGACGGTGCATACAAGCCATTGGACATGGTCAGGCTGGCTAACTCTTGGGTGCGTCGCGTAGCGTTTCACAGTGTGAGCGAAGCTCTTACTTTCACTTGGTGCGCCAACTGTTCGGCCTACGACATTCTTATCACGGGCAACCGCGGGCACTCCGCCATTCGCTCGCAATGCTCTTCGCGTGTGTTTATCGGCAAAGTGGGCGACTACTCTGACGGCATTTACAACGATACGCGCAATGTATGGGGCAAATGCGCGGGGCAATATCATGCTTGTGGTGTGTCCAAACAGAGCATAGGCACTGTGGTCTGGAACTGCACATGGGGGGTGGACGCATGTTTTGAGGCGCACGCCACACAGCCGCGAGCCACACTCATAGACGCATGCCGTGGCGGACTGATGCAACTGCGGTGTGGTGGTGACAAATACCAGCTGCCTAACCACCTTGACGACCTCACGCTATGGAATCTATATGTGACCAACACGTCGACCCAAACGCTCAAGATGCTGCCCTACCGTTGGTGGGATAACAATAACATCTGGATAAAGATTTTGCCACCGACTATTGTGGGCATACACGGAGATTACGATATGCAATTTGACGATGGGCAGACCAAACGTGACGATAGCCACGGCACAGCTGTGTTCCCCCGTTCGCTCTATGCGGCACAGTTGGAACGTCGATTGGGTAAAATACCAGACTGGCTGGTGGAGCTTGAAAATGCAGACCATAGGAAAGCACTCGGCAAGACATGGATTCTCAATATGCCGACAGAACAAGATAAGGAAGCGTTTGAGGAGGATAGCTATAACAATAGGCTATGGGAGAAAACGACAGATACTGCCAACAACCTTGTGTTTCAGAACACCACGGCAATCGGAACACCGAGCAACACGGCTGTCGAAGCCAAAGATGTTTCCCAATATGCGGGCAAACTAATAGCTGACGGCAAGGAAGCTGAATTTACACGTGGACTGCTGTTCTGCATATACGTTCCTGAAACCAATTTGGTGAAACCGGTAAGCCCTGGCAAACTCCTCGTCTATACTGATCCTGAAAGACAATCTATCAGGCTCAATGCCAAGAACCTGTCCATTGTTGTACCCAATCTGAAAGCCGGACAAACGGTGGAAGTAGGATGTCGGTCGGTAACCAATGCGGGTATCCGCTTTCTCAATGCCTACAACCTTACTATAGAGCAAGGATTCGGAACGGCAGCAAGCTCAAATCTTGAGGAACAGATTTGTATAGGCAAAGTTGAGCAAAATGGCGATGTTGTCATTGGTGCGAGCAACGGTATCTACGTCTACAGCATCACGGTGAAAGACGAAAATGGTAATGTTGTAGCAGGCATTGGAAATCCTGCCGGCAAATTTAGGCAGGACGACTCCAAGATATACAACCTTCACGGACAGTATATGGGCACTCGTCTTGGAATGCTCAGACGAGGTATATACATCCGTGAAGGAGAGAAAGTGGTGATGTAGGGTGGGACTTGACGGTCTAACCGCAGACTATTCCCACTCTATTGTCGAAGGTGGTTTCGACGAGATATCGTAGCAAACACGGTTAACGCCCTTAACTTTGCGGATAATCTCGTTGGACACGTCGGCCAGGAAGTCGTATGGAAGCTGTGCCCAATCGGCGGTCATGGCATCCATAGAGGTCACGGCACGCAGTGCCACGGGATTCTCGTAGGTACGCTCGTCACCCATTACACCCACCGATCGAATGTCGGACAGCAGAATGGCACCGGCTTGCCACACATGGTCGTAGAGCTTGGTGCCATCTTCCATGGTATAGCTGAGCATCTTGCTGATATAAATATCGTCTGCGTCTTGCAGCACGCGCACCTTTTCGCGGGTGATGGCACCGAGTATGCGAACGGCCAGACCCGGCCCCGGGAAGGGGTGGCGGTTGATGAGACGCTCAGGCATTTCCAATTCATGGCCCACGCGGCGCACTTCGTCCTTGAACAACCATTTCAAGGGTTCGCAGAGTTGCAGCTGCATGTCCTTGGGCAGTCCACCCACGTTGTGATGACTCTTGATAACCATTCCGGTGATACTCAGGCTCTCAATGCGGTCAGGATAGATAGTGCCTTGTGCCAGCCATTTGGCATTGGTTATCTTCTTAGCCTCTGCATTGAACACTTCTACGAAATCGTGTCCAATGATTTTGCGCTTTTGTTCGGGGTCGCTCACACCTTCAAGATCCTTGAAAAACTTGTTTGATGCATCTACCCCAATGACGTTGAGCCCCAAGCCTTGATAGGCATTCATTACCTTGTTGAACTCGTTTTTGCGAAGCAGACCATGATCTACAAAAATGCAAGTGAGATTTTTGCCAATGGCACGGTTGAGTAATACGGCGCAGACAGACGAGTCGACACCGCCCGAGAGGCCGAGGATAACGCGGTCGTTACCAAGCTGTTTTTTCAATTCTTCGATTGTCGATTCCACAAACAAGGCCGGACTCCACTCCTGACGGCTGCCACATATGTCTACCACAAAGTTTTTAAGGAGCTGTGTCCCTTGTATGGAGTGGTACACCTCGGGGTGGAACTGCACACACCACACGGGATTGGTGGTGCTGGCAAATGCGGCAAACTTCACGTCGGCTGTGGAGCCGATAACCCGGTAGTCGTCGGGAATCGCGGTAATGGTGTCGCCATGGCTCATCCACACCTGTGAGTTGGGTTCAAAGCCACGGAACAGAATGTTGTCGGCATCAAACTGCTGTAGGCTGGCTCGGCCATATTCGCGCGTGCCGGTCTGCTCTACTTTTCCGCCATTGGAATAGCTAATGTATTGTGCACCATAGCAGATGCCCAGCACGGGATATTTGCCAATGATGTGACTGAGCTCTGGCTTAAAAGCATCCTTGCTGTGTACAGAATAGGGACTTCCACTAAGGATAACACCAATAACAGAGGGATCGTCCTTGGGAAATTTGTTGTAGGGCAGAATCTCGCAGAAAGTGTCCAGCTCGCGTACGCGGCGGCCGATCAACTGCGTGGTCTGTGACCCGAAATCGAGGATGATAATTTTTTGCTGCATAGAATTGATGTAAGCGAAACTAAAAGCCTTGCCAATCCTTTCCGAGGGGAATAGATATCGTATGGCTTGAAGTTCTGATGACTAACTCGTTTTTATCTTATTTATAATTTTGCATAGCGATTTTCCTAAACCTTATCTTCCGCATTGATACTGGATACAAAGGATTCTGCCTCCTGCAAGGTGTCGAGCTTGCCCACATCAATCAGCTTGAGTCCGGGCTTTATCAATCCCTTGAAAGGGTAGGTGCTGCACCATTTCAGGTAGAAATCTATGATGCCAAACTTGTCGGGCATCTCGTCGAAGCAGGGGAAAAGATAGGGAGAGAAGAGGTGTATGCCACTGAATGCGTAAGTGTGGAGCTTGGAAACATCAATGTCCGGATAGGGCGATCGCACCTCACCGGTTTCTGTATTGGTCCACCCACAGAGCAGCGAGGCGTCGTCGAAGAACAAGTAGCGCTTGGTCTTGCGGCTGCTCACGAGCAATGTGGCATCGGCGCTTTGCCTTTGTTCATAAAATTCGGCAAGGTTTA
This sequence comes from uncultured Prevotella sp., assembly GCA_964450065.1. Taxonomy (GTDB): domain Bacteria; phylum Bacteroidota; class Bacteroidia; order Bacteroidales; family Bacteroidaceae; genus Prevotella. The sequence goes on along the minus strand of CAYVGR010000024.1, from coordinate 486 downwards.
TGTTGCTGATGATGTCCACATTATGGATAAGGATAGGACTGTTCTTATCGAACAGGGGCATGGCCTTCTTGATGCCGCCACCTGTATCGAGCAAGGCATCGGTCTCGTCGCTGATGCGAATGTCAAGACCGAAATTGTCGTTTTCGTTTAGATAATCGATAATTTGCCGGGAAAAATGATGCACATTGACCACAATACGGGTGAAGCCGGCATCGCGCAATCTAAGCACCACTCGCTTGAGGAGAGGTTCGCCCCCAATGCTTACCAATGCCTTCGGCATCGTGTCGGTAAGCGGCTTAAGGCGAGTGCCCAAACCTGCTGCGAATATCATGGCTTGCTTCATAGTGCAAAATTAGCGATTAATTGTTAGAAAGCAAAGAAAACACTTCTTTTTTGTTGTTACTTTCCAGCGTAAAGTATATCTTTGTAGGCAATGAAAACGGAATTCCAGAAAATGCGGTCGCAGGAGTTGTACGACTTTTCCGA
>CAYVGR010000023.1:0-17611 GCA_964450065.1 uncultured Prevotella sp. | reverse complement strand
CCCGCAGGTCTATATGAAAAATGCGATGTCGCCTTTTTGAGGGTCGACTAGTTAAATGTCGAAAATGGGATATGTCATGAGACATATCCCATTTTTTTTGTATCTTTGCGCAAGATTAATTCTAAAACGATTTCAAAGACATGAAACGATTATTCCTTCTCATCTTTCTGATGACAACTGTTTTGTCTAATCATGCACAAAAACGGCAATTTAGAGGTGCCTGGATTCAGGCGGTGAACGGGCAATTTCAGGGAATGTCGCGTGATGCGATGCAGCAAACCCTTGTTGATCAGCTCAACACGTTGCAACGAATAGGTGTCAATGCCATTATATTCCAAGTGCGCCCAGAGTGCGATGCCCTCTATGCCAGCAAATTGGAGCCATGGAGTAGGTTTCTCACTGGCATACAGGGGCATGCTCCTCAACCATATTGGGACCCCTTGGCCTGGATGGTAGACGAATGTCACAAGCGTGGTATGGAAATTCATGCGTGGATCAATCCATATCGTGCCAAGACCAAAGGTACTACACAGTTGGCTAATACCCATATTGCCATGACGCGTCCCAATAGCTATTTTGTGTACGACAACCAGTATATCCTTAACCCTGCATTGAAGGAAAACCGTGATTATATCTGCAAAGTAGCCGATGATATTGTAGCCCGTTATGACATAGACGGTTTCCATATCGACGATTATTTCTATCCTTACCCTGCTCCGGGGCAGATAATTCCCGATCAGCAATATTATGAATCCAGCCGCGGAGGATTCTCTAATATTGGAGATTGGCGTCGAAATAATGTCAACCTGTTTGTGAAACAGCTTGGCGAGACTATACATCAACGTAAGCCATGGGTGAAGTTTGGCATATCACCTTTTGGTATTTACCGCAATCAGACATCTGACCCCAAGAACGGATCTGCAACCAGAGGCCTTCAAAACTATGACGATCTTTATGCTGACGTACTGCTTTGGGTAAACAATGGTTGGATAGACTATTGTGTTCCACAAATATATTGGCAGATAGGGCACTCGGCAGCCGACTATGCCACTCTCATTAAATGGTGGGACAAGCATGCTTCCAATCGTCCTCTGTTCATAGGAGAAGACGTGGAACGCACCACCAAATACCCTGACCCGCAAAACCCCTACAGCCACCAGCTACCGGCCAAGCATCGTTTGCATCAGCAGATGTATCATGTTAACGGAGTGGTATTGTGGTATGCCAAGGCTGTGGTTGATAACGTAGGCAACTATGGTACAGTGCTTCGCGATTCATACTGGAAATATCCTGCCTTACAACCTCAGATGAAATTTATTGATTCAAAAAGTCCCAAGAAGCCCCGTAAGCTTAAAGCTATATGGACGAGTGACGGTTACATGCTGTTCTGGAGAGCTCCAAAAGGTAAAGATTGGGACGATATAGCCACGAAGTACGTGGTTTATAGGTTTAATAAAGATGACCATTTCGATATCAATGATGCATCCAAGATTGTTGCAATCACCAACCGAACATTTATCAAGCTGCCATACAACAGGGGAGATAGCCGCTACACTTACGCAGTGACAGCCTTGGATAGAATGTCGAATGAGAGCAAAGTCAGAAAAAAGAAGGTGAAACTTTAGGCATGCGTCCTCACCGTATGAAATGGCTTTAACAGGAGTTCGGTGTTCCTGCCGTTTGCAAAACAACACTAAAATCAAATAAGAACTCCCCATCATTCTATAAAAATGGTGGGGAGTGCTGATTTAAATTATTGTTTGGAAAAGGTGCTCCAATTTAGAAATTATCGTCATCGGCGAGCTCTTCTGCCTCATAGTTAAGGTCATCAGGGTCGGTCTCGAAAGTGGTGCGATAGCTTTCTTCTGTGAGCTTTTCTTCATCAAAATCATCTTCTTCCTCGTCTTGAACGAAGTCATCTTCAAACAGATCTTCATCTTCATCAATGTCTTTTTCAGCTTTGCTGGCTTTACCTTTGGCAGTGGTCTTTGCTTTGCGCTCCTCCATTTCTGGTTTTTCCTTGGCAAATATGGCCTCTACCCATAATCCTTTAGGTATTTCGAGCACTTCAAATCCATCGGCTATCTTCTTCTCATAAAGTCCGCCGTCTTTATGTAGGCGGTCTTTGGGAAGTGTGGTTGTGGAAATATCAAATCCAGATTCGATAATATCCTGCACACTCTGTGATAGAGAGCTCCACCCGCCACCAAAGTTACGTTCAAGTACTTCTATAAGCTTTGATGCCGAGATATGTCGGATATTCTCGTATGTAAGGTCAGTAATCCTTGATATTGGCCGCTTTTTAACTGCAATTTTTTTCTTTGAACTTTCATCAATACGTATCATCCCGATTTTAAAGCCACGTGCTTCGTATTTTTTAATAATATCCGGCTTGTCTACTTTTACTTCTTCAAGTTCAAACGCACTACGAATAATGTCTGTGTAGCGTCGCATGTTTTCTTTCAAGTCTGCATCACGCTCGGCGGCTTCCCACATACGGAACACATCGTTCTCCTGAATATCCCATACGTTACTCTTGGTCAATGTCTTAAGTGTAATGGCTTTCTTTTCTTTCATTTTTGCACAGTATTATTTGCTACAAAAGTAAGTATAAAATCGTAATTCACAAACATTTCATGTTTTATTTTATTTGTTTTGAAAATACTTGAGGAAAGACAAGCAAATAGACAGAATTTTGATTAACTTCGCAACAACAACTTCTATTAACATTCTTTTTATACAAATCCATTTTGATTCAACAAACTATGTTAAACAGAATCTTGCTTGTTTTATTATTTTTCCTATCATCTTCACTACTCCCGGCACAGCCTGGTTTTGGCAAGGTTGAGTTATGGAATACGGGTTGGCTTTTCAGTTTGACCAATGATTCCACCGCTTCAACTCCACATTATGATGATTCTAAGTGGCGTCAACTCGAATTACCACACGACTGGTCGGTGGAATATCCCATGTCTCCTCACTTGGCATCGTGCACAGGATATCTTCCGGGTGGTATAGGTTGGTATCGCAAGCATTTTGATGGCAGCAGCTTGGGCGAAGATGCCAGGAAATATATCTATTTCGAAGGCATCTATAACCGTTCCAAGGTTTACCTCAATGGTCATCTGTTGGGTTACAGACCAAGTGGCTTTGCTGCGTTTTGCTACGACATGACTCCCTATCTCAATACTCGGGGAGATAACGTTTTGGCTATTCGTGTAGATCACAGCCAATCAGCAGACAGTCGATGGTACACCGGTTCAGGGATATACCGCAATGTTTATTTGGTCAGATCCGGTGCCACTCATTTTGCGTTATGGGGTAATACATGGAATTTGAAGCGTGTCAATAGGTCTCGGGCAACAATTGGTTTTGACTTAGAAGTTGAGAATGCCGACAGTCCTTTGATAGCCGAAGTTAGTTTGAAGGATGCCGATGGTGCAAAAGTAGCTCGTCGTCGAGTGAAGGTTGGTGGCAATGGGAAAGCTCATGCCGAACTTCTTGTGAAGAGTCCCAGGCGTTGGTCTCCAACTACACCTTATTTATATACGGCCCATATCAAGCTCCTGTGCAATGGGGTTGCCATAGATACCGATCGTATGCCTGTGGGAATTCGCACATTATTATGGCATGCCGACAAAGGGTTTGCCTTGAACGGGCAATGGCTCAAGGTCAAGGGAGTGTGCTTGCACGAGGATGCCGGGGTGCTGGGCAATGCAGTCCCTGCTCCGGTATGGGAGCGACGTCTGAAAGAATTGAAGTCGATAGGAGTGAATGCCATACGCATGAGTCACAACCCACATGCTCCCATGCTCTATAATTTGTGTGATCGTTTGGGGCTACTGGTCATGGATGAAGCCTCCGACGAATGGGAGTTTCCCAAGCGCAAATGGCTTCAGGGGTGGAATGTTGGCACACCGGGATTCCAAGGTACTTTCGATTATTTTGAAGAATGGATTGAACGCGACGTGCGTGACATGGTGCGATGCAATCGTCGTCACCCCAGCATATTTATGTGGAGTATCGGCAATGAGGTAGACTATCCCAATGATCCGTATTCGCATCCGATATTGAATGGCAGCAGCATCACCCAGCCCATGTATGGTGGCTATAACGAGAAAGCTCCTCATGCCGACCGTATAGGCAAGATTGCCAAGCGGTTGGCTGCGGTAGTGAGAAACGAAGACCAGTCGCGGGCAGTGACAGGAGCCTTGGCCGGTGTGGTGATGAGCAACGAGACGGAATACCCTGAAGCAGTAGATGTGGTGGGATATAATTACACCGAAAGCCGTTATGCCGAAGACCACGAGAAATATCCCAACCGTGTCATTTATGGATCAGAAAACCGACACGACTATCCGGCATGGAAGGCAGTGAGAGACAACGACTTTATTTTCGGCCAATTCCTATGGACCGGTATCGACTATTTGGGCGAAAGCGGGCCTTGGCCCTCACGTGGTTCGGAACCTGGCTTGCTCAATCTTGGCGGCTTTAGAAAGCCATTGGGCTGGTGGCGTGCTGCTTTGTGGAGCGACAAGCCATCTACCTACATCGGGGCATATCCCATTCGCACAAGAGATGGGCAGCGCGGAAGAAGGCGGAGAGGTGGCGACGCTCCGTCGATATACGCACAAGATGTGTGGAACTTCGATGAGGGACAAACCGTGCGCATCGTGTGTTATACCAATCAAGCGAAAGCCCGGTTGCGTTTGAACGGCAATATTGTGGGCGAAGCAAAGACTCCGGAAGTAGAAACGGGCATAGTTTATTGGGATATTCCATATCAACCGGGTACTCTGGTAGGAGAGGGACTTGATGAGAATGGCAAGATGACATCAAGCTATGAAATAAAAACGAGTGGTCGTCCTTATGCCTTGCAGGCCAAAATATTGGATGTGCAAGACGGTTTTTATCAGATAGAACTCAATGTCATAGACGACCAAGGAGTTTTGGTGAAGCTGGCTGATAACGAAATTACTTGTACGGTTCGTGGTGGAGGAAGCTTGTTGGGCATGGAAAACAGTGACAACCGCGATATCACCAATAAGCGCGACAATCGTGAACGAGTGTTTGGTGGGCGTATGATGGTTTATATAAAGAACGGAACCGAAGCACGTTTCTCTTCACCCTTACTAAAAGGATATGAGCTGAAATTAGGAAACCGGAACTGAAAGGAAACCCTGTAAAAACACCTACATCCAGAATTCCGACTCGCCGGTGGGCATCATCGGTGAGTTGCATTTGGGACAGGACCGCTTGTCCCATTCTGTTATCCTGTTGCTTCCACATTGCAGACACAACCTTCCGACAATACCGTTGAACGAGGGTGCGCTATCGCCGATAACTCCGCCTACCACCAATGGCTGAATGGTGTTGACAGTCGGGGCAGCTCACCATTACTATATGCTGTCCCATGAAGCCTCGCCCCTCATACACACCTGTTGTGTAATCGCATTTTGTACATTTATATTGAGCAATCCTACCCATATTGTTGATATGCGGAAACATATTGTTCCGCAACTTTGATATAATCGTGATGACGCCGTATGTACTCCATACTTTGACGTTTTAGTCCATTGATTTGTCCCGGATGGAGTACTAATTGCTCTATTTCGTGACACACACTTTCGTAGGTCGGCTCAACATTGATGATAGGGCGCAGGTCTCTTTCCCCGATAATCTCATAATTCTCCGGCTCCCCCCCGCCAATGCAGACGATGCCCCGGCTCATGGCTTCCAAAGCGTTCATCGCAGGTGTGTAGCTGTAGAGTTGATCGAGAATGGCATCTGCGTTGTTCATCATTTCGACATATTGGGCAAACGGAACCCCCTCGGCTATTCTTATACTCAGTTTTCCCGGATACTTCTTGCTAACAGTTTCTGCTGCTGCAAGCATAATATCTGTTCCCTTGTATTCACTTCGGTTTTTGTTAATGCCTACAAACAGTTTCAGGGGAACAGGCGTTGTCTCCTTGATGTCAATACCTGTCTTGGGTTTGATAGGAAAGGGGATGAAGCATGTTTTGTTGGGGAATGCTGGTTGATAGCATGCCCAGTATTCATACAAGCCACAGACAATTCCGTCGCAGTCGTCGGCTATATACTTGTTGAGCTTCTCTTTGGGCGTTCCTATCCAGTCTTTGCGTTCCTTAATGGCATCCGGGGTTTCCCGTATAGTGTTGCCAATATTAAAATCACTGTATCTCAGAGGCTTTCGAGTTATATTCTCGTGCACCCAATAGTAGTCCATTCCGAAAGCTCCCATGAAGATTTTGTCATTGTGTTTGCGCAACCAGCGGTAGAGTTTGTAATTCCGTTCGGCTTTCAGTTCCACAAATATGGGGTTGATAATCTGCACTACATCGTATCCCTTGAGCCGTGGCAGATTCATGAATACGTTTGTCATGAGACGAATTCCTCCCAGTTTTCCAGGTTTCCGGGCCCAATCAATGTCTCTCGGATAGTTCTTCCAGAAGTCTCCGTTGCTGGCTACTGTTACGTCATGGCCGAGAGTTCTCAAACCCTCGGCCAAGGTGGCATGTACGTTGCTATATTCTCCAAGCAGAAGTATTTTCATGAAAACGATGTTGCCTTGATACCGGCTAACAGTATTTGCCTTCCAAAGTAATTGTCGATAAGTTTTCTGAAAACAGTGTATTTTTTAGTATATTTCTTGTCGGGCAATGGATATAAACCATGTTGGCGCAGCGTTTCTATAGCCTCTTTCAGGTGCTTGTTGCTTCGCGTTAGCTTAATAGTGTTATATAGATAGTCCATCGACAGCTGAGCAATACGACGGTTGAGTGCTTGGCGTTCAAAGTTGGGCAGCCTGTCTTCCATTCTCTTTAATCGAAGGATAATGCTCATGGTGTCATTGAGCCGCTTTACGGTGTGTCGCTTGTTGCGTTTGTTCATGATAGAGTTTTCACGCTTGCGATAGAAGTATGCTTTTGCTTGAGTAGAATATAAGTTTTCGGCACATAACACCAGCAAGGGAGTAAACTCCTCGTCTTCGTGGATGCGCCCCTCCGGAAACCGTAGACTGCCGAGAATACTCCTCCTGAAAATATATCCCCATACCGAGGGGCGGAGGTTGTTTTGGTGCATATACAAAGCACCGGTCATGGGTCCGTCAAACAAAAAAGGCACTTCCGTTGTTGCTTTTCTGGTTTCGTGAAACAGCACCATGTCAGCATCTTTATACCTGATGATGTCAAGACAATGCTCGTATGGTGCTTGCAGCAGATAGTCGTCACCGTCGACAAACTGGATGAACCTACCCGTTGCACATTGCAACCCTTTGTTGCGGGCAGCCGACAGTCCCTTGTTGCGTTGGCGCAGATATGTTATTTCGTCTTGGATATCGTGCAGCTCATTGAGTGGAGTAATGTCGGAACCGTCGTCTATAACGATGATTTCGCGCTCGTCTTTGGTCAGCGACAAACGCATGATGCTGTCAAGACACTCTCGAAGCATGTCACCGGGAAGATTATACGTGGTGACGATAAAGCTGATCAGAGGAACCGGTGGAATGTTTTGTGAAGTTGGCATAGGCGTTTCAGTCCGATAAGATGCAATAGTCTTAGCTTGAATGTGTGCTTAAACGGCAGGATTGGGAAATATTTAGATGTCTTGCCCAGCTCCCTGTACACGTCCAACTGAATGTTGAGCACATGGGCATAATAGTCTTTCAGATAATGGTTTATCTCTTCTTTGTTTTTCCTTCTCCTCATACTTTTGCGAATGTCTGCCAATGCTCTGGTATGAGCTTCGAGCAGGTTGGAGAGGTCTTTGCCGTTAGCCGTTTCCGTGATGCCGTTGGGATTAAAACAGTAATAATACAATCCCACATCAGTAGTGGCCACACGCTTGCATTTTTTAAGAATCGCAGGCAGGGTAAAGACGTCCTCAAACACCTTCCCCTTGGGATATCTCACACCCTTGAACAGCTCGAGCTTGTATATCTTGTTCCATGCATACGCATGCTTGTAGGCCTCGCCCTCCAACCAGTAGGTAAGCATGTCGGTGTATTCCTTGCATTGGAATTGCAAGAGACGCTTTTTCTTGGAACCATAATGCTCGTTGATGGGATATTCCAGGAAATCGTAATCGGAGTTAGTGTTGATAATTTCGAAGAGCGTCTTGAAGCTCTCGTCGGCTATATAGTCGTCACTGTCGACAAATGTTATATATTCGCCACGTGCCTTGTTTATGCCCACGTTGCGTGCATTGCTCAGGCCGCCATTGCGCTTGAGATGCACAACCTGAAAGCGGCGATCACGCTTGACATATTCGTTGCAAATCGCTCGGCTGTTGTCGGTCGACGCATCGTTAACAAGTATGCCCTGCCAGTCTCTGAACGACTGATTGGCAATACTGTCGAGACATCGCGACAGCGTGTTTTCCGCTTGATATACGGGAATTACGATACTTAATTTCATAATGCAAAGATAATAAATGTTTTGCATTTACGTTAAAATTACAATGGAAAAAGAAAAGAACAATATCTCCTATTCCCATATATTGAAGTACACAGGTCTGTTTGGTGGGGTTCAGGGGCTGAACATTCTCATCGGGCTTGTCCGCAACAAGTTTGTTGCGTTGATTCTGGGGCCAGATGGCATGGGGCTCGTGTCGCTTTTCAATTCCACTATCAGACTTGTGTCTGATTCCACCAACTTCGGTATTGCCATGAGCGCGGTCAGAAACGTATCCGAATCTATCGAGTCGGGCGACGAGGAAAGACTGCACCGTGTGATTGGAACCGTGAGAACCTGGAGCTTGCTTACCGCGTTGTTGGGTATGTTTCTTTGCATGGCGCTCAGTTCGTGGCTTAGCGACTGGACATTTTCGTGGGGCGACCACAGTCTTCATTTTGTATTACTTTCTCCGGTTGTTGCCTTGATGGCCATCACGGGTGGCGAAACGGCCATTCTGAAAGGTGGGCGGCATCTCGGTGCACTGGCCGTGGTGAGTGTCTACAACATGATTTTTGCGCTGGTTTGCTCTGTTCCGCTGTTCTATTTCTTTGGCCAGGCAGGTATTGTGCCCTCACTGTTCTTGCTGGCTCTGATGCAATGTGTGCTCACCATAGCCTATTCCTACAAGCTCTATCGCCCTTCTTTCTCCTTCTCCAAACAATATTTCAAAGAAGGTGGAGACATGGTCAGGCTGGGCACAGCCTTTGTTTTGGCTGGAATTTTTGGCAGCGGGGCTGAGTTTATTCTACGCTCCTACCTGAACAATGTGGCTGAACTGAATGTCGTAGGACTTTATAATGCCGGATTTGTGCTCACCATGACCTACGCGGGCATGGTGTTCTCGTCTATGGAAGCCGACTACTTCCCACGTCTTTCGGGAGTCGGGGAACTGGGCGAGGAACTCAACAGGATGGTAAGTCGGCAAATCGAAGTATCGCTGCTCATCATCTCTCCGATGCTCATGTTGTTTATGGTGGTTTTACCCGTCATGTTGCCCCTTCTCTTCAGCCGCGAGTTTCTGCCCATGATGGGCATGATGCGTTTTGCGACTTTAGCCATGTTTTTTCGGTCGATCAACATGCCTATGGAGTATATAGCCTTGTCGCGCGGCGACTCCCGGAGCTATTTGCTGTTGGAGGCTGCCTATTATATGATGTTCCTGCTCATGGCTATTTTGGGCTGGCAGTGGGGCGGACTGACGGGGACGGGTGTGGCCTTGTTGGCATGTACCGTTGCCAATTTTATGATGGTATTAACATACGTGCGGTGGAGATACGGTTATTGGCTGTCGAAGGAAGTACTGATATATGCCTTGATACAAATTTCTCTGGCCATAATGACCTGCTGTTTCACATTCATGCTCACAGGTGTAGGCTACTGGCTGTCAGGCGGATTGATGATTTTGGCTTCACTGTTGGTTTCCGTGCGGATACTGCGCTCCAAGACACATCTGTGGAGTTCGTTGAAGAACAAGGTATATCAGCGTTTCCACAAAGAGTGAGTGCTGTTGCCACCCAGCCGGCCGGAGAGGTATGGAATATCGATGCCGTTAGTCGATTTGCTGCCTTCTGAAAAGAGTTTATGCAGTTGAAAATATATGACAAAGGCTTGTCTGTATTTCGCTTATTTGAAAATGAAAATCCCATGGCTCTGAATTCTTCAAAAATCGAGCGGTTTTGCAACCTCCTCTGCCTGTGCGTGTTATGCAATTTTGGACAAAAAGACAGATGCGAGGAATAGAAATTTAGCTGCGATTAAGCCTTGAACGCAAGATGATAAAGCTTTGATGATATTGTGATTAAGCCTTCATGATAGTGTGAATAGGTCTTGTTGATAATACAATTAGACGCTCATGCCAAAAATACTGTTATATTTTCGCAATCTGAATATTCAGAAATGATAAAAACATGGCGCATTTTTCTCTGGTTGCTCTAAAATGAAACATCAGAATTTGGTAATTCTATTTTACAGGCATAGGAATTATAACATGTTTGGATTTGAGACTTGCGGTTCTTTGTCCGTGGAATAGATGTTTCCACTGGCCTTGGCAACGCTACCTTTAATCAACGTTAATCCGATAAAAAATACATGTATTTCTTGTGGGGGTTTGGATTATTTGTTAACTTTGCGACAAGTAGAAATCTAAATTTTGATGGTGGTAATTCAATAAAATCCACCTTGCTTTGTAATGACTCTTGTAATTGCCGGCATATTACTTTTAGGATTCATGCTCATTGCAACCGAGAATGTCACGAATGTGAACAAGGCTGCTGTGGCAATTTTTGTATGTACCGTGGGGTGGGTGCTGTACATCGGTTACGGAACCGACTTTGTTATGAGTCAGCATGCGGCCGAATACATGGAATTTTTGAATGGTCGCCGTCCCTCCAGCATTTTGGTCAAGGAATTTATTGCCGGCAATATCTTTATCAAGTATGTTGGACGGGCATGTGAGGTGGTGTTGTTTTTCTTGGCAACGATGACCATTGTGGATATTTTGGAAAACAACGGCTGCTTTGACTTCATTACTCAATGGCTCAAAACACGGAACAGCCGGAAAATGCTCTGGGTGTTGGGAATTGTGACGCTGGTTATTTCGGCCAATCTCGACAACCTTACCACAACGGTGATGATGCTTGTGGCCATGCGCAAATTGGTGCCCAACCGCAGGCAGCGCATGGTATATGGTTCGACAATCGTTTTGGCGGCCAACTGCGGGGGTGCCCTCACGGTGATAGGTGGCCCGACGGGGCTGATGTTGTGGAATGCGGGATTGGTTACGCCGTCCAACTTTTCGTTGACATTGGCTGTGCCCTGTTTGCTGGCATGGGCCATACCCACATGGTGGGTGGGCAGGGAGCTGCCCGATCATATTGAGACCGAGTCTGTGACGATGGCCTATCGGGGTGACGACACGCGGCTCAATGTGTGGCAGCGGTTTATGATGCTTGTGGTGGGTATTGGTGGTCTGTGGTTTATTCCCACTTTCCACAATATAACAAAACTGAGTCCGTTTCTTGGCGCGCTGTGCGTGTTGAGCCTGCTTTGGGTGGTTAACGAGCTGGTGAACCGCAAGTTGCTGAATATGGATAGCATGACCGAGCGCCGGGTGCCCAAGGCGCTGTTTTATGGTGGTCATCAAATCATACTCTATGTTATGGGCATTGTCCTCGCCCTCGGTGTGGTGAAGGAGACCGGAGCGGTGGACGCTTTTTGGACACTCTTGCAAAATCATGGTATTGGCAATCAAGCGCTGGGCATTAGCGCAGGATTGGTAAGCATTGTGCTCGAAAACTTCTCCACGGCAGCCAGCTTTATTACGCTGCAACCGTCTGCCGAAGTGAACGATATGTACTGGAAGCTTATAGCTTATATGTCGGCTGTGGGAGGTAACGTGCTTACCATAGGCTCGATAGCCGGTGTGGTGCTGATGCGCACCGAAAGGCTGCACGTAGGTTGGTATTTCATGCACGTGGGCTGGAAAGCTGCTGTTGGAGGACTGGTAGGGTTGACAGCATTGCTGCTTATGGTGTGATAGAAAGTATAAATATAATATAATTTTGTAAAAAAATAAGTATGAGGGGAAGAATCGAGACTATAGGAATACTCACATCCGGAGGTGATGCTCCGGGTATGAACGCTGCCATACGGGCAGTGACACGTGCCGGCATCTACAACGGCTTTAACATCAAGGCTATTTACCGTGGCTTTGATGGACTTGTGACCGGAGAGGTCAAGACGTTTACAACCGAGAATGTGTCGGGAATTATCATGCAAGGCGGCACCATATTGAAGAGTGCGCGGTCTAAGGCGTTTATGACGCCCGAAGGTCGTGCAAAGGCTTGGGCAACGATGGAGAAGGAAGAAATTGATGCCCTGGTGGTGATAGGTGGTAACGGCTCGCTGACGGGAGCGATGAGCTTTGCCCGGGAAAATGATATATGCTGTATCGGCCTTCCTGGTACCATAGATAACGACCTTTATGGCACAGACACCACCATAGGCTATGACACCACGCTGAACACTATTGTAGAATGTGTGGACCGCATTCGGGACACAGCCCAGAGCCATGAGCGAATATTCTTTGTAGAGGTGATGGGGCGTGATGCCGGATTCCTTGCTCAGAATGCAGCCATAGCATGTGGTGCAGAGGCAGCTATTATCCCGGAAGATTCTACGGACGTTGACCAGTTGTCAGAGTTTATGGAACGGGGTATCCGTAAATCCAAGAAGAGTTGTATTGTTATAGTATCGGAAAGTCCCAAGTGTGGTGCTTTGTATTATGCCGACCGTGTACGGAAGGAATTTCCCAACTATGACGTGCGTGTTTCTATCCTGGGACATTTACAACGTGGTGGACGTCCTTCGGCTCACGATCGCGTTCTTGCGAGCCGTACCGGGGTAGGGGCTGTCGAGGCTATTATGCAGGGACAGCGCAACCTTATGGTTGGAATACGTAACAATGAGGTGGTTTATGTGCCGCTTTCCGAAGCTATTCGGTCTGACAAGCCGTTTGACAGGAAGCTTATCACGGTGCTCAATAAACTGAGTATATAATTTAGGACACTAAAGTTTGTTAAAAAGTTTTATCCTCTAGGAAAAATTAATGTACCTTTGTGAAGTCTGCTTGCTAAATCTAAGCGACTACACTATAAATAAAAATAACAATATATTAAAACAAGAGCTTATGTCACAAATCAACGGACGCATCTCCCAGATTATTGGCCCAGTGATTGATGTCTACTTTGACACCCAGGGACAGGACTCGGAGAAAGTGCTGCCCAAAATTTACGAAGCGCTCAGGGTGAAGCGACCTGACGACCAAAACCTCGTTATTGAGGTGCAGCAGCACATTGGTGAAGACACCGTGCGCTGTGTGGCAATGGACAATACTGACGGGTTGCAGCGTGGGCTGGAAGTTGTGCCAACTGGAAGTCCTATCACAATGCCTATTGGTGAGCAGATCAAGGGTCGAATGATGAATGTTATCGGCCAGCCTATTGATGGCATGGAAAAGCTTGATATGGAAGGAAGCTATCCTATCCACCGCGAGGCTCCAAAATTTGATGATTTGTCAACCCGTAAGGAAATACTTACCACGGGAATCAAGGTGGTCGATTTGCTCGAGCCTTATATGAAAGGTGGTAAGATTGGCCTCTTCGGTGGTGCTGGTGTAGGTAAGACCGTACTGATTATGGAGCTGATCAACAACATTGCCAAAGGACACGAGGGTTACTCCGTGTTTGCTGGTGTTGGTGAGCGTACCCGTGAAGGCAACGACCTACTCCGCGACATGCTTGAATCAGGAGTTATCCGCTATGGCAAGAAGTTCACCGATGCCATGGACGAAGGCAAATGGGATCTCTCGCTTGTCGACCCGGAAGAACTGAAGAAGTCGCAAGCCACGCTGGTATACGGTCAGATGAACGAGCCTCCAGGGGCACGTGCATCAGTAGCTTTGTCCGGACTGACGGTGGCTGAACAATTCCGTGACCACGGAGGCAAGGGTGGGGCACCCTCGGATATCATGTTCTTTATCGACAACATTTTCCGTTTCACCCAAGCCGGGTCGGAGGTGTCGGCTCTGTTGGGACGTATGCCGTCAGCTGTGGGATATCAGCCTACGCTGGCATCCGAAATGGGTGCTATGCAGGAGCGAATCACGTCTACTAAGAAAGGTTCTATTACCTCCGTTCAAGCCGTGTATGTGCCTGCCGATGACTTGACCGACCCCGCACCGGCCACAACCTTTAGCCATTTGGATGCAACTACGGTACTCGATCGTAAGATTGCAGAGCTGGGAATCTACCCTGCCGTGGATCCCTTGGCCAGCACATCACGTATTCTCGATCCGCTGATTGTTGGTAAGGAACATTATGAGTGTGCCCAGCGCGTGAAAGAAAACTTGCAGCATTACAAGGAATTGCAAGATATTATAGCCATTCTGGGTATGGAGGAACTATCTGAAGAGGACAAGTTGGTGGTGAACCGTGCACGTCGCGTGCAGCGCTTCCTTTCTCAGCCGTTTGCAGTTGCCGAACAGTTTACCGGTGTTCCCGGTGTCATGGTGAGCATAGAAGACACCATTAAGGGTTTCAATGCTATTCTTGATGGAGAGGTAGACGACCTTCCGGAGCAGTCGTTTATGAACGTTGGTACGATAGAAGATGCTATTGCCAAGGGTAAGAAACTGTTGGAACAAGCCAAAGGATAATTGCTTATGTTGACTCTGAAAATTGTTTCTCCGGAAAAGATAGTCTATGATGGTCCATGCGAGAGAGTCAAAGTGCCGGGAACATTAGGCTCTTTTGAAATCTTGGACAATCATGCAGCAATTATTTCATCGCTCGAAACCGGTGTGGTAGAATATGTTACCAAGAAAGGAACAGAGTCGTTGAAAATCGACGGTGGGTTTGTTTCAGTTCGCAAGAATGTGGTTAATTTGTGCGTAGAAGTGTAGTATGCCATTAGATACAACGGGTAATGACACGAAAAGACATAGAACACATAGGCTGGCAGTACCGAAAACAAGGAACCATTATCGTTGGGGCTCTGTTTCTCATAGCATTGCTTGCTGTTAATATCGGTCGTTTCGACGCTATTGTCACACCCTTGATAATATGTGCCTGCTATGCCTTGCTCTTTGAAATAGTCGAGGGAGTGGTATGGACTAAGATAGCCAAGGACTCTACGGAGAGCCTTCCCAACTTTTTCATGGCTGTGTCGGGAGTAAGGATGTTGACTGCTTTGGCAGTGATGTTCGTATATTATCTCGTTGCCGGTCGTGATGCAATGTTGGTGTTTTTTTTGGTATTTGCTGTGTTTTACATCGCAATTCTTGGACATCATACCATATTCTTCCGCAGGCATACGGATATCTCAATAGACGAATAGAAAAATAAAAGAATAATGAAATATATAAGATCATTTCTTCTCCTCCTCATGGTGGCAGTGTTGCCCTTGCAGCTTTGTGCTGCGAATGAAGGACAAGAGAATGGGCTTAACATACCGGAAATAGTGCTTGAACACCTTGCTGATGCATACGAGTGGCACATTGCGTCATACGAGGGAAAAAGCATCCATATCCCGCTGCCAATTATTTTGCGCAGTGAAGCTACGGGGAGGTGGACATTCTGTACGGCAGAGACTTTGCCGGAGCCATATTATTTTGATACAGCACATCATGGCAAGATATTCGAGAAGATGAACGACGGCACATCAGTAAGGCCGTTAGACCTAAGCATGACCAAGACGGTGACGCAAATGTGGATTGTAGTTGCTGTGCTGATAGGCATCTTCCTTTTCTGTGCAAGGTGGTATAAAGAGCGCGACGAGAAGAGCGATGCCCCGAAAGGGTTTGTGGGAATGATGGAGATGTTTGTCATGTATATCAACGATGATGTGATCAAAACATCGATAGGTGAGAAGCATTACCGTAAATTTGCCCCGTATCTGCTGACTCTGTTTTTCTTTATTCTTGCGTGTAATCTGATTGGTTTGATTCCTGTTTTTCCTGGAGGTGGGAACATTACGGGTAACATCAACATCACACTGTTCCTTGCTGTATGCACAATGCTTGCTATCAATATCTTTGGTAACAAGGAATATTGGAAGGAAATATTCTGGCCCCGAGTACCTGTTTTTCTGAAAGCACCGGTGCCATTGATGCCGGTCATTGAGTTGTTCGGCGTATTTACCAAACCCTTTGCCTTGATGATTCGTCTCTTTGCTAATATGATGGCCGGACATTCAATAATACTGAGTTTCACTTGTGTGATTTTCTTGGGATGGTCGATGGGCGTAGGATTTGGACTTGGACTGAATACACTTAGCATCATCATGTTGCTGTTCATGAATGCTCTTGAAATATTAGTAGCCTTTGTACAGGCCTATGTGTTCACCTTGCTTAGTGCAGTGTTCATTGGCTTAGCTCACCAGGAACATGCCGCAGAGTAAGACAGAATGGGCATAACCTGAAATCTTGAGGAATGACAGGATGAAGGGATATTGGGTTCAACACATATTTTAAAATAAACAATAAATTAATAAATAACAATTAAAAACATTTAGAATTATGATTATTTCAACATTATTGGCTGCAGAAGGTCTGGCACAGCTGGGCACGGGCATCGGTGCGGGTATTGCTACGATAGGTGCAGGTATCGGTATTGGTAGGATTGGTGGTCAGGCCATGGACGCTATCGCACGTCAGCCGGAAGCATCCGACAAGATTCAGACCAACATGATTCTTACTGCTGCATTTGTAGAGGGATGTGCTCTCTTTGCTATTGCAGCCTGTGCGTTCCTGATTTAATAAAGAATATCGAATGGATAATTTACCATCAATATTAACGCCGGACTTAGGACTCCTGTTTTGGATGCTCTTGGCGTTCTTGGTGGTCTTTGGTGTTCTTGCTAAATTTGGTTTCCCTGCCATTACCAATATGGTAGAAGACCGAAAGAAATACATTGACGATAGTTTGCGCAAGGCACACGAAGCCTCGGAACGGCTTGAGAATATCAAGCAAGAAGGTGAGTCCATGCTGCAAGAGGCCCGCGAGAAACAGGCTCTGTTGTTGAAAGAAGCAACAGACACTCGTGATGCCATCGTTGAGAAAGCCCAGGAGAAAGCGAAAGAGGAAGGTGCTCGGCTGCTGTCTGATGCCAAGGCGCAGATAGAGGCGGAGAAACAGAATGCCATTCGCGACATCCGCTCCCAAGTGGCAGAGCTCTCTGTGAAAATTGCAGAGAAGATCGTCAAGCAACAGCTTTCTTCAAACGACAAGCAGATGGAATTGATTGACAAACTGCTGGATGAGGTTTCTGAAGATAACAAACGTGAACAATAAATGCGTAGCTTATGGATTTAGGTGTAATATCTGTCAGATATGCCCGTGCACTGATTAAGAGTGCCACGGTGCAGAAGCAGGAAAGCAAAGTGTACGAAGAGATGCAGATGCTTGTACAGAGCTATCTCAAAGTACCAGAGCTCCGCTTCACGATAGACAACCCCATGCTTGCCAAGGACAAGAAGCAAACGTTGCTCGAAACAGCGTGTGGAATCGATGTTTCCGACCTGACCAAGAGATTTGTTGCCCTTGTACTGAAGGAAGGCAGGGAGAGCACTATGC